>CAXTTL010000035.1:0-27376 GCA_964247135.1 uncultured Deinococcales bacterium | reverse complement strand
GGGTTTCATGGTTTAGTTTGCGCTTACGTCAACCAATATGCAAGGCGCTGTAAGGTCAATTATGTTCACAAACGTTTTACAAACTCACGCAGGTCGAGCATGAAACTCGAGGCAATCGCGCCCTATTTTGGTCAGCTTAGCTTTGGCTTCGTCGCCGGACTCGGTACGGGTTTGGCCAGCAAAAAAATTGGACGAACCGCCATGGTGATTTTTGGCTTGCTGTTCATCGCACTACAAGTCCTGGCATACCTCAAAATCCTCGAAATCAACTGGCTCAGAATCGAACACTTTATCGAACCCGGCTTCAACAAGACGAACACAGCTCGGGCAATGAATTTGATCTGGTCTGTAATCAGCAACAACTTGCCGTTCGCGGCATCATTTACCCCAGGTTTTTTGTTGGGCTTAAAGAAAGGCTGATATGGGTCAAGACCGAAACACAATAACCAGATTGCTCCAAGCATATCGCCACGGTATTTCAAAGCTTTCTAGCGTGTTTGGAGGCATCTGTTTTGTAATCACACCCGTTTTGTTGTACTGCGTCCTGAAGTTACCGCCCAAAACGCACCAAGTTGAAAACCTTGCCCTCGGTCTTTTTATCGTGTTTCAAATCGTTGCGCTAATTTACAAACCTCAAATCCATCGGTGGCTAGAGAGCTTAAATAACGATGAAACAAATCATTGATCCAATCCTTGAACTTGCCTTTCACGAACCAGACCTGCTGGGACTCTGGGTGATCAACGGATTGGTCATCAAGGGTCAAGCAAAACTAACCCCTTTAAAATACCTCGTGGAACAGCTATGTCCAATCTTTGAAAGCTTTGAAACGAACTATGCCTGCATCGAGTATCAAAGAATTGCCGCTTGGTTCGCCAGATATGAGACGACATCGGTCATCGCACTGACCAATCCTGGTGCAAATTGGCACGAGCACCTGCTGGCGCTGACCAAAAATGCCCACCTCAGCCACAGCCAACAGCCAGAAGTCGGGACCACGCTCTCCCAACGCCTGCTGGACGAATTGATTCAAATTGTTACCCGAGACATCGGACCGTTTGCGCGAATCGTCGTTGAAAACGCACTCAAAGACCTCGGTCTTGGCGTAGGCATGATGTTTGAAGGCAACGACGAAGAAGGTTTGATCTCGTATCTTCACAAGTCAAACATCGAGGAAAACACCAAACGTCGATTGCGACGAGCCATCAACAAAGGCAAGGACTTACCATGAACAACCCACCCAAACACCCGACTGATGTCGTCTACCGAGAAATTTCGACCACCGATACCCTCATAGAACAAGAAGTCAGCAAAACTCGAGTGATCGATACTTTCCAAACCATGCTCAGACAATTATGGGTTGCCGCCTTTGTCGGCTCGATCTGCATTCAAATGATCGTCGCAACCATCAACAACAACACCTTGCGTGCAATCTTTTGTGTCCTCTTCACAAGCGTCATGTTTGGCTGGTGTTTTTACCAAATCAAGAACCATATTGAACTCAAACTGGTCTACCGCATACAACGCATCGCCACCAGAACAGTCGAGATTTCAAATGGTGAGATTCACAAAAGTCTTAGGGGCAAAGGCAACGATGAAATCTCAGAGCTTGCCAACGGCATCGAACGAATGCGGCGCAGCATTCAAATCGCCATGGAAATGAACCAACGTGGTTAAAGTTTTAACAGCACTCAAGCATCTCGAAATCACCCGTGCAAATGCCACGATCACCATCACTCAAAGTCCACACGATTGTCTCGAGATTCGTAACGGCAGGGTCATCAAAGCCAAACTCGGCTGGTTGGCTGGACTTGAAGCCCTGAGCCGATGGTTGGCACTCCAAGCGCTAGAATTTAACGTCACTGAAAACACGCTCGCAATGGTTCCAAACGTCAGTGCCGACAGCTTGGACTTACAACTGTTGGCAATTCGTGCGCTCGAGGAATTCCAAGCCAAACAAAACAATCTTGAACAATTTGCGGAGCTTGATGGATTTGCACTCTTAATCGCAATGCTCGACGGGGTGCCTTACCTCGGTCAACCACGCTCGGCGTTGGCAGACTCGTGGGGTCTTGGCAGCAAAATCGTTGAACTAACAAAAAAATTCAACGACCAAAACATTGGGGTGCTCACCGGAGAACTTCAAAACATGGAGTTTGTTCACCTTGGCAAAAAAGTGCTGGTGGTCGTGGATGACAACCGTATCGTGTTTGGAATACACAATGGCATTTCAAATAAAAATGTCAAAACAATCTGGAAATCAATGCGTGAAATTTGGACTTCTAACAAAGTGTTCTGGGAAATTTAGCCCAATTTGACAGGTGTCCAGTGGTCTGCGCTACCGTAAAATCATGAACCTCAATAACAATTCCCAAACCGTTCAAAAAGCGGTGGATCGCGCAATCGACTCCAAACCTTCAAAAAACTTAAAACCAAAGAAAACAACAAAACTCGAATCAATTGGTCGGCGCGAACTGGCGTGGCAACGCAAAGCATTTGTTTTGGCAAACTGGGACATGTTCCACGGCAATCAAACCACCATCGCCAACGCGGGCAATATGCACCCAGGCTGTGTCAACAGCATTGTGGACAAACTGCGGGCACAAGGCGTTATCTTAACGGTGCCAGAACATCAAAGCGCCAAAAATCACAGAATGTTCGTGCAAGAAAATTGGGATCGCCATCAAGGTTCGCGATCTGCCATCGCCAAAGCCGCAGGAATCTCAATTAGCTACGTAACAAAGATTGTGCTGCTGCTGCGAGCAAGTGGCATACCGCTGACAACCTACAATCAAACAAGATCTCAAATGACACGGTCCAAACGAAAAGTCGATGCCAATTGGACAGGATTGGCCCAAAGGCGTCGTGAATTCGTTCAAGCAAATTGGGATCGTTTCGAGGGCAACATTCAGTCGATCGCCAAAGCTGGAAACATGACCAGTGGATGCACAGACCAAATCGTTAAGCGCCTGAAAACCAATGGAGTACCACTACAAACCTACGCTAAAAAAGTAAAACACCAACAAGCCATTGAAGCCATTTGGGACGAACTTCGAGGCAACAACAGACACATTGCCCAACGCCTTGGGGTGTGCCCCAGTCGAGTCAGTCAAATTGTGATCGCACTGCGCAAAGCCGGGGTAGAACTCAATGACTTCGACCAAGAATTTAGGCAACGGACAAAGCCAAAAATTCAAACGCAAAGCTCACCAAGTCTCAGCACTCTCAAATCTAAAATTCCGACCTCGAACAATCAAACGACCAGCATGGCACTTCTAACTCGGCTTTACAGGGGAAAATAATGTCCAAACACCTATTGCTCGCCACGCACGATCTGACCCACGCAGCCTTGCATGACGAACTGCTCGGCTTTCTTGAGGATGCCAACCCATTTCAACTGCTCGAGGGCATCAAAACGTTTTACCAACGCAAGCCCCGAGGGTCTTGCGAAAAAATCTTCGGACTTCCAATCAAGGAATTGACGGTCACCAGGGTGACTGAAAACCTTCACGCCATCCGCAAGCGAGAACCGCTTTTACTTTCTGCTATCGTCTTTGGTTTGCTTTACCATCACGAACCGGACCTGTTGGCAGCCAAGCAGCTCGAACCGCTCGAGCATTGCACTTGGGCTTGGAGACAACGACTCAAACGCGTGGCGGAGTTGTTGCCCGAATCGTTTTTTGCCGATATTGTGCCAAGACCACAGGTCCAACCAAGCGAAGCATGGACGAAAGTTCAACCAATCCTCACCAGGCTCGAGGCTCGCTTTGCTGATCCAAAAGTGCTCGACTTGTTTCAACCAGTTGACCAAACCCAGTTGTTTGCTTTCACCAAATATGCCATCACCCGAGGACTTGCCAGTGCCGCGCTCGAGGCTCGAGCACAGTATTTGGAATCCAAAGCAACCCTTGGTGAACAACAGGCGCTGATTGATGATCTGCGCTTCAAGCTCAAGCAAAAAACAACCAAATCCTCAAATGATATCGCTTCCCCGGGCATCAATAGCGACATTGACGCTCGAACACTGCAAAATCAAATCAACATTCTGGAACAGCAGCTTGCGCAAGAACGCGAGGCACACAAACTCGAGTTAGAAACGCTTCACAAAGATGAAGAACGCAAAACCGCGCTTGCCACAGGCAATATCGAGCGTATCAAGGTCTTGGAATCAAGACTCGAGCAAAGTAAACAGAGCAACGCAAATCTAGCAGACCAAGTTAAAACGCTCGAGGTTAGCTTAAAAACCTCACTGCAACAACGAGAAACTCAGGCTCAATACTTGTTTGACGCTCGAGCCATGCTGAAATCACAACGCACATCAGTTGAAACTGAAACCCTAGCCAGTCAACACGCTGATGACAATTTTCAACGGCGACTTGCATTGCGAATGGACGAGCTGGAATCAAGGTTCGAGCAACACCTTTCCAACGCCCACAGCAATGCCAGAGATGCCAAGCCACCCATCCAAGACACCACCCAGCTCCAAATCGATCAAGAGGACGTAAGGACCCTTACTGCCCCTCCTGCAGTTGATTTTGAATCGCCACGGCTTTCAGACTTAACCAGGCAAGCCTTAAGACGCATTTTAAACGAAGCCCAAGCAAAATTTGCCAGCTTAAATTCGGGTCGCTTCAACGATCAAAAACTCTTTTCAATTGAATCAACGTTTGTACTCAACGACTATTCCCTCGAGCAGCTTCAAAATCTGGCATCAGGCTTTGAAACCCTGGCCCTCAGTGCAGAGTGCCTCCTTGACGACGTATGGAGTCTCGAAGACCTCAAAGAACGCCTTCATTGGGCGGCAATCGCTCAATGCTGGATTCGCAACCGATTTGGCAACGCAGTCGTTGACCAAACCCAACAAGCAATGTACCGCGTCATTCGAGACATCCTGGCAAATCATCCAAACATGTTTGTCCCCTTTCTCAAAAGCGCTGACATCATCACTAAAGCCCAACGGCTCGAATGCCGAACTGCTCTAGACAGCATGATGAACCTCGAGACAACGGACGAGAGTGAAATACATTGGGAGCAATTAAAAGTCGCAGCTCAAGCACTCGAAAGCGGGCAGGAGTACGCCCAAGAGTCCATCAATGCGGCACTCCAAAGATTGGCGCACGATCAGGTGATTCCAGGACATCTCAAATGGGACGGTTGGCGTTCAAGGTTAAAGGGAATCTGTAACCCTGCCGACTTCCCAGTCAAATTGCAACCACTGTTTGCCAACCAACCCATTGAGGCTGAACGCGACGAGCACAACCCCGACGAAGACGAAGTGGTGCTCAAGGTCCGCGAACACCTCAAAGGAACAAAACTGATCATCGTTGGTGGAACACCACAACCCGAAATGATTGCCCGAATCCAACACGCTTTTGAGCTGTCAGAAGTCGTCTGGCCAGAATACCGAATTCACTCAAGCCTCGAGCAACTGCGAAATCTGGTACGCGGCGAGAATGTCAGCGTGCTGGTGCAAATCGTGCGGCTGGCGGGTCACGCCATCGGCACTTTAAAACCAGAAATTGAACTTAATTGCGGTCATTTTGTGCGTCACAGCTATCACGGCTACACCCCACGGCTGCTGGCGAGGAGCATCATCGAGCAACTCGAACATCGTCTAAATGCGGAGTTGAAATGAAAAAAACGGAATCGAAAAAACAATCAGTTTTGACTTCCCAGGGTTTTATGAATCCAGATGACCATCTCAGCGGCAGTGTGGACATGATTATACTGGGGGTTCTTGAGCGCGAAGGCTCACTATACGGACTCGAAATTACCCGCGCCATCGAAGAAATCACCAATGCTGAGATGAAACTCAATATCAGCGGACTTTATCCAGCCCTTCATCGCTTGGTGTACCTCGGCGCATTGGAATCTCAGTCCAAACCATCGCCGAGGGGAGGCGTGCCCGTGACCTCTTACAACATCACCGAATTGGGCAAAACAATGCTTGCCGAACGCTTCGCCAAATACCAAAAGCTTCATAAGGCTATCTGTGCGGTCGTCCAACAAACCAACGGGGACAAACAAACTCGAGGTGCGCTATGAACTGCCCGTACTGCGGCACGCCAACGACCTTTGAGACCTGTCCAAGCTGCGGCTCGAACCTTAAAATCCGTCTCGCATTTATGGAGGAATTTTTCGCAAAACTTCCTCAAACGCCAGAAGATTTGCCCGGCATACTCCAAAACCAAACACAAAAAGAATTTTCTGAACCAAGGCTTATCAGGTTTACAGATATTGAGAAAAGCGTGTTCGGGTCAATGAAACTGTCACAAAACACGAAGTCGCCATCACAGTAAATGGCTAAACAGCAGCACTTTGACTCAAAATATTGCTTACCAAAACCCCGCAAATGATGTCAAATAACTACAGAAACCAACTCCAACCAAAGGGCGTAACAATCCCATGACCAAGCGAATCCAACCACTCACCCCAAAAACTTCACCCAACTATGCCACCGTGTTTTTCTGGCTTGTCCTGGTCATCGCTGCCGCAACAGGAGCAGGACGGTTTCAGCACAATGCCCACAAATGCCGCCGATCACGGCATCGCTTGGGAAATCTTGCGAATCAACCCTTTTGAATGCGTCCTGGTGCGGCACGGTCACAGCAGCAAACGCGCCAAACCCATCAAGTTGATCCACACGGTGGACCGCATCAAGCACGAGATCACGGCGATCACCAAGTCCTCTAAAATCGAAGCCGAGCAGTTGCGGCTCGAGGTCAAGCGCTTGAACCAGGGGTTGCTCGAGGTCAGAATGATGCTTGAAAGCAAGCGCGTAAAGCCCGAAATACTTGGTCGAATCGAAAACATCTTGGCGCTCAGTTCGCTTGAAGAGATTGAGACTTTTGAAGAGCTTGACACTCCGCACGGCTGAAACCCCAATCGCTTAACAAGAGCTTCAAACCACCCGTTGACGCCAACACAGATTCAAGGTTTAAACTGCGAACTAATCAGCTCGAGGAGGACTTCATGAAACCACAGCCCATTCCAATCGAACAACTTTCGCAATTCACCAAAACCATCCAATCCGCCCAAAGGGCACTGATCAGCGCCTTTGATCAATTCGACGAAAACGATGATGATCGAGCCGTGTTGGGCAATCTGTACTTTGCCCAGCAACGCTATCAAGCTGCTCAGAACTTGTACAGCGAAATCCTCAGCGAACACCCCAATGACTTTGCGACCTTGTTGAAGAGTGCCATGACCTTGCACAAACTTGGTCAAGCAGCAGCAGCGGTCACAATCTATCAACAGGTGTTGAACCACCCAGAGAACCTCGAGATACCGTTGAACCTCACGCTTGAGCAAATTTGCGGATTGTGGAGTTCGCTTAATTCTCAAATCCTTGTCAGCGGACACCATCGAATGCAGGGCATCGAAAATTTAATCCTTGAAGGTAAAGGATATTTGCTTACGGAAACACAGCAAACGGCAGCGAATGTTGCAAAAACCAAAGATACGAAATCGGACACGTCAAAGCAGTGAAGGAGCATCGATGAAACCCAAACAAAACCAAACCCATGTCTTAAAAATCCCACTCGATCTATCAAGAGCCAGCGAAATTTATCAACTTGAAGATGGCTCGACTTTGGTCAAGGGAAGCAGCCGCAAGGGTAAACATGACCCATTTGGGTTCGAAGCAAGTAAACGACTGAGCGTCGCAACAACGCAGAAAAAGGAGCAAGAAATGGCACAGTTAAACAACGAAATCGATATCGAGGCACTGATTGAAATCCGACAACTGCTCGAGAATCAACCCGCGAACTACAAAGGTTCAAAACAAATCGATATCCCCCATTCACTGTATCCAGCGCACGAACACCGCTTGGCGATTCGACTTGCCGAAGGACTGGAGCACATCGTTGAAGGCTGGGACATCGTGATTGTCACAGGTGAAGAGGTCACCCCGCTCGGCTCGAGTTTTCACAACTTATGGCTTCAAATCGCCAAACTTGCGCTGGAAGAAAAATCAAAGCATATGATGGCTGGATAAAGACAAGCTTTTCTCAATCCAAGTCTCAAGGTCAGCCATCATGGCGATGTGGCAAGTCAACGTCAAATGCCAGTTCGATTGAACGTCTTGAAGCCACAAATCAATGGCAAGTCAATCAAGCCCGTGATCATTGGGGCGATCAATCAAGTTCTCAGCGCCCCAACGCACAGCCCTCAACTCAGGCTCAAGTGATCCCTCAAGCTTTAACCCCCTGGTAAACCGCCCCCACCGCTGGCACCGCCGCCGTGCGCGAGCGCCACTTGCAGCGCTCCAAGGACGAGCGTCGCCAAAAACATCAACCAATGCTTGTGGATGAATTTCATACCTGCCTCCGTTTCGATGAATCGTCGGCAGGTTATGATCCGCACGATCAACGCCCGTGCAAGAAAATCCAAAAAATGTCCAATTCGGTTGAGCGACGCAAAAACCAATGTTGAACCACACCACCATCAAAGACTGTGTCGCCACTGGGCAATACGCCCTTGGATACGAACATTTTCTGGGCTTGACCGATCCCAGCGCCGAGGACGGTGGCTGGGCGGGCTTGTGCCTGGCCCACCTGGGACGAAATGTCGAAGCCCTCGAGCGGCTGAACCATGCTCGAGCCTTGGGCTTTGAAGCGGCTGGAGTGCTGCTCGCCACGGTCTACCGAATCTTGGGTCAGCCAGCCAGAGCCGAGGAAATCCTCGAGACGATCAAGCCGTCCGAGTTGGATGCGATTGGCTGGTGCTTGCTCGAGCGCGAACGCGGCGCGATTTTGTACGCCAAAGGCGAATACCGCCAGGCGGTTCACGCCCTCGAACGTGCCCTCGAGACGGCCAGCCAACCCAGTGCGGCGTTTTTAAAGCCAGGCCTCAGTTCACTGCTGGGCTATGTCCTCGCCCATGCCGGTCAGGATGGGCGGGCGATTGACCACCTCAACCTCAGCCTCGAGCGAGCCACACCGAACCGCCGCGTCGAACTGCTGACCCAACGGGCGATCTGCCACATGAATTTGGGCGACCTGATCGCCTCCAAAGCCGACCTGAGTGAAGCCCGAGTCGGCGAGTGCCAAACCAGTTTTCTGGGACACCTGCGTTACCGCGAGGGGCAATGGTTGTTGTTCAGCGGTTTGTACGAGCAGGCCATGATTGCCTTTCTCGAATGCGCCGCCCTGGCGCGAGAACGGCGTGAACCCGAAGCCGAATTTTATGCCGAAGTTTATGCCGCCCATGTCGCCCTCTCCACCCAGGCGTTGGTGGTGGCTCGCGCCCATTTGAGCCGCGCCAAAGGGCTGGTCAACCACGATTCGCCCATCGAACTGGCACACCTCGATTGGGATTACGGGGCGCTGCTGGTGCGTGCCGACAACCCCGATGCCCTGCCCTTGCTCGAGCGGGCGGTTGAGACGTTTCAGCGACTCGGACTCGAGCGCGAGCTGGGTTTGGTCTGCTTGCAGATCGCCGAGCTGCATTACCGCCTCGAGCAACGCGGTCAAGCCAACAGCGCCCTCAGACGCGCCAGCGATGCGAGGCACGCCTGCGGCGCTGGCGGGAGTTTCGCCCTTGAAGTACGGGATTTGCCCTATGTCTTTGAAAATCTTACGGTCTTGCCCGGCGATGCCTACGCCCGAATCCTGCTCGACGACTGGCGGGCGCTCGAGCAGCACGCCCCAAGAACCCTCCAACTCACGACCCTGGGCGAGATCGGATTGTCGCTCGACGGGCATCGGGTCCATGTGACCTCGGGCTTGGCGCGGACGGTCGAACTGATCGCCTACATGCTGACCAACCAACACTGCCAACTTGAGCAATTGCAAACCAATGTCTTTGGCGACAAATCCCCGACCCACGGGCGAAAACACGTCCATGTGATTCGCGATTTTATCCGACTGCATTTGAAAGGCTTGGCGATCCCGTTTGATAGTTCCACACGTACCTACCAGCTCGAGCATCCAGGCATGCGCGTCCAGTGGGATGCGGCGGAGGTCAAACGCGCCCTGAGTTTGAAAACCGAAGGCAGTTTGCAACGGGCGCTTGCCCTCCACGCGGGGCGCTTCTTGCCAAACTCGGAAAGCGAATGGGTCATCAACTTCAGGAGCGAACTCGAGTGGGAATTGAGCAGCGCTGGATTAAACGTGATTGAAGACCTCTTGGCTCGAGGCTCGTTCGAGGCGTGTCGCAACTTGGCTCGCGCCTTGCTCGAGGTCAATCCCGTCGATGCCAGCATTGCGATTATGTTGCTCAAAGCGGTCTATGGACTTGAAGGCAGCGGTCATGCCACGCAGGAACTCGAGCGGTTGCGTTCGCGGTTTCGGACGGAACTCGGTGAAGTGCCGGATGTTTTTGAGGACGCGGCGATGGTCTTCGTGAATTTAAATTGATCGACTTGGTATTCGTCTCGAGCGTGTAGATTAAGGCGATGAAACGACGTTTGTTCACTTTGCTACTGGTCTGGTTCGGCTTGGGCTTGGCACAAAGTTCGAGTCCACCGATGATCCCCGACTCGAGCCTCACCCCAGGCGATGTTCTGACTTCAGATGCCAACGTGGTTTGTGTCAGTGGGTATTCGGCTCGAGTTCGCAATGTCTCCGCCGCGACCAAGCGCCAGGTTTTCCAAATGTATGGTCTGGTCAAAAAAGTGGGCGAGGATTGGGAGGTGGATCACTTGGTGGCGCTCGAGTTGGGTGGCTCGAACTCGGTGCGCAATCTCTGGCCCGAGGCGGGCTTCACGAGTCCATTAAACTATCGGATCAAAGACCGCTTGGAAAACGCGCTGCGTGATCTGGTTTGCAGCGGAAGGCTAGACCTTAAACAAGTGCAGCAAGAGATCGCTGCCAACTGGCCACAGGCGTACAAGGATTACCTCGGAAACCTCACGGACGGCAGCGATCCTTCAAAGGTGATCCCCACACCCCCTGGTGTGGTGCCAAATACCCCACAACCCAGCTCGCCAGCCATTCAGCCCTCTGAACCCCCAGCGACTGTTCCAACGCCGTCTCAGCCCGTTGGTTTGGTCTTGCCGAACCCCGATGGCTCTTGCCCAGAATCTGCGCCGATCAAAGGCTCGCGGTCGGGGATTTACCATTTGCCGCAAGGGGATGCAAATTATGCGCGAACTCGAGCGGTGGCGTGTTTTGCGACGGTTGCAGACGCACAAGCCGCTGGGTATCGCGCGGCTCGTTAAGCTAAACGCACTCATGGCAAGATATCAGCCTTGCGCACGTTCTCGTTTATCGCAACCTCGCAAGCCAGAGTACATTTCGATGCTTCATTTAACACCTACGCCAATACCCATTCACCCAAGTCCCGTTTTTGCGATAATAACCGTTAACCCAGCACAATCCTGGCGCAGGGCCACTGGAGGGTGTGGTTGTGGGCTGGGCTAGAATTGGTGTTGGGACAGTGATCTGAATAACAATGCCAGGCTGTGTGGAAACTGTTGTAGTTTGCGAAGCAAACCCCGATTTAACAAAGATAACACGGTAAGTACCGCCGGACAATTGCGAAATGTTGGTGATAAATATATTTGTTACAGTATTGACAATTAAAATTGTAAATTTAAAACTCCCGCCGTTAAATTGAATTGGAGCGATATTTGAGGTATCACCAGAGATACGGGTCAAATCTGGAACTTGAATGACCACCTTCTCCTTGACCTTGATTGTGACAGTTGCGATTTTGGGGTCATAACCAGATTTACTGAACGTTATCGTATATACACCTGGTTGTAAGCTTTCAAAATTCGTGACCACATTGCCACTCGAATCTTGACCGGCAATAAAAACCGTGTCGTCAGTCCCCACAAATTCAAGACTCGGCTGGTCCTCTGTGGAGACTCGAGTCAAATTGAGCTGTCCGTTATCATTGTTCATCCCAAGCGGGACTGGCAATTGTTTGCCAGGTTCTGTGGGGTCTGATGTCAAGGGTGGCGATGGTGTCAAAGTCTGAGGTGTTGTTGAGGACTGAGGTGACGCCGAAGTTGGCAGCGGAGGAGACATCACACCGAAAACATCCACAACCGGCGCCGAAAGTTGATTCGGTGCCGATGTCGGAGCACAGGAGATCAGTGCCATCAAAGTAAGGATCAATATTGCAATACGTTTGTTCATGCGATTCTCCAGTTATGGGTTTCCTATTTGAATTCTAATTTATCACATTTTGCCAATTGCAACATACGACAGAGCTAAATTACCCGTTGGAGACAAGAGATTTTCGCTCAATACAATTTACACCGAACGCATGAATGTGAAGTCGTTGTGGCAATACCGACCAAGAACGTTCAAATCAACACGACACGAAACTTGAATGGTTTGACAAGAATTCCGTCAAGGCGAGTCTGAATCACACGATGCTCGAGTCCAAGCATGCTTACTCGGCGTTTTACGATTCCGCCAACAGGGAAAATCAAATGTTACGGGCGGCGAGCCTCGAGGCGGACCGCGCCAGGCGTGGGTTATGGAAACTCGATCACAGCTCGGGTTTCAAATTGCGGGCGATCTCGGATGTCGAAGCCAACGGGCAACTGATCATGCCCAAGCTGTACCGACGTATGATCGAGTACGGGAGCGACCTGACATCTGTCTTCAAAGGGTCGCTGCTCGAGTGGTTCAAAGCCAATCCAAGCCGTGACGATGGCGTGACCGTCGCTGGCGTTCACCGCAGGCTCAGCCATTACCTGCGCGTGAGCGGATGGCTGGTCATGTTTGGGATTGCTTCGCACGATATCGTGTTCAACGCTCGGTAATTGCAAGTAACCTTTGAGGCTGAGAATCAAAGCCTCTTGCGTGTGAATTCCAAGCAAAACCTGCCCACCGTGCTTGCAGACCAGAACTCGAGTCACTAGAATCAAAGCATGATCAAAACAATCATGGTCACATTGATTCTGGCTTTGTCTGTTGTTCTCGCGCAAAGCTCTCAATTCGGAACGCAGGTAGACGAAAACTGGTACGACAAAATGGCGCTGCTTTTTCAAACGCCGACCATTGTTCCAAATTCGTATGGCACCGATCCAGACTACACTCCGTTGAGTAGTGGCGGCGCCCTGGTGAATGACCGATCCGAAGCCTCTTTTCCTAGTCTCTATGAACCGCTTCGTTTCGCCGCTTACGTTGGACCCAACGCCGATGGTAAGGGAGGCGTATTGATTTTGACAAACCCCTCAATCGCTGAAATCAAAGCAACAGGTCAGAAAATCGGCACAGTTCCGAATTCCGTTTGCTATCTGCTTGGCGAAGCGGCAATTGGAGAACGCATCATTCGCAACAGTGTTATGAATCTTGAAAATGCGGTGGGGAACGAGGAACTCAAAACCGCGATTGTTTCCTTGGGGAAACAAGATCGCGTTTATGTTGAATATGACGATGCCACCTACACCAGACCTGAACGCTTGCAACAAGTTGTTGCGATTGCCGAGAGCCAACGGGTCGGAGCAGAAAAAATCGTGGTCGATTCAACTTCGGTGCAAGTCAGTCAATCGTATACCAAATACACAACGTACTACCGAGCCGAGTTTAGCCTCAGCAGCTTATTGAAAGCTGGCGCAATCAAAGACGGCAAGGTCACCTTTCAGCACGGCTGGCGCAAAAGCGATTTTTGTTCGTTTGACCTAAACAAACTTCCTTAACGACCAAATTCATCCCAAATCTCGAGGGCACCATGACGATGTGGACAGCGAACGTGAATTTGTCACCAGTCCGGTTAAACGTCCTGGCATTGCAAATTGATGGCAAATCAATCAAGCCCACCATTTTCAAACAAATTCCAATCGCCATGTACTTCCTCGAGCATGACGAATTCCTTTGCAAATGCCATCAGGTAGAACCGCTGGGATTTGAATACAAGTATGATTACGGAAAATACAAACATTATGAAGCCGAGGATTGGATTCTGCTGTACCGTAACAGCGTGCTGATGAGGCTTCCTCTCATTCGAATCAATACCCAGCACCCCAAGTTTAAATCACATTACAATCAGGAAATCAATCATCAGCGTTACTGTTTTAGCCGTGATGAAATGCAGTTTTTGATACCACAAGCACGCTCGATTCATGAATTGTGGGAAGCATATGAGACGGCACTCGACGACATTTTTACTCGAGTTCCCCACTGTTATATCGGAGTTTAAAATGAAGCCGAACAACACGCCAAAGATGCTGGGTATCGCCCACAAAGGTAAGATCACTCGAGACGAACGAATCAGGCTTTGAGTTCTTGAACCATCACCAAACCCGTCTCTCCGATCTCTCGAGGGAGTCTGGACAGTTGTTGAAGGACGTATGGCGGGATGGTCTCTCTGACGGAGGCTGCCAGGTTGCCACTGGGTGAACGCAGTTCGTACATTCCATTTATGATGATATGTCGGTAGCCTCTGTCCTCGAAAATCAAGCCATCTGGGAAGCGAATGGCGTACAAACCTCCGTTGTTGGATTGGTTTGCCCTGGCGGTGTGGTGACGCTCGATTTCCTCACAAATGTCGAGGTCTGGCTCGAGACGACGCATGGTGTCAAGGGTTTCTTGGTTTTTGCAATATCCTCGCCAAAACCGCAATGCAAGCCAATCGGATTTTTGGGTTAGACTTTGCATTGAGGATTGCAGTTCGCTCGAGGGTCGCGGCGCAGCGTGCTGGAGGCTGATCCAGGGTGGTTCGGTCAGGGTGTCAGGGGTCAACCAGCGTAGGCGCTCGAGCGCACGGGTGGAGTTTCGGTAGGTTCGCCAACCATTGAGAAGCTCGGGACTTCGTTGTGCCAATTGGGTCTCGAGTTGATGAACCGAAACTCGCCGTTTGAGGACTGTGGTTAACTTGCTGAGGATCGCTCGTTCAAAGATCAAGGCATTCAGTTGCTCTGTTGGCAAGACGATTGCCTCTTGGGTTTGAAAGAGTGTGAGCTTGATCGAAAATGCCTTCAGTGCGATGCGCTGGTTAGCATGAATCAAACGCTGAATGTATCTTGCAATTGCTTGCGTGGGTAGTATCACTTTAAGGTTGATCCCATAAAGTTGAATCCCTTGTGGGTAGACCTCGAGTTTGACGTTAAGCTTAAATTGTTTGTTCATGGACAAGCTCGCTGGATTCTTCGATGGTAGCTTGCATGACCTCACAGTTCTGTGAATGCAGCCATTCAATGTGTTGTTGGAAGTTTGACCATTGCCGATCCGCGATGATCCACACCACATCAAGCCCTGCCGCCTGCAAGTCTCGGGTTCGTTGCTGCAATTCGCTAAGTTCGAGTTTTGAATATTGGCATTCAAAGGCAATTTTTTCTCCCTGATACTCGAGCACAACATCAGGGATTCGTGCGTTGATCGGTTTAAGGTCGCGGTCTGTCTCGAGGCTGGCATCAGGGTATTTGTTTTTTAACCACGTATAAACCGCGTATTTGAGTGCCAGGTGTTGGCGGGTTTCTTGACCGCCTTTTTGTTCGATGTAACGACATGGTTGTTTCTCGCGGTGACGGAAATGCCAAGCTTTGTGCCAGCCTGCGGCGACGATCAACCTACCTTGACAGAATTTACAGCTGAAATCAAAAGTTTTGAGGTAGGCACGCTGCTCCAGGGTGCGTTCGACATTAGAAAGCTCGAAGGTGCTGGGCAGTTCGTTGGGTTTGGCAAGATGGGCTGAAAACATTGTCTTATCGTAGCAAAGAAGCACATCTGTATGGTGTTCAAAGGGTTCTGTCAACTTGGTGAAGCGGGGTAAACTCGACTGATGCCCACTGACCCAACCGATCCTGCTCGCTACGCTGGGCATCGTTTTCCCAAGGCAGTCATTCATCACGCCTTATGGCTGCTCAATCGCTTCACCCTAAGTTTACGCACCGTTCAAGAAATGCTGCTCGAGCGCGGTATCATCGTCGAGCCGCACCAGGCAAGACATGGCATCTGGACGAGATGCACGTCGTCGCGCAAGGCAAGGTCAGGTGGTTGTGTCTTGACCATAAAACGCACCTCTCGGGCATGGTCGCTGGAGAGCCGTGGACGAACACGGCATGGTCTTGGACATCTTGCTGCAAGACGCTCGTAACACCGAGGCTGCTAAGCGTTTCTTTGAGACACTGCTCGAGGGGTTGGAGTTCATGCCTGAAAAGATCATCACCGATCAACTTGGTTCGTACAAGGCGGCGTGGAATGAAATTCCAGTGCTCGAGATGGTCAAGCACGTGTTCGTCAAATCTGATGCTCGGTTAAACAATCGCATTGAGCGGGATC
This sequence comes from uncultured Deinococcales bacterium, assembly GCA_964247135.1. GTDB lineage: Bacteria > Deinococcota > Deinococci > Deinococcales > JAAFIG01 > JANXTZ01. The sequence continues at coordinate 11,197 of CAXTTL010000035.1, read as the reverse complement.
ATGAACACAGGCGAGACAAGCAGCGGGTGTCTCGAGGTTGGCGGTCACCACCAGCGCAGCTCGAGGTTCAATGGCGGTGTCGGGATTTTGTGAGGAACGTGTTCAAGAAAAAGCGGGGAACAGCAGGAGAAACTCGAGCTGGGTGGCAGAATGCGTTTCAAAGTTGGGGCGTAGTGCTGGCGAGCGTGTCACCGAGTTAAATATTGAACGCTTGAATAGTTCGAGGTGTTTCGGACCTGCTGCATGACGTTGCTAAGTTGACAGAACCGATCAGAAGGCATCGCTCGGGCTTACTCCGACGCACCTCAAGTTGACAGAACCAACGCTTGGTCACGCAACTCAAGCCGCCCTGCGACGTTTTTGACGCGCCAGATCAGCTTTGCTTTGACGACCATAGCCTCAAAACCCGAGTGACTTGGCCAAACATCATGATCAAGCCAACAAGAACAATCACAACTGGAGATCGAGTTGATTTTAAGAACGGTATGATCGGATTTATCGCGATAATCAGGTATGAAAAGACTGTCATGAGCGTACATAAATTGTGTTGAAAAACAGTATTGCAATATCTGTCAGTTAACTTTTGCCACCAACGATATTCTTGGCTAGGGGCTTGATCCACGATCAACAATTTTAAGTCAACGACCGCTTTCGGTAAAAACACAAGAAGCGCGATACCAAACACAACGGTCAAACCCAACCCTACAAGTTCGTAATTCAAAAACCAGCCTGAAATAAAGGCGACACCCACAATCAAAATCCAAGCCAAAGGTGATGGATTGGTGATGAGTTGATAAAACTTGTTGAAACTGTCTCGCCCGACTTTGAATGGGGCATAGGTGAATCGATAAAGCACAATCGTCTCCCGTCAGTTGACATCATTTTTGAGGTATTTTAGTATGCAAACCGTATCCCATTGTAAAGGCAAACCATCAGTTCAACAACACTAAAACTCGAGTTCAAACCGATCCAAAATCGCATCCAGCGACTCCCTGTCGTGGTAATACAAGATCACCTGGTTCTTCTTGACGATCACCCTGGTCATCAACTTGTGCTCGAGTGCCTTGGCAACCTGATCCAACTCTTGCTGCTCGAGCGAGGTTTTCTTGCCAGAGGTTTTCCCCTCGATTTTGACCTTGATCTGCGCCACGCTCAGCTTGCCCGCCAGCACAGTGAAGGTAAAATCCGTGCGCTGATCCTCGTCGAGGATTCTCGCCAGCCAGAGCGCCTTGGTGGGCTGTAGTTTCCCTGCTCGCACCAGTATCTCGAGGTCGTGGGGCAGCTCGAGCAGTGGAATTTTGCGTTCTGAAAATTCCCTGAGCTTCCAACCGTGACGGTTGACCAGGTCGATCACCTCAGCGACCCTGCGCGGTCCGGTGGTGACGGGGATGGTGCCGCGTTTTTCGTTGTTGATTTTGCGGATCAATTTAATGGCGTGCTCGCGGTTGGTCTTCAGCAGTTGGGCGAGTTCGCGGATCGCGGTTTCGGTGCGGGTAATTTCATCCATCTTGACAAACCTCGAGTTTTGGACTAAGGTTTAATTCGTTCTTCGGTTTTCTCGAGTTCAAAATCTTCTCACAAATCCAGTCGCCTCCGTTCGGGGGTTTTTTCATTTCGTCCTGAATCATGCTTGTAGTTTAGCCGCATTGATGTGGCTAAATCAAGCCTCAAATTGTATAGCACATAATCTTACTTATGTGCTATACTAAATTTAAACACAATAGGGGAGAGCGAGATTTTTCGATAAATCCGAACCATCAATTTTTCGATAAATCCGAACCATCATCGATAAAACGGATTTTCCAAAAACAGAAGACTCGAGTTACGGGATTTGACGACCCCTTAGTGCAAAACGCTAGGATTGAACAATGGCAAGACCAACCTCAGACCTACCACTGCTCGTCCTCAGCATCCTCGCGCGTCAAAGCGCACACGCTTACGGCATCGCTAAAACCATCAAACAAACCTCAGACGGATCACTCACATTTCAAGCCAACGCTGTTTACCCTGTTTTAAAAAGGTTTGAAGCCCAAGGATGGATCAAAGGACACGAAGTTGAAGAACCTCGAGCCATCATTCGACATTACACCACCCCAACGGGCAAACTCGAGCGCGGCAAAATGCACCTGAAATACCTAATCTTCTTAAGAGCCAAACTCAAGGTGCTGCTCGTGGGCGAAACCGATCCTACAAGGCTTGAAACCATCAGTGAACAGATGGTCGAGATTGAACAACAAATCGAGCAGTTCAACCAACGCAACCAAACACCAGTCCAAACCGTATTTAAATCATGACCAAGAACAGCAAGGAAATCATGCAAAATACCCCCGAATTAATTACTCATGCCATCCAACAGGCTGAATTGCTCGAGCAATCAAAACGACACTCAGCCAAAGAAGAGTCCACGGTGCAAATCATTAAATCCTGGCTCAAGCCAATTCCGTTCGAACTGCGAGCGCAAGTCGTCCTTGAAAAAGTCAAAATCAGCCGCAAGCAACCCTATGCGGCGCAACTCAACTTGGCGGGCATGGCGCTAAAAGCCGAAGGCTACAACTTGTTCCACCGCAACGTGGCAAGCCTTGAATCGATACAATCAGTAAAGGACTTGAATGTTGCATACTTTTCCAAACGAACACAAACAGGCAGAATCCTGATTTACGCATGGATTGGATTGTGGCTCGTGATGTCTTTGGTGCTTGAATTTGCCATGCAGACAGACAACACTGTTCATGAAATGGTTCGGAGGTACTTGCAAGCCTTTACAGCGGTGTTCAGCTTGGCGGGAACACTGGGTTTATTTCAGTTAACTCTCAGGGATGATCAATCGTTTTTTCGGTATTTTGCTCCAGCTTGGCAAGAACCCAGCGCCGAACTCCAAACGCTTTTTTCCAACACTGCTGGTCAATCTGGAGATCAGCCATGATGACCGCAAGAGAAGCTCTCGAGGCTTTGTTTATAAAAATTCAGAACGAAAACAACGCAAACCCGCAGGTCAAAAAATGGCTCGAGGAAATCGAACGATGGAGACTCGAGTGACCAGAAAACCCAAACCCAAACAAATCTACAGCCTCGAGCACGCCATCTGGGAAGGCTTCCTCAAATTGGGCGTCAAGCACGTTGAAACCATCATCGAGCATCTCCGACCCATGCGGGGTGACCTCGAGCTGGCAAGGCTCAAATTCAACGCGATCAGCGAAATCGGTTATCACGTGAGCGTCACCGTTCCCGACCACCAACATGAAGAGATTGAAGTGATCGCCTGGGAGGGCGAACATGGACCTTGGGTCGCCAATGCTCGAGCCAAAACCCTCAGCCAAGCCCTGAGCGATTTGCATGACCAGTTGTGCAAATTCCCAGACGAATAAACGCCAAATTCGCTACACCCGAGCTTCAAATTAAACCAACAAACACTTCAAGAAGGAGTTCCAACCATGCAACCATATAAAATCTCCAACGAATACCTCGAACACCTACACCCTCGAGCCGTCGAGCAACTCGAGACTTGGGTTAACAACGGCGGATCGATTTCGGTGTTTTGGCAATACCTGTTGGCAGGGCAATACAAAGATGCGGCATTTCTCGCTGGTCCGGACTTTCTCAATTGTTTCGCCTGGCTGATCATCTGCATCGAACAAGAAATCCCCCAATCATTGCGTTCCAGCCACGAGGCGATCAATCACTGGAAAGGCTACAACAATGGCGAGGAATTCAATCCAAAAATTCAAATGCAGCAAAAATTAAGCGCTCGAGATGTCAATCTCATCCGTAACGGGCAGTTGATGCTGATGAACGACAACACCGATCAACTCGAGTGACTGTAGTCAGGTCAATACTGATCGCTGGTCAAACAGCTCGAGCCTTAACCTTGCGGTAACTCTCAACGTAATTACAATATCTCCCCACCTCCAAACGCTCAGGAGAACCAAACATGGATACTTTCATGGATACCTTTAAAATCACCAACGAATACCTGGAACACCTGCACCCTCGAGCCATCAACAAGCTCGAGGCTTGGATCAACCACGGCGGATTCCTCTCGAGCTTTTGGCAGGCACTCCTGGAGGGTCGTTACGGTGATGCCGCCTGCAATGCCGACCCAGAAATGCTGGCGTGCTTTGGCTGGCTGATTCGATTCCTCGAGCGCACTGCGCCAGGAGAATGCTGGGGCAGTCCAGAAGCCGTTGAAACCTGGAGCGGTTTAAATGCCAGTCAAACGACGAAACACGCTAAACCAAACATTCACATCCATGACCCGAATATTGAAACCTTACCAGAAATTTTCGAAGACGCCATCGTTGTTGATTTCAGTGATCCCCAGTTTCAACAGGATAATTTGGACAACGGGCAAGATTTGATCAAAAGCATCAACTTGCACCGTGAACTGGGTGCGCTCATCGACTACATCGCCAGGGTGGCACTGGTCATCCGCGCGAACGCTTGGGGGCTGCACCAATTCCCTGAATCAGAACGCATGACCAACATTGCTGCCCTCGCCGACCAATTGCACAATTTGTATCACCTTGGATATCCCTTGATGCAAAACTGGGACAACGGGTTGATTGCCATTGGCGCAGAAGATGGAGTGGGATACATGCAAATACAAGACCATCGACATGACAAAAAAGTGTTTGATCGACTCAAAGAACACATCAACCCCGAAATCCTAAACGACATTCTCGCACAAATTCAGAGCAAAATGACGCTGCCAATGGGTGACATTGACCAAAACCGACGTGACCATTACAGCGAATATTACAAGAGAATTGGCGAAAGACCGACACCAACCAACATCAATCCAACATGGTAAGCATTCAACCCCACCAAAACGCATAAAAAACACTGTGATCCGAAAATCAACCCCAGGCAGAGGCAACCCAAGTTACTGTAACCAAGGTCGAAAGCTTGAACGAACTGTTAAACGAGCAAAGGAAAGCCGATCATCGTCACATAGCTGCCCTCAAGTACGCCGATGACGCCATCGTCAATCCACAACAAGCGCGTGCTTACCTTGACGCCCCAAATCAGCAGGTCATCAGTCAACTCCAAGACGCTCGAGCCAGGCTTGAATCCCTCGAAGCCTGGGCGATGCAGAAAAGGTGAGCATTATGCCCTCAGAACCAACACAATACAAAGTCATTTCGGGAAGCTGTAAATCGTGTTTGTTTTACACCCGAACCTTGCGTCAAAAAGGAATTGGCGCGTGCTCCGCCGAAAGCTCCATCCATCAAGGCAAAACAGTCGAGTCCAGCGATTGGTGTCCACAATACCAACCCGACATTCGGAAAATGACCAAACTGCGTGACGGTCAACCTCGAGATCAACTGATGACCATGTATGAATATGAACTTGAGAACATTTCATGTATCGCGCATAGCAACATTTACGAATCGACCTATGCGCTGATTCGTGCGGGGTTTGTGGTGGTCGATTCATCCTCAACAGCGGTGGTTTTCACCAACTGGGGAAGGTTAATGGCGAAAGCCTTCTACGACCAGGGCATCAGGGCAAAACACCCGACCGTGCGAATGCTCGCCTCATAAGCGAAATCCTCGACCCAAAGAAAAAGTGTTCAAAAGGACAAGCAATGGCACAGCACACTCAAATCGAACAAATCGATCAAATCGTCCCCGGAGTCTTTAAATTCTTGGCTGTGTTTCTCTTTTTTGCCTTTTGCCTGGGGATCTATGGCATTTGGTACGGATTGTATGCAGGTACAATCCGACAAGGCGTGGTTCAAATTCTCGAGATCCAAAACGCCCATGCTGCGGTGGAATTTCAAAAACAGCGACTGGTGGTTGATATGCGAGAAAATGAAGCAGACTTCATTTCAGCCACAACGCTCAATCGCATCAAGAGCGTATGTGGAAACATTCGCATCGAGAATCACGAATTGATGGATGCCTGGTCGATCTCTCATTCCACCCCATGTCAACCACGGACGCTGGTCGGATTTCAGCGCTTGTTTGGAGGGCGTTGAGATGCACACCCAGAGCAGTCATCCCTTGCTGAAAAGCTTCAGCCAGCAAAGTGAAAAATTTTTCAGCTTTTTAACCAACCCTTCTCCGTTGGGCTGGATTTTCATATCAGGTTTCGCGTTTGTCTTGAGCCGAGTGATCAATGTTCAACCGCTCCAAGTGCTCTTTTTGCTGTTGTTTTTACTGACAGTCTTCAGGTTGCTCGAGAACAGTGTCAAACACCTGAAACAACTGTATGTCAATCAGCCACCGAACTGGGAGTACCGTTTCTGGCAGCATTGGTCAATAAGGTTGTCAAACACAACACAAGGCTTTGAATGGTGCTCGAAAATATGGATTGGCTCGGTGTTTGCACAAATCATCCTATCACTCATGGCATTTACTCCCGCACAACTGTTTGTGGTGAGCCTTGTGGTCAGCGTTATTCTCACCATCGGACAATTCGCTCGAGTCTTGACACTTTGGTCACTCAAGCCATGACCCAAACGCTCGAGCCAACAGTCACGCCGTCCTCGAGTTCAGGTTTTGAACTGGTGCTCCAATCACGGTTCACGCATCCCGAAAACCGAAGGCGCGAGGCGCACAAAGCCGCACAAGCAAGGGACTTGCCCGCTTTGGTCGAACTGGTTGAAGCGTATTTGCGCCACAAACATGGCACGTTCAGTCGGAAAACCATCATCATGTACGGCGTCGCGGTGGCACGGTGGCTCGAGTTCACCGAGAACCCACGCGTGGAAATCGTCAAAACCACCCAGGATGACCTCGAGCGTTTTCGAGACCAACTCGAGCGCGTCAAGAAACCCAAGTCCGAGCATCCCAAACCGAGCCGTCACACCGAATCCACGGACGAGAAACCCCTCAAACCACGAACCCGAAATCTTTACCTCGCAGGCGTGTCAATTTTGTTCGAGGCACTGGTCTGGGCGAAAGCAATGAACCACAGTCCCGCCCAGGCAGTCCACCGCATACGGGTGCAAACCCCCAAAGGCAAACAGTTCAAAGTTCTAAGCGACCTTGAAACCAACGCGCTGTTAACCGCACCGGGCGAAGAATACCCGAACGACCCAACCCGCGTCGCTCGAGACCAGTTGCTTTTGGGTTTGGGTTTACTTGCCGGGTTACGGGTGTCCGAGATCACGGAATTGAATTTGAATGATATCTCGAACACCATCCTCTATGTTCACGGCAAGGGCAGCAAAGACCGCCAAGTTCCAATCAGCAAACGACTCTCAAAACTGATCAAAAATTGGCTCGAGCACCGCCCGGACCAATCCAGCACCAAGCTGATTTTGAGCCTGTCGGATCGCAATCGCGGCGGGCAACTCTCAAACTCGGGGGCGTGGCGCGTGGTAGATCGGTTTTTCATGGCAGTCAAGCAAGCAGATCGCCTCGGTGGAGTTCACGCGCTGCGCCGGGCGTTTGGCACGAGAACCTACCGTGCGACCAAAGATTTACACGTGGTCGGTGGGTTGTTGGGGCACTCGAGTCTGGACACCACGAAAATTTATGCAACCTTGGACACAGATGATCTTTTGGCGGCGGTTGAGGCAGGCGATGCGAGGCTCGAGAACGGGATTTGACGACCCATTAGTGCAAAACGCTAACATTGAATTTAAGGTTCGTTCAATCAAAACCATCAAACAAATGCCATCAACAAATAATGCCCTGCAACCAAACACTGATCCGACCCGTATTGAAACCATGATTCACTCAAAGGACACCATGCAAAACCCACCCATTTCCCTTGCCGCAGCCATCAAAAACGACGAAGCCCAGCAAGCGTCGCAACGCGCACTGGAATTGAACACAACAAATTCAAAAACACTGAAATCATGGCTCGAGCCAATCCCAAAAGCACTTTGGGGCAGTGTTCGGCTCGAACGCGTCAAGCTAAACGAAGGGGCGCTCGAGGCTGGACAACTCACACTCGAGGATTTAGAACTCGAGGCACATGGGAATCGGTTGTACCACCAAAACCTGAAATGGTCACCACCGATTGAAACGATAGCTGCCCTGCAATTGAAAGATTTCACCAAAGCTGTGCGACAAACACAACGAGTTCACTCAATAAACTGCTTGATCTTAGCGGCACCAGCCATTTATATGATCTATTTCGCCAGACACCTTTCGGGTCAATCGCAATTTGAAATCACCTTTTGGGCAGCAATGTGGATTCTCGCGTGCGCCATGACGCTGTTCATGATGGTATTCAGCCCTTTAACTTTTAGAACTTTACAATTCAGCAGGTTTGAGCCATGGACTGAGCCAAACCTCGAGTTACACGAACTTTTTGACTTATTAACACACAACCCAAGAACCCACGGCATAAACAGCCAAGGTAAACAATGAACCAAGCGTTTGAACGGAGCCTACCGTGAATATCATCATGCAGATCATCGAGATCGGGTTGAACGTTGTCGTGATATTCATGTGCATGGTCATTTTCTTGATGATTGAACTCTTGGTGGCACTGACCGACTACAAAGCGCCACGCATTTACCGATATATTTCCATATTATCTGCTCTGATGACCTCAGTGTTTTCTTTGATCGGAATATTTTCCCATGATTGGAATCTCCTGTGTCTCACCATCTTTCTCACAGTCTTTTGGATCACTCGCATTTTTCAAACAAGCAAAATTTTGCAAGACAACCTCTTCCAAACATTGCGCCAAGACTACGATTTTGTTATCAAAAAACTCAGAATCGCATACGGTCATCATGACAAAACCGATCAATGAACACCGATCTTTGCAAACCCATGCCAACGAAAGTCAAAAGGCGACATGAAAAACCATATTATCGCCATACTTTATAACAATCAGCAGTACGTCGGACATTACCAATTCGCCGCCTGCCCAAGTCAAAATGACATCATTGCACTCAGTCACCTCGAAGGACCAAAACTCATCACAACGTCATTTACCGTGCTCAATGTTGTACACCTTCCAATCCAAATGGGACTCGAGAGAACCAACAATCGAGATTCCGATGAAAACGGCATCCCGAGCATCCACATCCATGTCAAGAAACGTTACAACTAAACGTCGGTTCAACGAAAAAAATTCCAACCACGCTTGAGAATTTAGGAGGCACTACAAGCATGAACTTCATCAGCTATCACACAACACTACGCGGCTTGCACGTCCTTAAGTTTGAGAATGCTCAAGCAAACCAACAGGAGGTTCATGGTGAATTTTCAAAACTGGCTCGAGCACAATAAACAGGGCGATAACCGTTATTTTGTCTATGATCCCGGTCCGACAGGCTTGTTTGAGTTCTCCTCGAATTCCAACAACCACAAAAACGCCATTGAATCCTGGATTGATCTGCTCGAGCAATCGCAGAATCAAATTCAAATACCGACTGAGGTCAAAGCTTTTTTGGAAGGTTCAGCCCCGTTGTTCATTGACCATAAAGGGCAATTTATCGGATTTTTCCGCAACGTCAATCCAAAACCAAACGTGATTCAAATTGCTTCAGAAGTGAACCAAAATTTCGCGGTCTTGGTTGATATCAAAATCTCATCACAAGGCGCATTGAGTCAGGCGATCATGCCCATGCTGGCGTTGCTGAGCGTTTGGTTGGTTCAAAAGTTTTTGTTGCCACTCGAGGTCATCAATTCAAGCACCAGTTTCATCACTCCAACGCTGCAATATGTCTTGGCTGGAGGCTGTGTGGCATTTTCGATTTGGCAGTTCCACAGATACAACTATCAACAAATCAGCTTCAGAATTGCACGATCTGTTTTTCAAAGACAACTCGAGCATCAACTCCAACAATCGAAAGGCTAAGTATGTTGAAAAACCTCAAATTGCCTTCATTACCCGTCTTTGCCCTGGTATTTTCGCCGCTCACCGTGATATCAACCGAAAAACGAGAGCAAGGCATCTGGAAAGCCTCCGAACTCGAGATTAATTCGCGTCAGGACCGACTCAAACTCACCATCGAGCTTGAATCCCTTGACACGAAGTCGTTTGGCAAAGATGCTAAAACAGTTTCCAATGACAAGCTGCAGGTAAAGAATTTGAGAACCCTACTCTTGGGCTTGATCAGCGTCCACAATTCCTTTTGCCCAAGTTATCAACTCAGAACTTAGCCAAATAACCAGTTGCCCACAATTAAACCCAACCTGATTCGCAACGGAAATCAAAGTGCAAAATGATCGAAACACGTCCAAGGAGAAACCAAATGACAGACCAATCCCCTTTGCAAGCCCGAATTGTTGTTGAATCCCAAAAAATTGGCACAGATGATCGAATGACGCAACTGTGCGTTGACGAACTAAACGACATGCTCAATGATCCGCAATATGCGCGATCATTCACGCGAGCCATAAAAAACCTATCCTGGATCAACACCATCGGACTTGGATTGTCGCTCGTCGGTTTTGTTTGTTTTTCAGTGAAAACGATTGGTCTTCTGTTTGCCACGTCGTCACTTGAAAGTTTTACAGTGCCCTTGATGATGTTCACAGGCGGGAGATTGATATCATTTGCCGCCAACTCGAGTCGAGAACTGAAGCAAAAATTGCTGGATTCGTTGAAACACCTGACAACCGACCCCCTGTAGACGCAACGAGAATTGATAAAGGCGTCCACATGAACGCGATTCAAGAGCTTCGACCCAGCACTGCGTTACGCATTGTAAGATCATGTGGTGCAGAACCCGAGGTTCAAGTTCCTCAAACCCAACCCCCAAGCGCTCGGGGTAATTCCGCTCGAGAAGGGTGAGGCTTCCAAACCCATCCGCATCCGAGCGCCCAAAGCTTTGTTTGAACGATTGAACGAATTCACGCCCAAAGAAATCGGTGAACTGCTCGAGCTTGGCTTGCTCGAGAAGCAAGCGCTATCAGCGCGTAACGCAGTGTCGCGCCATTACACGCTCGAGGAGGCAGAAACCTTGATTGGTCGGCGGGTTCGTGTTGTTCAGGGCAACGCACAACAACGCGCCGGGCAAACCAGAATCATCCACACCAGCCACCAAGTCAGAAGCGGCGAGGGGTATGAACTCGAACTGAACGACGGCGTGATCCTGACGCGTCGGCAAATTCTAAACATCGAGCGCTACGAGCTGCTCGAGTCGAGATGAATGTAAAGTAAAAACCAAAACGGCAATAGCGCAAATTTGAGATGTTATACACGCACCTGGGTTTGAGTTGCCAAATTAGAAATTTTCCATATCTCGAGTTTCAATATCCCGATGGACATTCACGTTGGCGCT
>CAXTTL010000034.1:0-27475 GCA_964247135.1 uncultured Deinococcales bacterium | reverse complement strand
TGTCAATGGCGTGAGCCAGAAAGCTTTTGGAATCGTAATGCACCACCCGAGCCAGGGCGGGTTTGGCGGGCAGGGTTTTGATGCGATCAAAAACTAAATTTTCCAGACTTGCAGATGGATTTTTTTGCGCTACGGCTCGTGAGACTCGAGCGATCACATCGGCATCTTCCAGAACTTCTTCAGGTTCACTGATGGCTTGCCCAAACAACGGCAGCGACTCCAAACCCAAAGACTCAAGTATTGACGCCAAAATCACATCCCGAGAATCGGTTCTGACCCCATGCTCGAGGCGGTCGTTCAAAGCTTCCATCACCCGTTTTGCCAGCAGCGCCAAGGTTTCCAGATCAGAAGGCTCGAGGCTGCGCGGTTGATGATCGAACACGCAGACCGTACCGATGTTGAAACCGTCCGGTGTCGTTATTGGTGCGCCAGCGTAAAAGCGCACGCCCAGCAAAGTCACAGGCAAAATATCGTTGACGCGATCATCGAGTTGGGTGTCGGGAATGCAAAGCACCTTGTCCTCGAGAATCGTGTACTGGCAAAACGAGTTCTCGCGCATGTTGTACGGAAAATCTGCACCGACCGATGCCTTGAACCAGTGGCGTTCGGAGTCGATCAGACCAACCATCGCAATCGGCACGTTGAGCAGTCCGGCGGTCAGACCGGCGAACTGATCGAACACGGCTTCGGGTGGCGTGTCGAGCACGTTGTAACGCGCCAAGGCGGCAAGACGGAAAACTTCATTTGGGGGCAACGGGGCTATCATTCGGACCACTCTCCAAGCGCGGCTTTTAATTTTTGCAACCCCAGACGCAAACGGGTTTTGATCGTGCCAAGCGGAATTCCGGTGCGCGTGGCAAGTTGAGAGTGCGATAAACCTTCAAAATACGCCAGTTCGATCAAACCGCGCTCGCCAGGCTCGAGGCTCTCTAAAGCCCGAGACACCGTGACTTTCTCCAAACGGTCGTCATCGTGCTCAACCGGGTAACGCTCGAGTTCACCGTCCTCGAGGACCACCGTTTCTTGGGTGGCGCGGCGTCTGATCGCATCGACGCTGCTGTGGTGCGCGATGGTCATGACCCAAGTGCTGACCGCCCCCTTGAGGCTCGAGTAATCCAGGGCTTTTTGCCAGATTTTCACGAACACGTCTTGAGTGACATCCTCGGCGGCACTCTCCTCGCGCAGCATTCGCCGTGCCAGGCTGTAAATTTGTTTGGAAAAACGCTTGTACAATTCTTTCAGGGCGGCTTCGGAACACGCCGCCACCTCGAGCATCAAAAGCTCGTTGCTCAAATCGCTACAATCCAAATCGTTGATCATCACTTGGCTTCGAGTATACGTCGCCGTCTTGAGCGTGGCGCTCGAGACTGCCCTGGTTGGGCGAGGATGATTTTGTGAACCCAGACGACCCATCATATTTGGTAGTACGTTAAACGCCGCAGGTTTGGATGTTGAGGCTTAAACCCGAAAATACAACCGTCCACCCGAACGCAAATAGCGTATCTCGCCGCTTGGGTCGCGCAAAAACTCGAGCTTGTTGCCTTTGCTGTCTCCGTCGAGCACCAAAACGCGCTCACCGGCAATGAAGGTGCATTTGGCGTCGGGCGGGGGCGGCGTGACAATGCTGCTCACCCCAGAACGATCACCTGGGGTCACGTGCAAGATCAAACTTTCACCCTCGAGTTTGAATTCGATGACCGTGCCAAAGTTGGTGTCGCGGTACGCACCCAAAAATGGCTCGAGCGCTGCGGCGTTCAGCGTCAAATGCTCGGGTTCGGACTCTTGCAACCCCAGAATGTGATGGTGGATAAAACCAATCATCTCGTTGTTCAAGGCGCGTCCCTTTTCGGAATTGGTCAGAATCGTCCAGGCAAAATTTCGTTCTGGCACAAGGTAAAACTCCGACATCTGCCCGTTGGTCGCGCCGCCGTGCCGCACCAATTTTGTGCCCGCCAGATCGTGCACGAACCAACTGACCGCATGTTTTGCCCCGTTTGCGCCGTTCACGGTCGGCGTCTGCATTTCGATCATGGCTTCGCTCGAGAGCAACCTCTTGCCGTTTGCTGCCGTGCCATCACCCAAGTGAAATTGCGCGTATTTGAGTTGGTCGATCACGCTCGAGTTGATCCGCCCCACGCTCGATGTGTTCCGCGCCAACGCCCAAGGTTTGGAAACCTGCACCACATCGTGTTCATCGACAAAATGCCCGACCGCAAACCGCTCGAGCATCGCCTCGCTCGGAAAGTACGAACTGTGCGTCATCTCGAGTGGTTCGAGCACCAGCTCCGTTGCCACGGATTCAAAGGTTTTCCCAGTCACAACCTCGACCACGCGCCCCGCCAAACCGAACGCCGCGTTGTTGTAATGCCAAACCTCGCCCAGTGGTGTGAGTTGCGGCAGGTCGCGCATTTTGTGCACGTACACCTCGAGCGCATCGTCGCCGTCGCCCGTGTTCACAAACAAATCCCCAGCCCAGCCCGATGTGTGGTTCAGCAAATGCCGTACCGTGACCCGAGCCGCCACATCTGAATCTTTTAACTCGAGGTTTGGCAGGTAGGTTTTGACTTTTTCGTCAAGCTCGAGTTTGCCCTGCTCAGCCAGCATCATGATGACGGTGGCGGTCACGGTTTTGCTGGTCGAACCAATCTGGAAGGTCGTGTCGGTGATGACTGGAAGCGGGTTACTGATGCTGGTGACACCAAAACCCTCGGCGAACCATTGCCCGCCTTGAATGATGCCAAGTGCCAGCCCAGGCACTCGAAATGCCTTCATGCGCTCGAGGATTTGGGTTCTTAAATCGGAGAAACTCGAGAAATCCTGAATTGAATTCATGACCCATCGTACATGAGTTAACGCTTGTAAATGTTGTAACGAGCATTGATGTTAAACGTCACGCACGGCGCTTCGCCCGCATAAACTGGGGCGACGCAAACACTCATGCGCCCCTCGATGCCGAGCACTTTGGGAATCCGATCTGCGCCCGCCCAGTCTTGCAGGGGTTTCTCGAGGTTGCCAAACAGTTCGGCGCGTTTGTATTTTTTGCTCGAGATCACCCTGTGTAGCAAGTCGTCCTCTGGGTTGCCAAAACTGCCCAAGGGCGTCCAACGTCCATTTTTGCTGTCTTTGTCTTGCGAAAAAAGCGCAACGCTGATGCGCGGCAAAAAGTAAAAATTGCGGCGTCCGCCCCAACGTTCTTTCAAAGCCAACGGCAAACGCAGCGTGCAAGTTTGGTAGGTTTCGTCGAGCAGCAAAAAGTTTTGTCGCTCGAGGTTGAACTTGCTGTCCTTGCAACCCAGTTTGATTTTGTTTTGCGGCACATTCACCGTTTCGGCATTTGCGCTCGAGAACGCCAGTCCAGCAGCCAGTACAGCCAATAACAATTTTTTCATAACTTACTCCTTGTCCAAAAATCGCAGGTTAAAAACGCAATCGGCGGTGGTAAACGAACACGAAAAGTTGCGGTGCATCATGCCGATTTTGGGGTCTTGATAACGCACCCAAGAATCCCAGGTTTTACCGTCGCTATTGACAAAAACCTGACTTGCCGCGTCGCCGTCCAAACCAAATTCGGCAGTGCTCGAGAATCCCAATTGTGTTTGCACTTCGGTCTGGCATTTGGCGATCAATTCGTTGTCTTCGATGCCGCCTTGAATCGGGGCGCTCGAGACTTCTGGCGGCTTGGGTCGTGTAATCCACCAGCCCGCTCCCGCCGCCGTTGCCAGCATCAACACCACCATTGGAATCCACCAACGAAATGCCCGTTTGGGGTTCAATTCTGTCTTCACCGATTCTCGAAACTCGAGTGCCGCCAGCGCTTTTTGACGTTCCTCGTGCGCCTCGAGTTTTTGCTTGGCTCTGGCTTCCTCCTCGGCTCGAATTCTGGCTTTCTCTTCTTCGCTGAGCATCTCTCACCTCGAGAATGTTGTTTGAATTGATTCTCGAGCTTGCACGATGAGTGCTGCCTCATGAGGCTTGGTTTAAGTTGATGGATTGGGGGTTTGTATGCGAGTCTCGAGCGACAAAACCGACGCCGAACCGAACCGGTTTTTGGAAACCACTTGACTTTTTCTCAAACCAAGTTGCATACTGATGCCACTCACTTATTCGTATAGGCATTTATTCGTATATATCCCAACCAGGGGCGTATTTTATGGCTCAAGAAGCAAAACCAAAACGTGCGCCGACCATGAGCGATGTGGCAAAGTTAGCCGGAGTTTCCCAGCCGACGGTTTCATATGTGATCAACAACACGCCCAACGTCACGATTCTCGAGGAAACCAAAATTCGGGTGCGCAAAGCGATTGAGAAACTCGGTTATAGGCGAAATGCTTTTGCCCAAAGTTTGCGTTCGCAACGCTCGGACACGATTGGTTTTATCACCGATGAAATTGCGATCACGCCACACGCGGGCAGAATCATTGAAGGGGCGCAGGATGCCGCTTGGAAGAATGGCAAAATTTTGTTGCTGGTCAACACCAAACGCCAAGCCGATTTGGAAAAAACCGCCACCGAAATGCTGCTCGAGCGTCAAGTGGAGGGCATTATTTACGCGACCATGTACCACCACGCGGTGGAGTTGCCTGCCGCCTTGAGCAACGTGCCGACCGTATTGCTCGACTGTTTTATCAAAGATCAGTCCTTGCCTTCGGTTGTGCCTGACGAAGTTGATGGCGGTTACAGCGCGACCAGAGCTTTGATCCAAAAAGGACACCGCCGTATTGGTTTAATCAACAACTCCGACCCGATTCCAGCCACCACAGGACGGCTCGAGGGTTACAAAAAGGCGTTGCTCGAGGCAAAAATTCGGTTTGATCAGAATTTGATTTTCCGTGATCTTTCAGAGCAGGCTGGCGGCTACCGTGGAGCACTGCATTTGATGACGCAGCCCAAACCTCCAACGGCATTGTTTTGTTTCAATGACCGCGTTGCGATGGGTGCTTACGATGCCTTGCACAAATTAAATTTACGTGTTCCAGAGGATGTCGCGGTGATTGGCTTTGACAATCAAGAAATTATTGCTGCACATCTACATCCGCCGCTGACGACGATGGAATTGCCGCATTACAAAATGGGCGCCTGGGCGGTCAATCAACTGATTTTGATGAGCGAGGGCAAGGCTCGAGCCGGTCCAATTCAGCACAAGATTCGTTGTAAGTTGATCGAACGGGCTTCGATTTAGGCGGGATTTTAAGTGCCACTCAAATTGAAAACTCAAACCAATTTACTTATACGAATAAATGAAATTGAAGTTTGCCCGAGAGGAGGTGATTTAGCCCTAACATTTCGATATCTGCCCAAGTTTGTATCAAAAAAAAAGCCCTATCTGGAGGAATGAACATGAACAAAACACAGAAAATCGTTGCCCTGACCTTGGGGTTGACCACATCGCTTGCCGTTTTGCTGACCACGGGCGCATTCGCCCAACAAAAAACCAAAATCAGCCTTTGGAGCCACTCGGCGGGCAACCCCACCGAAATCGGCGCGGTGCAAAAAATGGTCGATGCCTTCAACGCCAAACAAGGCAAATACGAAGTTGCCATCGAAGCCTTCCCGCAAGCCTCCTACAACGATTCTGTCGCCGCCGCCTCGGTGGCTGGCAGCTTGCCTTGCATCATCGACATGGACGGTCCAACCGTCCCCAACTTTGCCTGGTCTGGCTATTTGCAACCCCTGCCGCTGCCAGCGTCACTCATCTCGAGCATCAGCCCAGCCGACGTGGGTCGTTTCAATGGCAAGGTGTATTCCGTGGGTCAATTCGATGTGGTTTTGCAGATTTTTGCCCGCAAATCGATTCTGAGTAAATACAAAATCCGCGTCCCAACCCTGTCCAAACCCTGGAAACTCGAGGAATTCAACGGCATCTTAAAAACCCTCAAAGCCAGTAATGATTTTGAATATCCATTCGATGTCAACCCAGGTTACGGCGGCGAATGGTGGCCATACGCCTACTCGCCAATGCTGCAAAGCTTCGGTGGCGATTTGATTGACCGCTCGAGCCTCCAAACCGCCAGCAATGTGCTCAATGGTGCGGCGGGCGTGGCTTGGGGCAAATGGTTTCAAAGCCTGTTCAGCCAAAAGTACGTCAACCCAACCCCAGCCGACGACCAGGGCTTTTTGCAGGGTCATATTCCGCTCTGGTACACCGGAAGCTGGGCTGCCAACGACGTGGTGAAAAAGTTCGGCAGCGACGCCCTGTTCCTGCCCACGGTGGACTTTGGCAAAGGACCCAAAATCGGCGGCGCATCGTGGCAGTGGGGCATCAGCAAAACCTGCAAAGACGCGGCTGGCGCAGGACAATTCCTGAATTATGTGATGCAAGGACCGCAAGTGGCATTGTTCTCGAACGCCACCGGTTTGATCCCCAGCACCCGAGCCGGTGCAAAACTAACTGATGATTACAGCACAAAAGGCAAATACCGCACCTACTTTGACATGCTCAAACTTGCGGTGCAACGCCCAGCCACCCCAGCCTACCTGGTCATCTCGAGCCAATTTGAAAAAGCTGGCGTCAAGATTCGTGACGGCGGTGACGTGCAAAATGCCCTTGACGATGCCGTGGATGCGATCAACCAGAACATCAAGGACAACAAAGGTTACAAGTAAGCTTGTCATGTCGCAAATCAACGTTCTCGAGCATTTGAAATAACCCTCGAGAAAACCGTTTAAGCTCGAGAGGGGCAGTGCTTTGTCCCTCTCAAACAAAAACAGATTCGATAAATTGAGAACAAACCAAAGTGAGGTGAGACCATCATAACCGCAACAGGTCAAAACAATTATCGTCGCTCGAGTCCTGATCTCGTGCCCGCCATTTTGCTCGGTGGTCCAGCGTTTTTGTTATTGCTGGTCTTTTTGATCGGACCTTTTGTGGCTGGCGTCTCGTACAGTTTCACCAACCAACGCCTGATTTCGGCAAACCCAACCGATTTTGTCGGCTTGCGCAATTACACCAGGCTGCTGCGGCTTTCATTTTTGACTTTAGACCCTGTATTGGACAGTAAAACGGGACAACCGACCAAAGACCCAAACGGCAACCTCGAGTATCCGCGCTCGCGGGAATTCACCCGAGATGAGGTCAAGTACCCGCAGTATTCGGGGTTGCGCGAATGGTTTTTTCTGCCCTGGGGCAGCAAGCGCCTGGTCATTTTGGCGGGCGATCCGGTGTTTATGAAGTCCTTGGGCAACAATATTTTTTTTAGCATTGTCGTGATTCCGTTGCAGTCCTTTATTGGGCTGATGCTGGCGTTGCTGGTCAATCAAAAGCTGGCGGGGCGCAACTTTTTTCGCACCATTTATTTCAGTCCGGTCGTCACCTCTATGGTTGTGGTGTCAATCGTCTGGCGTTTTCTTTATGACCTGCACCACGGCATGATTAACCAATTCCTGGCAAATTTTGCAGTCCCTCCCGTGGACTGGTTGGGCAACCCCAACGTCGCCATGTGGGCGATCATCATCATGTCGGTTTGGCAGGGCGCTGGTTTTCAAATGATTTTGTTCCTGGCTGGCTTACAGGGAATCCCCGAGCAACTCTATGAAGCCGCCAGCATCGACGGCGCGAGCACCTGGGCAAAGTTTAGGTTCATCACGATTCCAAGTTTGCGCAACACGAGCATCTTTATTTTTATCACCATCACGATTGCCGCGTTTCAATTGTTCACCCAGGTGTTTGTCATGACCAACGGCGGTCCCGACGATGCCACCAGCACGGTTGCCTTCCACATGATCCGCAAGGGTTTCCGCGAACAAGACCTGGCGTATGCCTCGACCATTTCGGTGGTGTTTTTCTTGATCATTCTGGGCATCAACTTCTTGCAGCGCAGGCTGACGCGGGATTCATGAAAGGGGCGAACATGCAACAAATCAGTGCTCAACCAGCACCTTCAGGAATCTCGAGAAACCAGCGCGAGTTGATTTCGACAACCGCGCAATACGCCCTCAACCTGGTGTTGGTCTTTGTCTTTGTTTTTCCAATTCTGTTCATGCTGATGTCAAGTTTTAAAGACAACGATCAAATTTTTGCTGACTTGCGTTCCCTGAACGCCTTTTTGCCAACAGGTAAGCTCTCGCTCGAGAATTACGCCGCCGTTTTTGCGCACAGCCAATTCCTGCGTTTTGTCAGCAACTCGCTCGGTATTGCGGCGCTGCAAGTGATTCTGGCACTGAGCTTCAACAGCCTGGCAGCATATGCCCTCTCGAGGCTCAAATGGCAAGGGCAACAGCTTGTGCTGGCGGTGATTATTGCCACACTGATCATTCCGTTTGAAACCATCGCCATGCCGCTGTTGCTGCTGGTCAGCAAACTCCCAAACCTCAGTTTTGATGGCGGCATTCACCTCACCAACGGCTGGCTCAATACCTATCAGGTTCAGATTATTCCGTTTGTGGCTGGCGCGTATTCAATCTTTTTGTTTTACCAATTTTTCAACGACATCCCTCGAGAATTGGACGAATCGGCATTGATTGACGGCGCAAGCCGCTTTCAGATTTACCGTTATATTGTCGTGCCAAACGCCGGTCCGGTCTTTGCCACGGTTGCCATTTTGACATTTCTGGGCGCTTGGAATTCGTTTTTGTGGCCCATCATGGTGGTTCAAAGCGAGGAGTTGCGCCCCGTGATGGTCGGCTTGCAATACTTTTTTCAACGCAAAATAGTCTGGGGCGAGGTCATGGCGTACACCACAATGGTAACCTTGCCCGTCTTGGCATTGTTTCTGGCATTCCAAGGTGCATTTGTCAAAAGCCTGGCTTCTTCGGGCGTGAAGGGATAACACCGCACATGACCATCTCGAGTGAACTTCCGACAACGGATTTGTACCGTCCAAAATTTCATTTCACCCCACCAAAAAACTGGATCAACGATCCGAACGGGTTGGTCTACCTCGAGGGTGAGTACCATTTGTTTTTTCAGTTCAACCCCTTTGGCAATTCTTGGGGACACATGAGTTGGGGTCATGCCGTCAGCACCGACTTGGTGCATTGGGAGCATTTGCCCGTGGCGGTGCCTGAATTGGACGGGATCATGGCGTTTTCTGGTTGTGCGGTGGTGGACTGGCACAACTCGAGCGGCTTTGGTGAAAACGGCAAACCGCCGCTCGTGATCGTTTACACCGGACACCGCGAGGCAGCACCCCGCAATCAAGATCAGCGCCTTGTATACAGCAACGACCGTGGTCGCACCTGGACTTTTTATACGGGCAACCCAGTGCTCGACCTCGGCTCGAGCGAATTTCGTGATCCCAAAGTCTTGTGGCATGAACCCAGCCAAAAATGGGTGATGATCGTGGTGCTCGCCGATCAGTTAAAAGTCAGTTTTTACAACTCGAGTGACCTGAAAACCTGGACGCATCAGAGCGATTTTGCGCCCCCCAACACCACGGACAGGCTGTGGGAAGTGCCTGAATTGTTTGAACTGAACATTGAAAACTCGAGCGATACGCGTTGGGTCTTGAAAGTCGATGCTTTTGAAACTGATCCGTTAGGACGGGTGGCAGGGCGCTATTTTGTCGGGCAGTTTGACGGCACAATGTTCGTGGCGGATCATCTCGAAATCACTCCAAATTGGACGGATTTTGGTCAAGATTTTTACGCTGCCATTTCCTACTCCGACATTCCCGCCAGCGATGGACGCAGAATCTGGCTGGGTTGGATGAGCAACTGGCAGTACGCCCGTGAAACCCCGACCTTCCCTTGGCGCGGCGCAATGAGCATTCCACGCAGCTTAAAGCTCGAGGAGGTGGCAGGAAAGTTGTGTTTGGTGCAAGAACCCATCCGTGAACTCGAGGCGCTTCGTGGGCGATTCTACAGCTTGCCAGCAACCAGCATCCCCGAAGGCAGCACCAAACTGGAGGCTCAAGGTGTAACGCTCGAGATCATCGCCGAATTCAAACTGGAAACCGCCAATGAATTTGGCATCAAAGTTCGGGTGGGCAACAACGCACAAACCATTGTTGGTTACGACTCGAGCCGCCAAGAATTGTTCGTTGACCGCACGCAATCTGGAGAAACCAATTTCAGCCAGCACTTCCCAGGTAAGCACAGCGCCGTATTGCCGCTCGAGGATGGTGTTTTGCACCTGCGCATTTTCGTGGACACCTGTTCAGTCGAGGTCTTTGGCAACAATGGGCGCGTGGTCATCAGCGATCTGATTTTTCCGAGTAGCGATGACGCTGGACTCGAGCTTTATGCCGTGGGTGGCAGCGTTCAAATCCTTGCTTTGAAGGTCTGGGAACTCGAGCTTTAAGACTCGAGCATCGGGGTTTAAACCGTGAAACCAACAATCATCAGGTGGTTGACCTCGAGTTTTCTTGTGGCGGCGTGTTGTGTTTTTGCCAACCTCGTCGCCCCTGGCAGCGAACCTTTCAGACCTCAGTATCATTTTTCACCACCGAGCGCCTGGATGAACGACCCAAACGGACTTGTGTACGACAACGGCGAATACCATTTGTTTTATCAATTCAACCCCAATGACACCAAATGGGGACCGATGCACTGGGGTCATGCCGTCAGCAGCGATTTGCTGCACTGGCAGCATTTGCCCGTGGCGCTCGAGCCTGACAAGCTCGGCACGATTTTTTCGGGCAGTGCCGTGATTGACACGAACAACACCGCCGGTTTTGGGGCTGGCGCGATGGTCGCCATTTTTACCCACGACCAAACTGGACGCCAAATGCAGAGCCTCGCCTACAGCACCGACCACGGCAGAACCTGGACGAAATACGCGGGCAATCCGGTGCTCGAGCCTCCTGCCAATATCAGAAATTTTCGTGATCCAAAAGTTTTTTGGCACACCTCGAGCGACGGAAGTTCGCATTGGGTGATGCTGCTGGCGGTTGGCAACGCGATTTTGTTTTACGCCTCGCCCGATTTAAAAACCTGGACGGCAAGTGGCGGCATTGGCTTTGGTTACGGCGCGACTTGCGGCGTTTGGGAAACCCCAGATTTGTTTGAACTGCCGATTGCTGGAAGTTCCAGTAAACGTTGGGTGTTGACGACTGGGGTCAACAATTGCGCCCCTGCCGGCGGGACTGGAACACAATATTTTGTTGGACAATTCAATGGCAAAACATTTGTCAGCGACAACCCCAAAGAAACGGTTCTGTGGGCGGATTATGGCGCGGATTTTTACGCCGCGCAATCTTGGAACAACGCCCCAGACAACCGCATTTGGCTGGCTTGGATGAACAACTGGCAGTACGCGCAAAGCATCCCAACCTCGAGTTGGCGCGGCACATTCACGATTCCACGCGAGTTGGGATTGGCAAAAACAAAGCTTGGCTTGCGACTCACGCAACAACCCATCACAGAACTCGAGGCACTGCGTGACAAACACTGGGAATTTCAAAACCTAAAAGTGACGGGCAATCAAACCCTGAAAGACGTGAGCGGCGAAACACTCGAGATCAAAGTGAATTTCAAACTGAGCAGCAATGTTCCCGCTCGAGTTGGCATTCGGGTGCGGGTGGGTCAAAACGAGCAAACCACGATTGGGTTTAATACCAAAGCCTCAAAGTTGTACGTTGACCGCAGCCATTCGGGGAAGGTCAATTTTGCCTCGAGTTTCGCCAGTGCGCACACGGTCACGCTCGAGTCAGTCAACCACGAAATTCGGCTGCACCTGCTGGTTGATCGCTCGAGCGTCGAAGTTTTTAGCGAGGACGGACTGGTTTCCATGACCGAAAGCATCTTTCCAGACGCCTCGAGTCTAGGTTTGCAATTGTTTGCCGAGGGTGGTCAAATGATCGTGACAAAACTCGAGGTTGACCAGTTGAAACCATCGATGAACTTGAAGTGAAAAGCTCGAGCTTTTAACCTCGAGCTTTGGAATTGAATTTTGAGATTATCCTTTGACGCTGCCCGCCAGCATTCCGCGCACAAAATACCGTTGGAAGGCAATAAACACAAACAATGGAATTGCCATTGAAACAAAGGCACCTGCGGTCAAAACCGTCCAGTTTTGCCCGTAATTGTTTAAGAGTTGCAAAATCCGTTGCGGCAACACCGTGACGTTTGGTCTATCGCCCAAGAAGATCAAGGGAATCAGCACGCCATTCCAGACCCACAAGAATTGAAAAATGGCGAACGAAGCGAACGCTGGCAGACTAAGCGGAATGATCAACCTCGAGAAGATCATTGGATGCGATGCGCCGTCGATCACGGCAGATTCAAAGACCTCTCTGGGAAGGGTGACGATGTAGTTGTAAAGCAAATAGGTTGCAAGCGGCAGACCAAAACCAGTGTTGGCGAGCCAGACGCCAAGAAACGTGCCATTTAAACCAAGCCCACGGTAATCGCGTAAAATCGGGATCAACGACATTTGAAGTGGCACCACCAGCAATGCCACCAAAATCATAAACAAGATTTTGCGACCCGGAAAAGACATCCAAGCAAAGGCATACGCCGCAATCGCTGCCAAAAAAATCGGGATGACCGTCGATGGCAGCGCCATGATGATGGTGTTGACAATGGCTTGATTGAGCGTGGTGCTCGAGGCACTGTTGCCTGCGTCAGCGCCTCCATTGCCAAGCACGGCAGCATAATTTTGCAGGGTGAAATGAAAATTGCCCGAAAAAACGGTCCACCAACCCGTGGCAGAGGCATCATCGGGCGGGCGAATTGAGGTGATGAGCAACCCCAAAGTTGGGATCGTCCAGAGTGCCGCAATAAGAATCAAAATACCGTAAACAACCATTTTTGAGGTTGGATTTAACTCGTTGACATTCAAGCGTTTTTTTCCGAACACGTTGACCTCCTTTTCTTCTCGAGGTTCAAAAGCCTTTGGCTTCTTTGCCAAAATCACGAATGTTGAAATACACCACGGGCAAAACCGCCAACAGCAAGACCATTGCCACTGCCGCGCCGCGTCCGTTGTTAAAATCTCGGAATGCCAGACTGTATTGTTCGTTGGCGATCACTTGGGTTCCAAAGTTGCCGCCGGTCATGCCAAAGACGATATCGAAGACTTTTAGGGAAAAAATAACAATCGTGGTTGTGACCGAAATAATCGTGACTTGAATGTAAGGAATCGTGATTTTAAAAAACGACTGCCATTCGCTCGCACCGTCAATGCGGGCTGCCTCGAGCAACTCGGATGGCAGACCTTTGATGGCGGCTGAGAACACCACCAGCGCAAAACCTGTTTGCATCCAAATTAAGATTAAAACCAGCAAAAAAGTGTTGAGCGGTCTCGAGATCATCCAGGCGACCGGTGTGCCACCAAAAGCCACGTTCACGGCGTTTAACAAGCCAATTTGGTCCGTGCCTGGTCGGTACTGGTACATCAAACGCCAGATCACCGCCGAGGCAACCATGCTGATCGCCATGGGCAAGAACACGGTGGTTTTGACGGTCACTTCAAAACCTGGTCTGGTACGGTCTGCAAGTGCGGCAATGAACAAACCCAAAATCACGCTCATGCCGCCGCCAAACACAATCCAGATCAGGGTATTTTTGAAACTCTCGAGCATCGCAGGGCTGGTGAAGGCAAAAGCGTAATTGTCCAAACCCACAAACTTGACCGACTCGAAATCCAACAAACTCAGCCAAAAAGTACGAAACGTTGGAATCAACAAATAATAAAACACCAAACTGAGGGCTGGTAAGGCGAAGACCCAAGGCATGATGTTTCTAGCGATTTTTGTCGGTAGCAAATCGACAATTGATGTGACCAGCACAAACAACAACCAAACCCCACCGATGCCCCACAGCAACGAAGTGCCAAAGATCAACCAAGGGTCGGCAGTGCCATCACGCAAAAACAAGAACACCCTGCGGTACACCTCGAGCGTCACGATCAGGGCGGCAACCAAACCAATCAACCTCAAGGCTTTGGGGGACTCGGCTTGAGCGTTGAGTGGCTTCGCGGGTTGACTCAAGTTTGTTTTCATAGCTTCCTCCGCTTGGATTTTTGAAACAACTGAGGGGCGAAAGGTGAACCCTTCGCCCCTCGAGTTTACGCGTTTTTCTTACTTCTTGTAAGCGGCGTCAATGTCGTTCAACACCGAGTCAAGTGTGGCGCCGCCCGTGACCCAATCGGTTGTGCCCTTCCAGAAGGCTTGGTTGACAGCCGATGGCATAGCGTCCGAAGCGTCAAAGCGAGCAGATTTGGCGGACAGGATGATCTCGGCAAAGCTGCGTTCGATCTTGTTCTTGTAGGCGTCGAGGTTTTGGTCTTTGTGTGGGAACAGACCGCCGCCGAGTTTTGACCAGGCGTCAGCCGAAGCGCCGGTTGCCAAGAAGCTCATGAACTTCTGGACTTCTGGACGGTTCTTGCCTTTGAACATCACAAATTGGTCGCCGCCAACCTCGAGTGTCTGAGGCAATTTGGTGTTGATCATTGGCAGAACAAACACGCCAACTTTGTTGTCGAGGTCTTTTTTGATTTCGTCCTGCAAGAAATCTGTGGCAAAGCTGCCCTGCATGTGCAACCAGCATTGTGGTGTTTTGGTGAACAAGCCTTTTGCCGAATCCAGGAAGCTGGTTGCGGCGATTGAACCTTTACCGCCGTAGACGGCTTTTGGATTGCCCCAAATGCTGTCCAAGACTTTAAACGCATTTTTAACGGGTTCGGAATTGAAATGAACTGCACCGCTGATCCATTGGTCGTAAATTTTGGTGGTCTGGGTGCGGAGCATGATGTTCTCGAGCCAGTCTGTGGCGACCCAACCGGTGGCGCCGCCCGATTCCATACCGACGCACCAAGGCGCAGCATTCGAGCTTTCCATCGATTTGGTCAAAGCTTGGAGTTCGACCCAAGTCTTGGGGACTTTGTAACCAGCGCCTTCAAAGGCAGCTTTGTTGTAAAAAATCAAACCTTTGACGTTGACGCGGTGGAACACGCCGTAAATTTTCTTGTCGTCGGCTTTGCCCAAATCTGCCCAGGCGGGTGCGTAGTTCTTGCGGATCAGGCTCGAGGTTGTGCCCGAAACTGGGGCAAGTGCGCCTTTGGCGGCAAGGTCTTTCATGACGCCTGGTTGTGGAATGCCGGCGATGTCTGGGTAGTCACCGCTCTGAACGCGCACGTTCAAAACCGTGTTGAAATCGGCGCTTGTGCTGTAATTGACTTTGACGCCCGGGTTTTTGGCTTCAAAGACATTGATCACCTCTTGAAACTTTTGGGCTTCAGCGCCACCGAATGCACCGAAAACATTGATGGTTTTGGTGGATTGTGCCAGGGCGAGTGTGGCGAGGCTTGCCGTGACCAGGGTCACCGCAAAGGCTATTTTGGTATGCTTCATACTTCCTCCTTGCCCCGAGGGGCACAAGCGCTGTTTGTACAGACCCTATGTCCGCCCAAACTGCATACCTCTCGAGAATTTTGCTCGAGAAATACTGTTTTTCGTAAACGCTTACGAAAACATTAATCCTTGCGGGTTCGATTGTCAAGCCTCAATAATTCACAACACCCTGAGCATTCGTGTCCAACGCCTCGAGCTTAAAAATTTTGACAAATCACCGAAATCATCGTTATGGTAGGCACGAAAGCGTTTACGAAAATAATCCTCGGCTCGGCACAAGGTTGCTTGAGCAAAAAGACCCAAACGGTGTTGCAAACCAGTTCTATCCATTGCCAAGCAAAGCGAGTCTTATGTCCAAACTCACCATCCATGACATTGCCAAACACGCAGGCGTCAGCACTGGCACAGTCTCCAGGGCTTTAAATGGACGTTTTGGGGTCAGCGCCGCCACCAGGGATCGGGTGCTCAGTGTGGTCAGCGAACTCGGTTACGTCCCAGACCCAGACGCCAGACAACTCGCCAAAGGCTCGAGAACCGTGATCGGCATTACCAGGTTTTCTGAAACCTCCTTGCGCAACGCCTATTACACCTTGTTGCTCGATTTGATTCAGGAGGCATTGGTCGGCGCTGGCTACGCCGTGCGCATATTGGATACCAAAGACGTTGCCCGTCCAGGCGTGGCGGGCATGATCGTGCCAGGCGTGTACCTGGCAGACCCAAGGTTTGAAGAATTGCGCTCTCATGACCGACCTTTTGTGGTCATCGGTGAAATGCCGCCCGAATACACCTGGGTCGAGGTGGACAACCGCAACGGAATGCGTCAAGCCGTCAGCCACCTGCTCGAGCTTGGACACACCCGCATTGTTCACATGACCGGCAGCCCCATTGGGCAAACCGCGCAACTTCGCCTCGAGACGTACCAAAACGTCATGACGGAAGCCAAGCTCGAGACTTTGGAGATTTTAGACGGACGCTTCACACAACTCGGGGCGTACCGTGCCATGCAGCGTGCCTTAAGCCAAAAACCCGAGTTTACAGCGGTGGCTTGCGCCTCGGACGAAATGGCATTCGGTGTTCTGGCAGCTTTGGAGGATGCGGGTTTAAAGGTTCCACAGGACATTTCCGTGACTGGCTTCGACGACCTGCCGCTCGAGGATGACCATGAGCACCTGCCGCTGACCACCGTCCATCAACCCATGCGCTTGATCGGACACACCGCCGCGCAACTGATGCTCGAGCTTCTCGAGGGTGCTGCCCCGCGCGGGGTGTTGCTGCCGACAAACTTGGTGACTCGAGCCTCCACGGCAACCGTGCGCCAAACCCAAACGGCATAAAAAAAGGGCGCTGCAAGCGACCATGCCCGTTAGGTGCATTTTATGGTCAAGAAGCAGCGCCCTTACATCCACCTGCAACCAGGTTGTTATTTGCTCTTGCGGTACGAACCACCAAAGCGCTTGGTGAATTTCTCGACGCGACCCTCAGTGTCCAAAAAGCGTTGCTGACCTGTCCAGTACGGGTGCACACCGCTCCAAACGTCAACGTTAATTTCTGGTTTGGTCGAGAATGTTTCCATCACAACTTCGCCGTTGTAAATGATCTTGCACGGAATCAACTTCGGGTGAATATCAGCCTTCATAAAGCCTCCAATGCCCAACGATTGCCGACCGTTGGGGAGTGCGCCGCATTTGCGGCAGCCGTAGAAGTGTACGGGTTTAAGCCAAAAGAGTCAATCAAAAATGAAAAAAACACCCTCCAAAATAAAGCTGGCTTTCACTCAACCCTCACCAGCACGTAACCAAACCGTAACCTTCTCGAGCTACGGTTCTATCAGCGCAACGCGCACCCAGGAGGAAAACCCATGCAAACCATTCAACAACCCCAGCAGCAATCGACCCAAACCAACTTCACCATTCTCGCCGTCGGACTGATGATCGTGACCAGCATGATTCACATGTTCAACGCCAACGAGGCGATGGGCGACGCCACCTACAAAGGCGCATTGTTCATCGCCAACGGATTGGGCGCCATCATTGCCGCCATTGGAATTTCCAGGCACGAAAAAAGCTGGGGCTGGAACCTCGCCGCCCTGATTGCCGCCAGCTCGAGCCTCGCCTACATTGCCAGCCGCACGGTTGGACTGCCCGGACTGCCCGCCGAACCCGACGCCTGGTTTGAACCGCTCGGCTTCGCCTCATTGCTGGCAGAAATTGCTTTCGTTGGCGTGTTTATTGCCTGGATGCGTCAAATGGAAAGCCAGAAATTGCAAGCTGGGGGCAAATAAGAACCTGTTCTCGAGCTTAAATTAGACTGTGGACTCGAGAATCCTGACCTTGCTGCACCTGCTTTCAACCGTGTTCATGACGGGCGTGATCTGGATTGTTCAAATCTTGCACTATCCGCTGTTTAACATGGTCGGACGCCAGAACTTTGCGGCTTACGAGGCGGCGCACACCAATCTGATTGCGGTTGTGGTCATGCCCGCCATGCTGCTCGAGCTTGTTTTGACGGTCATGATTTTCTTCGCGCCGCCCACCAGTGTTCCCTCGAGTTTGAATTGGTTGAACGCCGTGCTGCTGGCGGTGATCTGGCTTTCGACCGCTTTTTTGCAAGTTCCGCAACACGCCATTCTCTCGAGCGGCTTTGATGAAAAAGCCTACCGAACGCTGGTCAACTCGAACTGGATTCGCACCGTTGCCTGGAGTACCAAAGCCGTGATTGCCACGGTCATGGTGTGGTCAGCAATGCGCCCTTAAACCTCGAGTGTTATGTCCCAGCAACTTCTGGTACACTGCAGCCCTATGTCTATCGAACGAACTTATGCAATGGTCAAGCCCGACGGCGTGCGTCGCGGGCTGGTCGGTGAAATCATCTCTCGGCTCGAGAAAAAAGGCTTTAAAATCCTGGCGCTCAAGCAAATGGTCATTTCCAAAGAACTTGCCGAACAACATTACGGTGAGCATAAAGGCAAACCATTTTTTGACGGTCTGGTGAATTTTATTACCTCCGGTCCTGTGGTCGCCATCGCCGTCGAGGGCGAAGCCGCGATCTCGAGTTGGCGTACCATGATGGGCGCAACCCGCCCCTGGGATGCCGCCCCAGGCACCATCCGCTCCGATTTTGCCACCACCGTGGATGAGAACGTTTCGCACGGCAGCGACAGCGTTGAAAGCGCCGCTCGAGAGTTGGGATTGTTCTTCCCAGAGCTTTAAAAGCCCCACCCTCATCCCCAACCGCCTTGACCCTTACAGCAGCACCTGACGGGCTTGGGTCGCCTTCTCCCGCACGGCGGGAGAAGGGAGTTTTATTTCTATACACGTGTGGCTCTTTGTTTTTTATTGCGTCATCGTCTCGAGTTCGCGTAATTTGGCAATGCGTTCCTTGGCGGTCTCGAGTCCCATGTCTTGCAGGGTCTTGAAAGCCCTTGTGACGGCGTTGGAATCGAGTTCGCCGGAATTCCAGGCGGCGGTGAGTTGCGCCAGGTCTTGAAGTACGCTTTTTTGAGATTCTTTAAAAAACATTTTGGCGACCTCGCTGGTCGCGGCGAACGCTGGCGGTTGAGCCTCGAGCACTTCGACGCGCACGGCGGCGAGAAGTTGCATGAAAGTCTGGTCAAATCGTTTGCGAATGTCGGGGTCTACGGTCATGAGCAGCAGTGTACTGGTTTTAAAGTTGAACGTTTTGTGACCTGATCTCGAGCGGGGGTTCTTTGCGGGGTTTGCGAGCTGCGTTGGAAAGCATGAGTTGAGCAAACGTACCGTTGGCTCGAGCCAACCAATTCAATAATGGTACGGAAATGAAAGTCAATGCCAGACCGACTGAAAAGGCAATCGCGGCATTCTCGAGCGAATCAACTCTGAATTGGTAACCATCAAGATCAAGAATTGGTAAGTTTAATTTGGTTAAGAGCAGCACGGGCGAAAGCACCAAACCGATGTCCAAGGCGAGCAGCACAATCGTAATGATGCTCGAGACAAGTCCAAAGGGGAATTTGAGGATCAGGTACATAATTTCTTTCCAGGTTTGAACCGAAGAAAATTGTTGCCAGAAGCGCCCAAGCCAGGTTTTGGCAAAATACGTTTGGGTTTCATACGGGATACTGCGGTTCAGCAGTCCCTCGAGCAACCATCGCTCGAACCTTGCGAAACCACCAACCACAATCAAGGTGACATACAGGATCGGCAAACCAGCCCAGAGCAAGACCAATGGCACGCCGACCGAAAAGCCAACGATCAAAACCACAAAGTACAAAATCCCGAACGGCAAACCAAGCAGCAAATACGTGATGCTCGAGAGGATTTGATCGTCAAGCTCGGTTTTGGGTGTTGCCAGAACAACTTTTTGTTTTAAACTCGGACGCGCCCGAAGCGGCAGTTGCTCTGCCCCCTCGAGCGGCAGGCTGACCCGAAATTCTGCGCCGCCACCCTGGGCGTTGCGAGCCAAGATAATTCCTCCGTGGGCTTCGATCACGGCACGAACGATAGCCAATCCCAAACCCGAACCGCCGGAGGCACGGTTTCTCGAGCTGTCCACGCGGTAAAAACGCTCAAAGATTTGCTCGAGGGCTTCAGGCGGAATACCAACGCCAGAATCGCGCACGGTCAGTTCGGCGCTGAGTTCTCGGGCTTCCAGGTTGACGCGTACAAAACCGTCTTCGGGCGTGTGACGCAGGGCATTCTCGAGCAAATTCCCAAGCACCTGATGGTAACGGTTCGGGTCAAGTTTGACCTCGAGATGGTCTGGCGTGGCAACCTCCAGGCGCACACTCTTTTCGCCTGCTCGAGCCTCAAAGCTGGCGACGATGCTGCGGGTTAAGGCGGCAAGGTCAATGGTTTGGAGTTGCAACGATAATTTTCCAGCTTCCGCCAGCGAGAGCGTGCGCAGGTCATTCACCAACCTCGAGAGCAACTCGACTTGCTGCACCAACAGCGTGGATTCTGCGTTGTCAAGCTCGAGCACACCGTCCCGAATCGCCTCGAGCCGACCGCGCAAAACGGTTAAGGGCGTGCGAAGTTCGTGGGCAATCGCGGCGACGCTGGCGGTGCGTTCAACCTCCAGACGCTCGAGCGAATCTGCCATCGTATTAAAATTTCTGACCAGCCTGGCGGTCTCAGAATTCCCGCGCGTCGCGCGGCTGTGAACGCTGGCACGAGCCGCCCATTCGCCCTCAGCAACTTGCTGCGCGGCTTTGGATACTGCGAACAACGGACGCGCAATTCGGCTCGAGATGAGAATTGCCGAGAACAACGCCACGATGATGCTGGCAAAAGCGAAGGCAATTAAAATCCAGGCTTCGCTGTCCGAGAGCGAAATTTTTTGGACGGTTTTGAGCACAACGTTTTCGATGGTTTTGGTGTCCGTTTTGGAAACATTGTTGGAAAACGCGTACACCAAATAACCCATCACAAACCATTGTCCAACCCCCGCGACAAAACCCACCGCGAGCATCGAAAACAACAAACGCACCCAAAGACGATTCATGACAACTTAGCCTTCGAGCCAGACGCGGTAACCCACGCCGCGCACCGTCTCGAGCACCCCGCCCGCGCCCGCCTTCTCGAGTTTCTTGCGCAAATTCCCGAGGTGCGCGTCCACCACCCGCTCGAGCGCATCCGAATCGGGCAGGCAAGCCTCCAAGAGTTCGGTGCGCGAAAACGTGCGGTTGGTGTTGCGTGCCAGATGCTCGAGCAATTTGAATTCGGTCAGGGTCAAATCCAGCCGCGAGCCGTGAACCCGCGCCACCATGCCTGTCGGGTCAACCTCGAGCGAGCCGATGCGCACGGGTTGCAAAACCGGTGCAGCCTGCGCGGTACGCCGCAACACCGCCTTGACCCGAGCCACCACCTCGAGCGGGCTGAAGGGTTTGACCACGTAATCGTCGGCGCCCATGCGAAGTCCGAGCAGCTTGTCCAAATCTTCCGCCATTGCCGTGACCATGATGACGGGCGTTGGGCGTTCCTCACGGATTTTCTTTAACACCTCAAAACCGTCCATGCCAGGAAGCTGCACGTCCAAGAGCACCAAGTCCGGCTTGGCGACGCGGTGCAACTGCACAGCTTTGATGCCATCATTGGCGACTTCGGTTCTAAAACCGTCGCGGCGCAAATAACCCTCGAGCACCTGCGCGATGTGCGGTTCATCTTCGACGACCAAAATGAGCGGGGAGGCGTTCACGTCCATTCCCACAGATTACGCCAGTCAAGCGCAGGGCATCTCGAGGTTTTGTTAAGATTGCTCGAAGAGCCTACGCCAAGATGCCGATGCAAATTTTCAAACTCGAGCCTACACTTTTCCCAAACCTTTGGAGGATTTTATGCCTGTCATGACCCAACTCGAGTTTAGAACGCTGGATTTACGCAACCTCAATGATGCAGACGCGGTAGCCCTGCACAACCTTTTCAATGCTGAACGCCTTGAACGCATTCCAGAAGACCCGCCCATCCCTTTAAGTGAACGCTTGGCGGATTGGAAAAACATACCCACGTTTGTGAACGTTGAATCCTTCGCCTATTTTCAAGACGGTCGCGCCGTCGCCTACGGCGACCTGGGGTTTGAAATCGAGGGTGAGAACACCCACCTGTGCGGCTCGGACATTTCAGTGCTGCCCGAATTTCGGCGCATGGGACTGGGCAAAAAGTTACTCGAGCAGGTTTTACGCG
This sequence comes from uncultured Deinococcales bacterium, assembly GCA_964247135.1. GTDB lineage: Bacteria > Deinococcota > Deinococci > Deinococcales > JAAFIG01 > JANXTZ01. The sequence continues at coordinate 5,589 of CAXTTL010000034.1, read as the reverse complement.
TTGCAAAGCGTGAAAATCGCAGCACCCTGATTTTTGGCACCAGCGAACGCATTCCATCGGGCGCCGCATTTGCCGAAAAGATCGGGGCGAAACGCGGCATCGAAAACCACATGAACCGAGTGCTGCTCGAGGAACTCGACCGCGCCATGTTGCAATCTTGGATTGCCGATGCGCCCAGCGACGAATTCGAGTTGCTGTTTTACACCGAAGATTACCCAGAGCACGAACTTGAGGCATTCTGTGCGTTGTTCGATGTCATGAACACCGCGCCGCGCGGCGAACTTGAGATCAACGACGAAAAGACCACGCCGGAGAAATTACTGCAATGGCAAAATCAACGCAAAGCTGCCGGTTGGCAACGTTGCCTGGCACTGGTCAAAGAACGCAGCACGGGTCGTTTCGCTGGCTTTAGCGAAACGGGTTGGCAACCCAACCGCCCGCACATCCTCGGGCAGTGGGGCACGGGCGTCAACCCTGTTTACCGTGGCAAGGGTCTGGGCAAATGGCTCAAAGCCGCGATGCTCGAGAAAGTCTTGGCGGAGCGTCCCGAGATCAATCAAGTCCGAACGGGCAATGCCGACAGCAACGGTCCAATGCTGAAAATCAACCATGCCCTCGGCTTTAAACCATACATTGCCAACACCGATTGGCAACTCGAGGTGGATGAAGCCATGAAGCGTTTGAACATGAAATAAGATTTTGAATTCGGGATGTTGAGTGTCATCGTTGCTTACTCAACATCCTGAATTGCTGACTCGAGTTTGGCTGATTGAAATGTAAATCAAGCGTTGCCGACTGAAACCAACGCGGCATTTCGTGGTCTGTAACGCCCGTTTGACCAGCAAACTTTTGCTCAAAACCCAATTCTTTGCACCGTGATTCATCAACCAGACTCGAGCCGTGCGCTCGTTCCCTGCCAAGACCGAATTGGCGTAAAAACCAGTTGACAAATCGAGACACTCGAGCGACCAATCCGAATCACAAGCTCGGGTTAAGATTTGCTGTTTGAACTGTAAGGCTCGAGTTTGCCCAATTTGCGGAAATTTGCGGGTGACATCGACGTACCTAAAGCCATTCCATTGCAACACCAACACCGAAGTGGCACCGTGGGTCGAACCGTTCAAATGACTGATCGCATCATTCTCGAGGATTAATTCTAGGCGCCCGTCACGGTTTAAATCCCTGGCGGGTTTATTCAAAATGTTTACGCCTTTGGTGAGGTGAAATTCGTTTCCGGCAACGATCAAGATGTTTTTTAAACCTCGAGCGCGGCTGAAAACGACATCGGTGTAGCAACAGTACGCGCCGCCAGACCATGCCATCAGGCGCAACTCTGGAACGCCGTCGCCCGTGAAATCCTCGAGCAACGCTTGAGATTCACTCGAGGCATAAATTCCAACACCTCGAACCTCGCGCAAGACACGCCCGTTTGACGCACGAATTTGGGCAACATCCGCCAGTTTTTCGTTTTGATAGTGCGTGATTTTGATCGTGTAAGCGCCCCAAGCCAAGGTTTTCTCGAGCGTGCCATTCTCGAGTTGCAAGACCGAGGCTTGCGCGTTGAACAGAAGAAAAATCAGCAAACTCGAGATTAAAAAAGTGCGCATTGCTTATGGTATCAGCCTTGGTGTTTTTTTATTCATGGATCGTCTTTGACCAACCGCCAAAATCTCCGCCTTCAAACGGTTGGTCGTAACCCAAAATGGTCGCCATGCTGAGCAATTGCCCCCGGTGGTGCGTGCCGTGCGTGACCAGATGAAACACCTGATGCAAGCGCCGGTCACGCTCGAGCAGACCCAAATCGTGCGAGGCTCGAGCCGCCAACAACCACGCCTGACCGACTTCCTCGAGCAGCAGTTTAATATCCTGTAAGCTCAAATTTCGGTTGTACGGCAATGGTTTAACGCGCTCGAGTTCGGGTTTGACTTGCAAACTCCAGGTTCGCATGACGTTGATGATATGAAACATGGTGTGATGCAGCGTTCGCAGCCCAAAACCAAAGTCGCGCTCGAGTTCTTGCGGCGTCAGTTGCTCGAGGAATTTCATAGCTTGGTCATTGCACCACAATTCGTATTCGATCAATGCTGAAATGGTTTGAAAATATTCGCTCATGTCCTCAAAGCATACTCGAGCCTACAAAAGCCCTTCAAAATTGTTGCAGACCGTCGTAGCATTAGACCGTGTCTGATTTGTTCCACGATGCCTTTTACCGTTTCGTTCCCGTCGAAAACCCTGAAGCGCTGATTGCCACACTCGAGCCACTCTGCGCTGGCGCTGGGGTGCTGGGCAGTATTTTGGTGGCGTTTGAGGGCATCAACGGAATGCTCTGCGGCTCGAGTGATGCCTTACAAATCGTGCGGGATGGTTTGGAACAAGACTCGAGATTTCAAAGCTTGCTGTACAAGCGCACCCACTGCCGCGATCAGGTCTTTAAGAAATTAAAAGTGCGCCTCAAGCCCGAAATTGTGGCGCTGGGCATTGAGGGTGTCGATGCCAGCAAGTACCACGGCACGGACGTTTCGCCGCATCTGTGGCGCGACCTCATCAAACGCGACGACGTGGTTTTGATCGATAACCGCAATGCCTTCGAGTACACGCTCGGGCATTTTAAGGGAGCGATCAACCCTGGCGTGGACAATTTCAGGGACTTCGCGGCGTTTATCGAAAGCAATCTTTTGAATTGGCAAGACAAAACCATTTCGATGTATTGCACGGGTGGCATTCGCTGTGAGAAAACCAGCGCCTGGCTTGCCGAAAAAGGAATTCAGATCATGCAGCTCGAGGGTGGAATCATCAATTATTTTGCCCAAGTTGACGATGCAGACCAAGATTACGAGGGCACGTGTTTTGTTTTTGACAAACGCCAAGAATTGGACACGCACTTGAAAATTGCCAGAACGCCGCGCACAGCGGAAAATGAACCCCTGTTCTCGAGGTTCTTGTGGGATGGCATGACCCCAGACGATGAACTGACCAATGCGCAAAGCTCGAGTTGAGTGTGTTTAAAGGAATCCCAACTTTTCTCCAAGCTCGAGCCTGATGATGTAGGGTGCGCCTTGCGCACCGTCACGTACACGCTTTTTGAAAATTTCGGGTTGCTGCCAATGCTCTGCCCAAAATCGTAAGCGGGGATTCGATATTTTTCCAAAATTCTTGTATACTGTATACAATGTCAGCGCTCGAGGCTAAAAATAGAACTTTCGCCCGTCCAACCCTGGTGCGTCACGAGGTTTACGATCACCTCAAGCTCGAGATTTTATCGGGCAAACTCGGCAGCGGATCGCGGCTCGCCGAAATTGCCCTGGCAAAACGCTTGGGCGTCTCGAGAACCCCCGTGCGCGAAGCGGTGCAACGCCTGGCGCAAGATGGTCTGGTCGAAATTGAAGCCAACAAAGGCGCGAAAGTCCGAGCCGTGAATGCGCTCGAGGTCGAACACGTGTACGCCGTGCGAGAAGTGCTGGACGGGCTTGCCGCGCGTGAAGCCGCCAGCCACGCCACAGAAAATGACATTCGCGCCATGAAAAATGCCCTCGAGAAACTCGAGCATTGCCCCGCCAACGATTACAACGCCCAGATTCAAGCCGATCTCGAATTTCACAACGCCATCGCCCAAGCCAGCCAAAATCCAACCCTGGTGGTCGTCTTGCGCGGACTTGCCGAAAGCATCATTCGGGTGAAATTACTGACCGCCAAATACATGCAGGACGCCATCACCCGCTCGAGTCATTATCAGATTCTGGCAGCCATCGAAAGCAAAAATGCCGAATTGTCTGAACAAACCGCCAGGGCGCACGTGCGAGATTTTGGCTTGTTGACCGTCGAAAACCTCAAGACCGCCCTGAAGACCAAACGCGACCAATGGGACATTGATTAAAGGAGAAGACCATGATGAATTTTGACCGTTTGTACCGTTCGGCTGTGCTTGGCGTGTCCGGCAACAGCATCATCAAAAACCTGGTGCATGACCGCGCCAAAGCCGCCGTCTCGAGGTTCGTGGCGGGTGAAAGTTTACCTGAGGCTGTGGCAGCCGTTGAAAAACTCGAGCAGGACAAGGTGCATGGCATTCTGGATTTGCTGGGCGAAATGGTCAACTCCGATGCTGAAGCGAACGGTTTTACCGCCGAAATTTTAAGCATTTTTGACGCGCTCGAGGCAAAACCCTACCCAAAATACGCCAGCATCAAACTCTCGCAACTCGGGCTGGACATCAACCCAGAACATGCGCTGGCGAACGCCAAAAAGATTTTGACCCTCGCCAAAAAAGTCGGGGCATTCGTGCGCATCGACATGGAAGACAGCCCAAGGGTCGAAAAAACGCTCGAGGTGTTCCGCACCTTGCGCGGTGAGTTTGACAACGTTGGACTGGTCTTGCAAGCCATGTTGCGCCGCAGCGAAAAAGACCTCGAGAATCTCAGCGACCTCAAACCCAATCTTCGCATCGTCAAAGGTGCGTACCTCGAGCCTGAAGACCAAGCCTATCCAGAAAAAGCCGTGGTGGACCACCAATACCGCCGTCTGGTGTACCGCAACCTCGAGTTGGGCAACCACACCGCCATTGCCACGCACGACGAGGGCATCATCAAAGACGTCAAGATTTTTGTTGAAAAATCAAAAATCCCACTCGAGCAATTTGAGTTTCAAATGCTGTACGGCATCCGCCGCGATTTGCAAAAAAGCTTGGCGCAGGAGGGCTTCAACGTTCGGGCGTACATTCCTTACGGCAAGGATTGGTACGCGTACTTCTCGAGACGGATTGCGGAGCGCCCAGCCAACATTGCATTTGTGCTGCGCGGCTTGTTTCAAGGATAGAAGATGAATGACTTGAATCTGAGCCAAAAAGGAGCAAAATAGAGCCATGAGTGTTGCAGAAGTTCTTGAAAAAGTACGGGAACTTAAACCCGAAGAACGCGATCTGGTTCTTGCCGTTCTCGAGCAAGAATTCAGCGACGATACGATTGAGTTAAGCGATGCCTGGAAAATTGAAATCGAGCGTCGTTTGAAAGCTTACGAATCAGGCGAAATGAAAGCTTATTCGCGTGAGGAGGCATTTGCTCGTGCTCGAAAAGCCGTTGAATGATGTCTTTTTTGAGGGTGCGATTGATGACCTCACTGAAGCTGAACGGTATTACACAATCGAAATGGGAAGCACGTTGCTCTTTGAGCGAGCACTCAGTCAAGCCATAGAAGATACCAAACTGTTCCCAGAGGCTGCCGCCTTAACGGGTGTAGGCGCGATACGCAAACGCAGCTTGAAACGCTTTCCATATCATTTGATTTGCTTGGTGCAAAATCAAGAGTTACTGATCCTTGCCATCGCGCACCACAAACGCGATCCATTTTATTGGATTGATCGCCTCGAGCCTCAATAGGAGCACCATGAACTTACCAACCTACGCCCCAGAAAATTACACCGATTACGCCCAACCCGCCCACCGTGCCGCTTACGAAGCCGCCCTCGAGAAAGTCCGTTCGATGCTCGGACGGGATTACCCGTTGATTATTGGCGGTGAACGCATCACGACAGAAGAGAAAATCTCGAGCTTGAACCCGTGCAAACCAAGTCAATTGATCGGGCGCACCTCGAGTGCC
>CAXTTL010000033.1:0-28216 GCA_964247135.1 uncultured Deinococcales bacterium | reverse complement strand
CGATGGTGCCGACGTTGACGTGTGGTTTGGTGCGCTCGAAAGTACCCTTCGCCATAACTGCGTCTCCTCAATCCCTCGAGTACATGACGCACTCGAGCTATGCCCAATCTTGGGCGCGAAATCCTAATGCCGCTTGTCAATGTGCCCGAAAGTAAACTTTCAGAGCGAGATGTGGTGCTAACGTCTCGAGAAACCCGAGGCAGAAACTTTGGAAGTGTACACCAAAGGTTGCATTCAGGCAAGGGCTTTTGCCGCACGGTGTTGGGGAGGGTGGGAATCTCGAGACTGGGACGGGATTTTTGGAGGATAAAAGAAAACCTCAAGACTGAATAGTTCCAATCTCGAGATTATGTTGATGCAAGGTTTTAAGGATAGTTTGCCCAAGTTCGAGCTTTTTTACGAAAGTGTTGGTAACTATCCCAACAGCATTCCTCAAGCATCCAATCTGGCAAAAGATTATGTTCTTGCAGAAGTTCTACGACACTGGCTCGGAGCGCAACGCAAGAACCAGACTCGTAAATGGCTTGGATTGGCTCAAGCGCTTCAGGACTACAGTTTTCCTCAAGTACCCTGTGCATTTGATGTCCAAGTAATTCAATTTCTTCATCGTTAGATTCTTGAATGATTTCCGTAAACAGTTTCGCGTCCTCGGGAAGATAATTTCGGCGTAACATCCAAAGCGCTTCCCAAGCCCATTCAGATGAAGTTAAACGTCTAAGCGCTTCGACTCGAATGGTTTTATGCTTTATGCTTCCTAGAGCTTGCATTGCTGCTCTAACAACTTTTGGGTCTTCATGGTCTATGAAAGGCATCAGTTTTGTGTAGCCCAAAGGAAAGCAACGATCTCGAAAAACTTCGAGATACAGACGTATTCGCTCAGGCTGTGTTTCTAACAAAAGATCATTTGCTGCCATTCTTAATTCTTGATACGAAGCATATTCGCCCCACCAGGAATATCCAACCGAAGAAGTATCCTGTGGGTCTTCAATCCGCGCTTTTGTTTCTGGATACGATAGTTGCTCGTATCGAACAAATTTCCGCTCTGGTTTGACTAGCTGCGCTTCAATATAAGTCAAGTGTGTGTCAACATCTGAGTTTTCGAGCCGTGCTTTCTCGAGAATGGCTGGAAGTTTAGGTTCACTGTTTTCCTTGAGATCAAGTGAACGCAGATCACGCAAATAGTACGACACAGGTTGAAAAGCTGGATCAGTTTTTACCAAACGTCCCAAACGTTTTGCAACGTACAAGAAAGCACTCGCGCCACCAACTTTGATTAAATCTCCGCCTGCATATTTTGATTTCTCGTCGAGTTCAATCAGAAAATCCTGTTTAACAAGCCGACGTGCTTTGGCATTGCCGCGTTTGGCAATCTCCATAATCAATTTGGTATCAGGACGTTCTTCCAAATCAAAATCGTCATAGGCTTTTAGCATTGCCTCAATCAATTCATCAGATCGCCCTGTCAATTCAAAAATCTCGAGCAAGTATTCGGCTTTATTTGCACCGAAATAATGCTTATCGTAAACCGTATTTCTGACACTCGCATCGAGAATCACATCAAAAAACGGTGCTGGGTCACTCTTCTGCAAGTACAAAATCGCTCGTCCCAACCCTTTCTCGAGCGCACTTCTAAACTCGAGCGGGGTCAAAACAACCTCGAAGTGTTAAAGGATTTTTGGTGGCATGACACTACACAATTCAATCGTTTCATAGGTACTCCTCAAAGTATTTGGGAAGCTCGAGTCGAAAAAGCTGGACTGCGAAAGAAACTGAATCATATGCACGCACCACCTTTCAAAAGAAGTCTAATGCCTTGCGCTCGAGATTCCATGCGCGTGATGGCGGATGCTCGAGTTTGTACTTGCCCAGCAGCATTGACCCAAGCTCGAGTTGCAAACCTGCCAGGGTCGCACCGCAACTTGGGCAGGTGATGGCGTGTTCGGGAAGGCTCGAGGCGCAAAAGGGGCAGGTGGTCATACTCTGGGGCATTGTACGAGGATTGAGTGGTTTTCGTTCCCGTTTAGGAATTCTTGAATTCCAGAATCTTAAGTTCGAGCATCTTCAAATTTTGGATGCTGTGGTAACTCCTCAATGGCATCTGTGACCCAATCGGGTAGATCAACATAGATTTTGCGAATCATTCCGTCAGAAACTCGAGCGCAAAGAGTTGCTTCGGTGTTTTCAATGGAATTGTCGTAAATGTAAACCCGATCTGCAATCTCAATCGCGGCGACAAGATTGACCATTGACTTGTCATAACGACTGACGATTTTCTCGAGCGGCACGGTATGTCCACCATTCATAACCCGCCTCATGACTCGAGAAGCGTTGATGCGTGGGTCGTTGGTACTGACAAAAAAAACGCGCAAAAAGTAACCCGCCCGTTTTGCACGTTGCAAGAAATTTACTTTATCAGGTGCTGAAAATACGGTTTCAAACGCAATTCCTGCGCGTTGCTCGAGCAATTCTTCGCGTCTGGCTTCTGCCCAGTTTGCAGCACTTAAAATCGCATCTCGAGAATTCCAGTCGCCAAATTTTTCTTTGGCAATGTCATCAGGGTTGATGTACTCGACACCTTCGCTCCATTGATCGCGGCGCAGTGAAACAGTAACGGTGGTTTTACCTGAACCGTTTGGTCCAGCGATCATGAGCAAAACGGGTTTCAAGCTGAATGTGCCGTTTCTTGACGAAGTTGCTTTAACAATTCAACGCGCCCTAATGCAATGCGTTCTCGCATCAGACGCAATCGCAATTCGTCTTCTTCAGTAAGATGCGCAAATGCACGACGCATCAATTCTTGCAATTGCTCGTCGCTGGGTTCAAAATCTGGGTCTGCGAGATTGATTTTCCAGTCCATGCAGGAAGTATACCCGCAAAATCTGAGTTATTCTCGAGTCGTGCCAGATTTAACCGCGCTTTTAAACAACGCCTCAAAACTCGAGCAATTGCTGATTCAATCTCGAGCCAAGCGTGTGTCACTCGAGCAAAACCCGAGCTTGACGGCATACCGCTTGGTGAACTCGAGCGCGGATGAAATTACAGATTTGAGTGTGGATTTTTTTGCTGGTGTTTTGGTGGCGAGTTTGTACACTGAACTTTCCCAAAAGCAAGAAAACGTCTTGCTCGAGGTGCTGGCAGCAACATTCCAACCGATTTCGATTTATCTCAAACGCCGCCCAAAAGAGGCGCGGCATGTGGCGAATGTTGCCAGAGATTCACTCGCGCCCGACGTTCCAGCTTGGGGCGAACGAACCGACGAAGTCACGATTCTCGAGCATGGCGTAAAGTATTTGATTCGTCCTGGTGGGGATTTAAGCGTGGGTTTGTTTTTGGACATGCGCGAACCGAGGGCTTGGCTCAAGCATCACGTGGCTGGAAAAACCGTTTTGAACACCTTTGCTTACACTTGCGGCTTTGGTTTGGTCGCCAGTTTAAACGGCGCCGCTCGAGCCGCAAACCTTGACCTTTCGCGGCGGGTGCTGGACTGGGGCGAGGAAAATTACCGTCTGAATAAACTCGAGCCGAAGCGTTTTGATTTTATTTCGGGCGATGTTTTTGACTGGCTTCACCGTTTCTCGAGGCGTGAGGATAAGTTTGATGTGCTGATTCTTGACCCGCCGAGTTTTGCCACATCAAAACACATGCGTTTTTCGGCGACAGCCAATTACGACGAACTTGTGGAACTTGCCGCCAGCATTGTCGCGCCAGACGGTTTGTTGCTGGCGTGTTGCAACAACGCCCAACTGTCCAAACGGGCTTTTTACGCACAAATTAAAACGGGTTTAAAACGCGCCGGTCGGGGGTTTAACCTGCTCGAGAGTTTGGGGCAGTCCAAAATTGACTTCCCGACGTTTGATCACCTCGAGTCTCCACTGAAAGTATTTGCACTTGAAGTGTAAGACTCCTTAAAATGCTGCCATGTCCGTTCAATTGGTCGAAACACTGGGTATCCATGAGGGTTCTTTGGTTGGTTTGCTGAGTCCTCCAGATGGTTTTTATGAATCACTTTCACCCCTACCGCCACGGGTGGAAGTCTTTTTAAGGCTCGAGGGACGCTTTGACGTGGTGATCGCTTTTTGTCAGACGCGTTTGGAACTCGAGGAGGTTTTTCCGAAAATTCATGCGGCGCTGCGGGCGCATTCGGTGGTTTGGATTGGGCATCCGAATCCGCTGACCGAACTCAGTTCGGATTTAAACGAGGATCGCGGTTGGGTCAGTTTGCACCGTGCGGGTTACAAGCAAGGTGATGTCCACAAACTGAACAGGCTGTGGACGGTCCGCGAGTGGCGTCTGGCAGAATCACTGGCGCATTTGGGACGTGGCGCGGTCAAATCCAAAGAATGAAGACCCAAGCGTTTCGCCCATAACAGAATTCGGGTAGAATTGCGATATGAGCCAACCCAATCTGTTCGATGCGCCCGAAAATGAGCAACAAATCGAATCTGAAAATGACATTTACCTCGCAGAACACGGGATTCCTGATCCATCAGAGAACCTCGAGATTCCTGCGCCAAAAGTGGTCGGCAGCACCAAACCCAAACGGGTGACCCTGATCGACGGTCATGCGCTGGCGTACCGTTCGTACTTTGCCTTGCAACGCTCCTCGGGCAGTTTGACGACTTCCAAAGGCGAACCCGTTCAGGCGATTTACGGCTTTCTCAAAACCGTTATGCGTCACGTCAAAGACGGTGTCAAAAAGGGAACTCGAGAGGGCGCGGTGATCGTGGTGTTTGACCCGCCCGTGAAAACCTTCAGGCATGAGGCGTTCGAGAATTACAAGGCAGGTCGCGCCGACACGCCCGACGACTTGCACGAGCAAGTCCATAAGATCAAAAAAATTGTTGACCTGATGGGTTTGATGCGCCTTGAAGAACCAGGTTACGAGGCGGACGATGTGATCGGCACGCTGGCAACCCGAGCCGAAGCTGAGGGCATCGCGGTGCGAATCTTAACCAGTGACCGTGACGCCTACCAACTGCTTTCCGAGAACGTCAAGGTGATCGCCAGCGATGACCGCGAAGTTGGACCAGCCGAAGTGCTCGAGAAGTACGGCGTGCGCGTCGATCAATGGGTCGATTACCGTTCTTTGACCGGCGACTCGAGTGACAACATTCCTGGGGCGCGGGGGATTGGTCCAAAGGGGGCGCAGAAGCTCCTTGAAAAGTACGGTTCGCTCGATTATATTTTGGCGAATTTGGACACGATAGAACCTGCCAAAGATGCACAAAAAATTCGGGATTCTTTCGAAAATGTTTTAATGAGCAAAGAACTCTCGAGGATCGTGACCGACATGGATTTCGAGGCGGATTTTGTCAAAGCCAACGTTTTTGCACCGCAAGACGGACTGCGTGAAGCGCTGAGCGAACTCGAGTTTTTCAGCTTGATCAAAGACATGAATTTGGGTGCGATTGAACTCGAGGCGGTGCCAGCCAAAGTTGAGCAAACTTTTACCAGGCTCGAGTGGCAAAAACCCGAGGCGAATGCAGTATGGGGCTTCACCCTCTCGAGCGATTTCGCCTCGAGCGCGGATTTGAAGGCGCTGGCTTATGCCGACCCCAACTTTGAGAACGGCGTGCGTGAAGCCGAAAATCCCAGCCTCGAGATTTTTGCAGGCTTGAGTGAAGTCCACGCGTTTGATGCGAAATCCTTGGCGGTACACGCCATCATGAACGGCGTCAACCTCGAGCCAGGGGACGATCCGCTGTTGATGGCTTACGCGCTGGATACCACCAACGTCAGCGCCAGCATCATTTCCAAGCGTTACCTCGAGCATGAATGGGCAAAAGACGCCGCAAGCCAAGCCGCCGCCAGCGCCACACTGATTCAAAAACTCGCGCTGATGTTCACGGATGAGCAAAACAAGCTGTACGAAAACCTCGAGATTCCGACCAGCAAAGTGCTTGCCAGAATCGAGGCGACCGGTATTCGGATTGATGCCGCGCAATTCAAAGCACTCTCAGATCAATTTCAAACCCGCATTCACGAACTCGAGCTTGACATCTGGGCATTGTCGGGCGAAGAATTTAACCTGAACTCGCGGGATCAGCTCGAGAAAATCTTGTACGACAAACTGCAACTGGCATCGGGCAAAAAAACCAAAGGCACGGGCAAACGCAGCACCGCCGCCAGCGTGCTCGAGGGGCTGGTGGACGAACACGCGATCATTCCCAAAATCCTCGAGTACCGCGAGATTGCCAAACTCAAGGGCACGTACCTCGACCCGCTGCCTTTGATGGTCAACCCTAAAACCAACCGTTTGCACACCACCTATTCCCAGGTTGGCACGGCGACGGGGCGCATCTCGAGCCTGAATCCAAACCTGCAAAACATTCCGATACGCACCGAGGTCGGACGTGAGCTGCGCAAGGGCTTTATTGCCAGTGAGGGCATGAAACTCATCAGCGCCGATTACAGCCAGATTGAACTGCGAATTCTGGCGCACATCACCAAGGAACCCGCGCTGCTCGAGAGTTTTAGGCTGAACGAGGACATTCACCGCCGCACCGCCGCCGGCATTCTGGGCATTGCGCTCGAGGATGTCACCAGCGACCAACGAAGCGGCGCAAAAGCCGTCAATTACGGGATTTTGTACGGCATGGGGGCACATCGCCTCAGCCGCGACGAGGGCATTTCATACGAGACCGCCAAAGATTTTATTGCCAAATACTTTGAAGCCTACCCGGGCATCAACGGTTATCTCGAGCGCACCAAAGCCTTTTGTCACGAACATGGTTATGTTGAAGATTTATTGCACCGTCGGCGTTACATCCCAGAAATCAACTCGAAGGTTTTTATGGTGCGCGAAGCCGCCGAACGCGCCGCGATCAACATGCCGATTCAAGGCACGAGCGCGGGCATCATCAAGTACGCCATGATTTACCTCGAGCCTCAACTCGAACCGTTCGGCGCCAGAATGCTTTTGCAAGTCCATGACGAACTGGTGCTCGAGAGTCCAACCGAGCACGTTGAAGCAGTCAGTAAAATTGTTGAGGACACCATGAACAATGCTTTCACGCTCGAGGTGCCGCTTGGGGTTGGGGTGGGCGTTGGGGATTCTTGGTACGACGCGAAATAGGGTTTCGCGGTACACTTAACCGCCATGAACGCCCTCGAGTCATTCCTGCTCGGAATCACACCAGCCAAAGACGTGCCAGTTGGCTTGATGACCGATTTTAGGTTGTTGCCCTTGTTTTACTCGAGTTTGCCAGCCGACCACCCAGAAAAACCCAAGTTCCGCAACGCATTCTTGGCATCCACAGCGCGTCATGCTCGAGTGAAGACCCATGTGCTCGAGTTGGTGCAGGCTTGGAACGCGGCGGGTATCGTGCCGATGTTGTTTAAGGGTTTCATGATGGCGGAATTTATGTACGACTTGCCGGCGAATCGTTTTTACGGCGATGTGGATATTATCATCAAGGAATCTGAGGCGGCTCGAGCGACAAAAATTGCGCGAGAACTGCCTGGTTGGGTGGAGACTTGGAATCGTGGCGACACCGTTCTGCCCAACGTTCACGAGGAAAGCCATTTGTTCACCACCGACCACAGCGTGCGTTTGGACTTGCATCGTTTTGCGCTGCACACGTTTACCTCCGCCAAAAATGCGCAACATTTGACAAACGAGATGTGGTCAACCTCGAGTCAAGTGTCTTGGGAAGGTTGTCAGGTGGCACTGCCATCGGCTGAGGATGCCGCACTTTTGGGCGTTGTGCTCTCGAGGATGTGGGATGAAGCTCCAGGCATCAAACCACACGATGCACTTGATTTTAAGGCGCTCACCAAAAAATGGGGTTTAAGCCGTGAGGCACTGGTGTCACGGGCGCAACATTTTGGTCTGAACAAAGCGCTCGAGACGTTCTTGGCATTGTGTGATCCTTGGCGGCAAAAATTGGATTACAAACGCTTATCTCAAGAGAAGCTCAAAGCTTGGCGAAATTCGTTTCCAACGTCTTGGCAACTCGAGTGGCGTTTTGCACGGTTTGACCGTCTGATTCGGGCAATCCCAACACTGTTTGACGTGGCAAGCCAATACTCAAATGTGGTGCGGGTCAAGAAATTGTTGCGGCAAAAAACAGACCTGTATGACATTGTTGCCACCAACGAACCCATTCCTCGGGCGCAACCAAACAAGGGTTTTAAGCATTTGGAACGGATCATGCGCGGCATTCATTGGACGCTGTTTTTGATTGGTCCGAAAACCGATGCCTGCGTGCCGCGCTCTTCGGCGGCGTATCATGCCTTAAAAGCCGAGGGACACGATGTGGTCTTTGTCAGTGGCGTGCGGCGCAACAATGGCAAGCTCGAGGGTCATGCTTGGGTGGAACTGAACGGCATTGGTTTGGAAATCTTTAACGATGTTCCATCGGCACAAATTTTTAAAGAAAATTTTCGTTACCCACAGCAGAAAAACCTTGATGCTCGAGAAAATCAAACGCTCGAGAAGGTGTCTTAAAACTTGGAGGAAATCATGAATTTTCCGCCCACCCTTCCTTACACGCAGCTTCAACCCGAACAAATCGGCGTTAAACCACCGGGGTTTCAGTTGCCTGAGGATGTGCGGCTTGGCGTTGTGAAATTGCAAATTGCCGACCTCGAGCGTTCTCTGGAGTATTACCAAAAGGTCATTGGGTTTAAAGTGAAAAGCCGTGACGACACGCCAGGCAGGCGCAGCGCCCGACTGGCGACTTTGGGCGGCGAGGTCTTGCTCGAGTTGTTTGAAAAACCTGGGGTGCGTTTTGCGCCCCACCGAGGTCGTTTGGGGATTTACCATTTTGCCTTGTTGCTGCCAACAAGGGGCGATTTGGGACGTTTTCTGGCGAATGCCTTAACCTTTGGGCACGTCGGGCAATCCGATCATCATTACAGCGAAGCCACGTACCTGGTTGACCCTGACGGCATCACCATCGAAGTCTACCGCGACCGTCCTCGAGCCGAATGGCGGGTGACAAGCGAAGGTGAAATATTTGGCGGCAGCGACCCGCTCGATCTGGCGGCTTTAAAGGCGGCGGCGGGCGAACAGCCTTGGCAGGGTTTACCGATTGGAACGATCATGGGGCATCTGCATTTTTATGTTGGCGACCTGCAACAAGCCGCAGACTTTTACCATGCTGGCTTGGGGTTTCGCAAAATGACCTGGAATTTTCCTGGCGCGTTGTTCATGGGCGCAAATGGCTACCATCATCATGTGGGTTCCAACATTTGGGCGGCAGGGTCAAAGCCCTCGAGCGATGAGGATGCACGTTTACTGACCTGGGATTTGATCTTGCCCAATCAAATGCAACTTGAGCAGCTCGAGGAAAACCTGAAACATTTCGGTTTTGAAACCAGCACCATCGAAGGCGGTTTTTCTTGTGCCGACGCTTGGGGGATTCGGGTTTGCTGCAAAACAACCTGACACCAAATTTCAGTGGCATACTAAGGCATGAACTCGAGATTCTGGGCTTTGCTGCTGGCTTTGGGTACACTGGGTCTTGTGCTGACCGCTTGGAATCCACTGCCCGACCCGCCAAATATCTTGGGTTTGACGGACGCCGAGCAAGGCATTTGGAATGGCATTAACTTGGAGCGAACCAAAGCCGGTTTGAGTGGCTTAAAATTTGACGTGCGACTTTCGGCTGCTGCCCGAGGTCATGCCAAAGACATGGCGGACCGAAATTTTTTTGACCACCATTCGGGCAAACCTGGTTTTGACACCCCAGGGGACCGAATTCATCAGGCTGGCAGCTTCGAGCAAGCTTGGGCGGAAAACATTGCCTTTGAGGAAGGTGAAGCTGACTCGAGCATCGTGACAACGTTCGTGACGGGTTGGATGAACAGCCCAGGGCATTTCAAGAACATCATGACCCCAAGTTTTACCCATACCGGCATTGGGGTTTTCAAAAGTGGCGACGGACGGGTTTACGGTGTTCAAGTCTTCAGCACCAGGGAGTTTGAAACAACCTTTGACAATGTTTCCGGCAACGTGCGCTTCAACGACCTCGAGTTGCGAGGCGTGAACAAACCCAACCTCGAACTTGCCGTGTTTTCTGGGCAAAATTATTTGGGGATCGTTCCGCAAGATTCGGCTGGGCGTTTTGTCATGAAAATACCGTTTGCCATCAACACCAAATTTGATGTCGGCTGGCGCGAAAAAGGCTCGAGCAAGAACTTTATGCTTGCCAAATCCGTGCAAACGCCTGGTGCTGCCAGAGCTGGCAAACTCGAGGCAAGAAACTATCCTGGAACATCGCCGTTTTCGCTCGAGGCGAACGTTTTGGTGCAAACCAGTTTCGCGCAAACCCTGACGATCAAATTTATTGGCGCGACCAAAACACTGTTGGTGCTTGAAATTGTGGGCGGTTCTGAAGTGCGTCATGCCGTGCAGAACAACCAAGTTCAGCTCACCTGCCCCGCCTTAAGTCCAAAACGCACGGTGCAAATCGCGCACGGCAACAACATCAGCCAAGAATTTGTTTGGAATTGCGCGACGGGCAAACTCGAGCCATCTTTTGACAAGTAGTACACTCGAGGCAACCAAAAGAAAGCGAGCATTTTATGACCCAAGTTCTTGATCAAACGGTGCTGACCAAACTCGAGAATGGCGTGTTTTACATCACCATGAACCGCCCCGAAAGCCTCAATTCGGCAAACGAGGCGATGCTGCTGGCGATGCAGTCTGCCCTCTCGAGCGCCGAAAAAGATGAAAGTGCTCGAGTGATTGTGATCACTGGGGCTGGGCGCGGTTTTTGTTCTGGCGCGGATTTGCGTGAAGGCATTCACGGCAACCTGAAAGAGCATCTGGACAAAACATTCCGACCCGTGATTGCCCGCATGACATCCCTCGAGAAACCCGTGATCACCGCCGTGAATGGTGTGGCGGCTGGGGCTGGGGCGAGCATTGCGCTGGCGGGCGACATTCGGTTGTGGAGCGATGTCGCCACCATGATGCAAGCCTTTTCCAAAATTGCGCTGATTCCCGACGCGGGCAGCACCTGGTTTCTGCCGCGTCTGGTCGGTTACAACCGCGCCTTTGACCTGATGGTTCACGCCGAGAAAGTGGTAGCTGAGGACGCGCTGCAAATGGGTTTGTGCGAACGGGTGTATCCTGCCGAAGAGTTTGAAGCCAAGGTCAAAGCCTTCGCCGAGAATCTGGCGCAGGGACCAACCAAAACCTTTGGGCTGACCAAACGCGCCCTTCTCAAAAACCTCTCGAGTACCCTGGACGAGGCGCTCGAGTACGAGGGGCAGTTGCAGAACATCGCGGGGGCAAGTGCGGACTTTGCGGAGGGTGTAAGCGCATTCCTCGAGAAACGAGCCGCAAAATTTAAAGGGAAATGATTACTGCAACTCGAGTTTAAAACCGTCGGCGATGATCCCCAGAATATGATGACGTTCAATGATCTGGTAATGCTTGTGCCCCGCCATGACGTTGCCGCCAGCGTTCTCGAACCAGCTCGAGTGATGCACCACGTCAAAGCTGCTCGAGAGATCGCCGTGAAACGAATCCAAATCGGTGACCTCGAGCGCGACCACGCTCAAAAACCGCAAGGTGAAGTGCAAATCTTGCTCGAGGTGTGAGCTGCTGTGACGGGCATCGAGCACGCCTGTTAAAATCAGAATTTTCTCGAGCGGTTTGAACTCGAGGTCTTCCAGGTGCAGCGCGTCCCTCGAGCGTAAAATGCCGAGTTTGGTTTTGATGGGTTGGTACTCGGGCATGAATTTAGTTTACACAGCTCAAAACACACACGCTATTTCAAGGGTTAAACACAAACTCAAGGTCTTCTCCATCACGAATCTGATCGAGGCTCGAGTATAAGTTTGAGACTCCAATTTTCGTGAGCCACTTTGCAACAATGGCTTTGGCAAGTGCGTAGTGTTCAGTGAGTTGTTCATTGTTGCCAGCATTGAATTGATTGCTCGACTTAAGTTTTTCTACTGCGACAAGGTTTTTGATGGGTTGTTTCAGATCGTATGCAGAACGAAAGTCCATCTGCATGGCAACTCCTTCGTCAAACCAAGCGGGAATCGCAGTGAACTTACGCCATATCCCAACCCGCTCGAACAGTTCGGCGTGCATCAATTCATGCGCGACCACGTTCAGATTTGTACCTTGAGGTCCAATAATTACGCAGGCTCGAGAGGCGATTGTTTGAGTGCTGCCGTACTCGTTCAAACCAAATGGGAAAAGAGCATGGGTGTCTTTCAAAAAAATGATGGTTGGTTTGGCTCGAGGTAAACCAAAGGCTTTGGTGATTCGTGCTTTCGCTTGTTGTAAAAGCTTAAGTATCTGAAGTCGTTCTACATTTGTGCTCGAGCTTTGAACACGTGTTCCGTCAGATAGGGTATCGAGTCCTGAAATTCCAATCATCACACAAGCAGTCTGTCCAGGAAAAGCAAGGGCAGCCGTGGCAAGTATCAGGCTCAAAATGGCGACAGCAAGCAAGATGCGTTTTCGCATATGCAATTTTATTGATCTCGTGTGAGATATGTATAAATGCCATAGCGTGAATATATGGCAGGTCATCATCAATTCAGTTATACCGCTTTGAAATACGTGCGAAACTCGAGGTCTTCGCGCACAAAACCCATGCGTTCGTAGAGTTTTTGCCCAGATGTATTGGTATGTGCCGTCTCGAGCATCACGCCTTTGGCATTGGTTTCACGGGCGAGCTGCATGGCGCGTTCGATCAGATGCTCACCAATTCGCAAACCTCTGGCTTCAGGAATCACATAGAGGTCGTTCAAAATCCAGAGTTTTTGCGTGCTGGCGCTTGAGAAACTCGGGTAAAGTTGCGTGAAACCCAGTGGTTTTTCACCGTCCAGCGCCAGGTAAATCACGCTCTGGGCATTCTGGATTCGCTCGAGCAAAAAATTTCTGGCGCGTTCCAAATCAGATTTTTCTTGATAAAACACGCGGTAGGCATCAAAAAGTGGGACGAGCATCTCGAGGTGTGAAGCGTCAGCAACAATGATGTTCATGGTTTTAACTCCCAATTCGCTCGAGCAAAGCTTCGGTGGTCAGTATTTCGGCAAATTCCTGGTGCAAACTGGCAATGTTGACATCGTGAACCAATTGCGCCGCCACCCGAGTCCCGTCGGGCATGAATTTGTCCAATGTCCACAATGCGTCAGAAATGTACCAGACTTCAAAACCAAGGTTGGCTGCCATACGCGCGGTGGTCGAGCAACAGTGATCGGTGGTCGCACCAACGATGGTCAGGCTCAAGATGTCATGTTCCCGCAAGTGCGCCTCGAGATTCGTGCCAATGAAGGCGCTGTTGACGTGTTTGACAAAAATCCGCTCAATCTCGAGCGGCATGGCTTCGGGTTTGACGGCATATCCAGGTTGGTCGGGACGAAGCGGCGAGTTGGCTTCGGTGCTGGCATGATGCACGTGAATTACGGGATATTGCATTTTGCGGTACGCGCCCAGGATCATGGCAATATTTTGTTCGGCTTGAGGGTTGTTGCGACCACCGGCGATGCGTTCATACTCGGTGAACCCTTGTTGAACATCGATCACCAAAAGCGCATTCATGTTTGATCCTCGAGTTTGAGGTTATAAGTCAAAAACACCTCGTCTTGTACGAAACCGCTGCGTTCGTATAATTTTTGCCCCGAGAAATTGTCTTTGGCGGTGCGCAGCCGCAAAATCGGTGAACCTTGCAATTTTGCGAACGCCTTGCCGCGTTCGATCAAGCGCTCACCAATCCGTGAACCCCTGGCTTGTGGAATCACGTACAAGTCGTTCAGAATCACCAATGGTTTGAGTGTGGCGCTCGAAAATGTGGTGTAAAGCAGCGTAAATCCGACGGCTCGAGCTTCATCGTAAGCCAGAAAAACCGTGCATTCTTCACGCTCGAGTCTGGCTTGCAGGTATTCCCTGGCTGCCGTCAGATCGCTTGGCTGTTTGTAAAACACGCGGTAGGCGTCGAACAACGGCACGAGGTCGTCCAGATGCTCGAGGGTGGCTTGCAGGGTTTGGACGGGTTTGTTCATGCGAGTCTCCTCGAGAATCCAAAGTCGGTGTTGATCAGAATAACCCCAACGATCACCACCGTGATGCCGACCAGCGTCTCGAGTCCAATGTGCTCGCCCGCCAGAGCGCCCCAGAGGATGCTCCAGATTGGAATGATGTAGGTGATGCTCGAGGATTGGGTGGCACTGATTCTGGGCAGCACGCTGTAGAACAGGGCGTAAGCGATGCCAGAACCGAAAATACCCAGAACCAAGATGGCACCCACGGCGGGCAACGTGATGATGCCAGGTTTTGAGAACAGCGCGACAGGCAACAACATGATGCCAGCGCTCATGACCTGCCCGAAGGCGATGGCGAGCGGGTCAACGCCTTTCAGAAAGCGTTTGGCAATGTATGGCACAATTGCGTAGAGAATCGAAGCCAGGGTGATCACACTCACGCCGAGCAGCGAACCCTCGAGTTGCAAACTGCCCGACACGGCGATCATGACCCCGACAAAACCCAATGCCACGCCCAAAATTCGGCGCGGGGTCAAACTCGAGTCGCCAATCAAAACACCGATCAAGGCGGCAAAACACGGCGTGGTGGCATTCAACACCCCTGCCAAGCTCGAGTTGAGGGTTTGTTCACCCAGCGCAAAAAACGTGAACGGCAAGGCACTGCCGATCAAACCTTGCAAGATCAACCACGGCAGGTTTGCCCGAGTGAACATGGTGCGTTTGTTCAGTTTGAGAATAACGAACAACACCGTACCGCCCAGCAGCAAACGCAAGCACGCCACCCAAACGGGCGGGAAGCTTGTTCCCGCGATTTTAATCAGCAAAAATGACACGCCCCAAATCATCGAGAGCACCAACAATTGCAGTGCATCGGCGGTTTTCATCGGGGTTTCCTCGAGTCTTCTGCTGGCGCAAACGCGACAATCACACGCAACTCTTCGGTAATGCTCTGACAGCGCCGCTCGAGATTTCCCAAACTGTGATGCGAACCGTTCATGTGATTTCTCCTGTTGCCCGAGGTTTTGGTGGTTGGAAGGGCGCATTGCCATGCGCCCCTACGGGGTTGTTGGTTTATTTGAGGGTTGCTTTTTGATTTTGGGCATACGCCACCAACCCCACGGCGCTCAAAATGATTGGCATGGCAATAAAGGCGTTCAGACCAATTTTTTCGTGTCCAAAAAACAAGCCCAGCAGCACCGCCACAATCGGGTTGATGTAGGCATAACTGGTCGCCAAGCTTGGGCGGACTTTGGTCAGCAGGTACACATAGGCGCTAAAGGCAACCAGCGACCCAAAGGTGATCAAGTAAATCAACGCCAGCAGACTCTCGAGCGATGGGGCTTTGGTCATGCGCTCACCGAGCAAAAAGCTGATGGGAATCATCAAAAGACCTGCGGTCAGCATTTCGCTGGCGCTCGCCATCAAACCTTGCGGCAGGGTGAGGTGCTTTGACCAGATCGAACCGAACGACCAGAAAATGGGCGCGATAAACATCACGATTGCCCCCGTCGGATTGCCCTGCAAATTCCCCTCACGGCTGAGGACAATCACCCCGACCAAACCGACCAGCATCCCAGCCACCTCGAGCATCCTTGGGCGCTGCCCCCACAGTGTTGACCACAGGGCAGCCCAGAGCGGCATGGTGGCAACGATGGTCGCCGCCAACCCACTGGCAACGCCAAGGCTCTCTGCCAGGGTTGTGCCGGTGTTGCCGCCAACAATCAAAAACAAACCGATCCGAAAGGCACTCCACCACTCGAGCTTGATTGGGTGTTTTGCCCCTCGGGCGCGTAAAACACCGTACAGGATTGCGCCCGCCAGGGTAAAGCGAATGGCGTTCATCAAAAACGGCGGGAAACTTTGCACCCCGATCCGAATGCCAAAATAGGTGCTGCCCCAAATGATGTACAGTGCAAACAAGCTAAACGCGATCAACAACGAATCGCGTTTCGAGCTTGCGCTGACCGCCAAACCAGGATTCATACTTAAGAATAATCGTTTTGTCCCCAAGTTTGCAATATGTCATTTGGATTATTGCCAAAATTTCCTAATATCATTTAGAATGTCGGGACACTTCATGAACAACTTAGACCAACACGACAAAGCCATTCTGCTCGAGCTGCAACGCGACAGCCGCCAAACCTATGCCGAAATTGGCGCGAGCGTCGGTTTGAGTGCCGCCAGCGTGCATTCAAGGGTCAAGACGCTCGAGAAACGCGGGATCATCAAAGGCTTTTCGGCACGGGTGGACGCTCGAGCGCTGGGTTTACCCGTGCTGGCGTTCGTCAGCGTGCGCACCGATGGTTCGACCAGTTGCTTTTTGATCGCGCCGACCTTCAAACAATTTTCGGAAATCGAAGAATGTTACAGCGTGGCGGGCGACACCGACATCATGCTCAAAGTCCGCACCAGCACGCCAGAGGCGCTCGAGGAACTGCTCTACCGCGTCAAACAAATTCCTGGCGTCTCGAGAACCAACACGGTGGTCACACTCAGCACCGCCTTCGAGCATCAACCGCTGATTCCAAGCGAACATTGAAATTTTAATTTGGTTTTTCGGTCGTACCAGGTCGAGCATTCAAATCTCGAGGATCAAGCTCCAAGGTGATGTTGGTGTCCAGATCAGGCTCGAGGGTTAAACGCCCCACGTCGTGGTCTTTGGTGATGTTCACGGGCATTTCACCCGTGTTGCGCACCGAAATATCGATGCCAGTCGTGTGAACATTGATTTCGATGCCGGTGCTGCGCAACAACCAATCTTCGTTGCCGGCTCGAGTCGCGGCTTTGTTTTGAACATAATATTCGCCCGTACCGCGTCCAGATTTGTTCTTGCGGTTGCGTTTTTCGGCGTACATTTGCGCGTCGGCGTCCGAGAGAGCTTTGTCCAGGCTTTCCTGGGTGAAGACGCTAAACCCGACCGAAACATTGAAAAACTCGCTGCGCACCCGTTCGACAATCGGCGTTCCTGCGGTTAAACCCAAGTGCAGACCCACGAACTCATCGCCACCGGTTCGGTACAGACCGTCGCCCTTGCGGGTTGCGTGTTGTAACGCCTTGACGCAGCGCAGCAGGTACTGGTCGCCCGCCCGATGACCCTGCTCGTCGTTGATGCGTTTTAAACCGTCCACATCCCAACTCGAGAGCACCAACTGCATTCCCTTGCGCCGCCCGATGGCTTGATAGCGTTCAAAGTCCTGCTCGAGCGCACGGCGATTGCCAATTTTGGTCAAGGCATCGGTGGTGGCGTTGCGCTCGAGTTCAAATTGCACGCTGGCAAATTCGCGGAAGAGTTGATAGCACATGTAACCGATCAGTGAAGCCAAACTCGAGGCAAACAGCACGGTCAGTCCAGCGCCCTGGCTTTGCTGGAATGCCAGAAAAATCAAGATGCCCGAGAGGAACAAGTCAAGCATCAAGCCGATAAAACCCAAATTGGTGGAAATGGTAAACAGCAACGGAATCGCACAAATCCCGTAAATGATCCCACCGAGCGAGGATTCAACCCAGAATGCCTGCTGTTGATAGAGCGCCAAGACCACCTGCAAGGTACACGCCGTCAAGAAAAAGCCTGCACTTTTGACCGAGTAACGCCGAAACAAAAATTGATTGAGGGCAACGATAACACCAAAAAAAACCAGATGCCCCAGCAACCAAAACGGTTTGAAACCGTGATCAAAGACAAAACCAATCATGGCAAGCACAAAGACGCTGGCGCTTGACCACAAAAAAATCTGATGCAACCGCGCCGAAATCCCAGATTGAAGGTTCATGCCTTGACTCGAGTCGGTCTTGGTCTGGTGAAGGTAAATTGATATTGAACACGACATTTTGAATTCAAAATGCCAGCCCTGGCATGACCATTAAACGCGTGATTGTGAAAAGATTTGTCTCGAGTCATATCAGGTTTTGCACCACTGTTTGGTTCTGGAGATTAAAATGATTAAAAATTCTTCAGAATAGAATGAGGTATATCTGACATTGTACATGTCAACATCAAAATCGAGAAGCCCATCGGCAAGACAACCCTCGAGCCAAAACCAACAACTGGCTTGAGGGATGTAAAGCTTTTTGCGCCGAGCGACACTCCAAAAAAGCTTTACTCGAGTTCAATCTCGGCGGCTGGCGCGACAAACCCAAATTCCTTGTGCGAACCGTCACAAAAAGGCAAATTCTTGGAATGCCCGCAACGGCACAAACTAAACTTTGGCTTTTCGATCAGCATCTCGGTGTCCCCAACCCGCAACACATACTTGCCATTTGTCTCCACACCGATTGAACCATTCTCCCGAAAAACAATTTTCATGACCCCGACTGTACCACGTCATACAAGGCTTTCAAGCAAACCTCGGGTAAATCCAGCTTAAAACACTACTGAAAAAGCCAGACTACGGGTATACTGATAACGCCGCGCAGACAAAAAGGCTGCTCGAGCAGAAAAAGGCAGGTGGTTGTTGTAGCCAAGGATCACAAAATAAACGAGCAAATCCGAGTTCGTCAGGTACGCCTCATTGACGACGAGGGAAACCAAGCTGGCATCGTGGACACCCGGGACGCCATGCGAATGGCAACCGAAAAAGGTCTGGATTTGGTCATGGTTTCACCCAACGCGGTCCCTCCGGTCTGCCGTTTACTCGACTACGGACGCTTCCGTTTCGAGGCACAACAGCAAGAAAAAGAAGCCCGCAAACGCGCCCGCGCCCAAGAACAAAAAAGCATCAAATTGCGCGTCAAAATTGGCGGCGGCGATTTTGATACCAAACTCAACCACGTTAAACGCTTCTTAAAAGACGGTCACAAGGTCAAAGTCACCATCATGTTCAGGGGGCGTGAACGCACCCACCCAGAACTCGGTGAAGCCTTGCTGAAACGCGTTGCCACAACCCTTGGCGACGGTGCACTGGTCGAAAGCGCACCAAACCTGATGGGCATGGACATGAACATGATCCTTGCGCCAACCGTCAAAAGCCAGCAAATGGCAGTCAAAGACAACCTGCCACCGCTCGAGGATGACGATCACGACGACCATCACGAAGACGATCATGATGAAGCCGTTATCGAGGCAAGCACTGAAAGCTCGAGCGAAGCTGCATCGGTCTAATTCTAGTTCAAAACAAAAAATGCGCCGTTGGGCGCATTTTTTTGCTTAAGTTGGCATGTTACACTCGGATCATGGATCAACAAGCCATTAACCTCGAGGAAAAGCTTTCTCAATTCAGCGAATATTGGTCACCCAAAATTGTTGGACCTTTGAATGAAAACGACTTAATGGTGGTCAAAGTCAAAGGCGATTTTGTCTGGCACAAGCATGATGAAACGGACGATTTCTTCTTGGTACTCAGTGGTCGTCTCGATATTCACTTGCGTAATGGTGTTGTGTCTTTGAATCCAGGTGAGTTATACGTTGTACCAAAAGGTGTTGAACATAAAACGTTTGCACTCGAGGAAACACACTTGCTTTTGATTGAACCAAGTGGCACACCAAACACTGGCGATCATGCCACTGCCGCAAAAACCGTTAACATTTGAAACTCGAGCCTTACCGAAACTTGGGTTGCAGCGGAACGTGCAATTTTGCAAACGCCTCACGATACTCGTTTTCATCCAAAGCCCGTCCAATCACCACCAAACTCGAGCGTCCCTCGTGGCGCGTGTCGGTTTTGGTGACTTTGACAATTTCACGCACGGCTTGGAACACGATCTCGTCGGCAATTTGTTTGAACGCCAGAAAACCCTTGGCGCGAAACACGCTGCCTGGTCGGGAAATAATAAATTCTTCCATGAACGTATTCCAGGCAATCACATCGAGCGGCTCGGTGTGATGCAAAGTAAAGCTCGAGACTCCAGCCGCGTGTTCGTGACTGTAATTGCGTGGTTTCCAATCGGGTTCAAAGGCGTTCTGCGCGAGCATCGCGGGGGCATCGACGTTGGCGTTTTGGGTTTCGGTTTGATGCGCGAGTGGATTCAAACCGCGCAACAAACCGCGTGCCGTCTCGAGTTGCGCATCGTCGGCGAGATCGGTCTTGTTGAGCACAATGTTGCTGGCATACGCGAGTTGCACCGCACCCTCTGGAACGTCGGACAGCGTGCGCTCGAGGTTGCGGGCGTCCGCCACGCCGATGATGCCGTCCAGATCGAACAAACCGCGAAGTTGTGGGTCAAGCACGGTTTGCGCCACGGGCACGGGGTCAGCCAAACCCGAAAGTTCGATCAGTAAATGCTCGGGCGGATTCTTGCGCATCGCAAGTTTGATCATGGCTTCGGCAAGGTCATCGCGTCCCACGCAGCACAAACAACCGTTGCTGAATTCGGTCACGCCGTCTTCATCCGCCTCGAGGTTTTCAATCAATGCCCCGTCCACGTTGATGTCACCAAACTCGTTGACGATCACGCCAAAGCGTTTGCCGCCAGTTTTGATCAGGTGGTTGACCAGTGTGGTTTTGCCAGCGCCAAGAAAGCCACCGACGACGGTGACGGGAATGCGTTGCTTAAACTCGAACATGGCTTGATGTTACCGTTTTCACAACCCCAAGTTTAGGACTTTACCCACAAGCTCGAGGTAAATTGGGGCATGAAGATTACGGAGGGCAGCGTGGTGAAGCTCGAGTGGAGCTTAATGATCGATGGCAAAGTTGTTGAA
This sequence comes from uncultured Deinococcales bacterium, assembly GCA_964247135.1. Taxonomy (GTDB): domain Bacteria; phylum Deinococcota; class Deinococci; order Deinococcales; family JAAFIG01; genus JANXTZ01. Next base: position 7,626 of record CAXTTL010000033.1, on the reverse strand, counting down.
AGGTCGCTCGAGGGTGAAGTGCAAACCATTTTGATGGGACACGCCAAAAGTCTGCCCGTTGGACTTGAGGAACTGCTGATTGGACACGAAGAAGCTCAAGAATTCACAGCAACCCTCGAGAATGCTTACGGCGTGTATGACCCGAGCAAACTGTATAGCGCCCAAAAATCGGACTTTCCAAAAAACACCAACCTCGCGCTCGGAGCAAGTTTTTACACCCAAGACGAACACGGCAAACCGCTGGTGGCTCGGGTCATCAAACTCGAGCAGGACACGGTGACCGTGGATTTTAACCACGAATTTGCTGGCAAAAACCTCGAATATCACATCAAAATCCTGAACGTTCGACCCGCCGAACCCAGCGAACTCGAGCATGGACATGTTCACGGCGAGGGCGGGGTTCGACACGAGCATTAACGCCAATGCGAAGTTTCTAACCTTGACGCATGAAAATCTTGTATCCTGTTGGGCGTGCTCGAGATTCCGTTATCAGAAACCATTAAAACCCCGCAAAACCTGGCGCGAAACCGTTTGATCGTGGCGCTGCTGGCGTTGGCTGGCATGGCTGCCGTCGGTTTGATCGCCCTTGATGCCCAACAAAAAAACTTGATTGCACTCGAAAAAATTGAGCGTTTAAAAGCGCAAAACAGTTTTTTAAGCCTCAAAATGCTGGCAAAAGCCAATCAAGTCCAAAGTTTAAAACTCGAGGCGAAAACCAAGATCGAGGCTTTAACCTCCAAAATCAAACTCGAGCAAATCCAAAAAGTCAAAACCCAAGCTTATGCCTACGAACTCTCGAGCAAGGTGGGCAGTTTTAAAGGCGAGTTGCAACGCCTGCAAAGCGTGGGCAGCGCCCAAACTGAAACGCAGCCGCTCGAGGATGTCAGCAATCAACAAACCACCAACGTCGCCATCGTCGGGTTAAACCGCCTGGGTGAGCAAAGCATTGCATCCTTAGAAGCTCGAGGCGCAGATTTGGACTCGATCCCGAGCGGCTGGCCACTCTCCGGTGACATCAGTTCGACCTTTGGTTACCGTTTAAATCCGTTCAATCGCAAATTACAACGCCACACCGGTTGGGACATTGCCACCGCGATGGGCACACCGATTGCCGCCACCGCCAACGGCGTGGTCGTCACGGCGGGCATGTCGAGCATCGGTTACGGCTTGCACGTGATTGTCGATCATGGCAACGGTCTTAAAACCTTGTTCGGACATCTCTCGAGCATCGAAGTCAGCGTTGGGCAGGAAGTGCTGGTTGGAGATGAAATTGGGTTGGTCGGCTCAACCGGAAATTCCACCGGACCGCACCTGCATTACGAGGTTCGTTTGAACGACGCACCCATTGACCCAGGTCCGTTTTTGGTGCGCGAAGTGACCGAAAATCCAATCCCGCGCGTCAGTGTGCTGGATGAAGTCACCGATCAATTCAGCCAACTGGCTCGAGAACTCGCACCGCAATAAAAGTCAAAATGGAATTGATCTTCTCGAGCATACAGGGGCTTGATGCTTTAGAATTTGTGTTGTCATTGCCAACTTTTTCGAGAAGTCATGTTCAATAAAACGCCTAAAACGTACACCCTGCAAACCTGGCTTAACGATGCCACCAGTTCACTTTCTGATGATTCAGGCAATAAAGTACGGGAAACAGTAACCCGACATTATGAACATTTGACCAATCGTTTTATCAGCGATGGACGAAACGAAATTGAAGCCGAGCAATTAGCGATACTCGAGTTTGGCAGTCCTCAGAAAGCTGCTAAAAAATTAGAGAAAAAATACACGACATCTTTAGAACAGCATTCCTTTGAAAGAAACAGTAAAAAAACATGGAAGTCATGGATTGAAATAATTATTGGCGGCTCTGCATTGTACTACTTCTTTCCAAGAGAACGAGGGAAGTTGTTCTTCGTCCTTTTGATTCCCATTCTAAATCAAATAATTCCAAATAGAATAACAATTTACCGCTATTTTATCTGGAAATTCTGGATTGATAATAGTATTTACATTCTGGTTGCAATCGGGCTTGTTGTCCTACTTTCGCTCAGTGGTTTAAGCATTCCAAATTTTAACAGAATTATTTTATACGGTTTTCTGGCAATATTTGCCATTCTCAACATGCGAAGCGATTATTTTCGCATCCTCAAATTTCGCAATATGGAGCTTCAAAATTTGGAACACCCAGACCAAAAACCAAAATTAAAAACCCAAACAGTACAACTCGAGCAAGACTGATCTTCAGTTTATACTTCCATCATGACCACCGACGAATTCCGCACGCTCGGTCACGAACTGATTGACTTCATCGCCAATTACCGTGACCAGATCGAAACCCTGCCCGTCGTCTCGAGCCTCAAACCTGGCGAGGTTCAAGCGCAGTTTTCGCCAAGCGCTCCCGAAAAAGGCGATCATCTGGCGGGTTTGGTGGCTGACCTCGAGAAACTCAAACCCGCGCTGACCCATTTTCAACACCCGCGCTATTTTGCGTACTTTCCAGCCAACTCGAGCTTGGAAGGCGTGCTGGGTGATCTGGTCAGTTCTGGTTTGGGACAGTTGGGACTCAACTGGCAATCCAGCCCGCTGCTGACCGAACTCGAGGAGGTCATGACCGACTGGATGCGCCAAGCGCTCGGACTCTCGAGCGAGTGGCAGGGCGTGATTCAAGACACCGCCTCGAGTACCAGTTTGTTGGCGCTTCTTTGCGCTCGAGAACGAACCAGCCATTACAGCCTGAACCGTGGCGGGATTCAAGCCGAAAGCAAACCCTTGATTGTTTACGTCTCGAGTCAAGCCCACTCGAGCATCGAAAAAGCCGTGCTGCTGGCAGGGTTCGGACGCGAGAATTTGCGCAGCGTGGACATTGACCAGCATTTTGCCATGCGTCCAGAAGCACTCGAGGCAGCCATCCGAGCCGACCTCGAGCTTGGGAATGTCCCTTGCGCGATTGTGGCTTCCATCGGGACGACCACCAGCACCGCCATCGACCCACTGACGCCACTCTCGAGCATCGCGGCGAAATACGGGGTTTGGTTGCACGTGGATGCGGCAATGGCGGGTAGCGCCATGATCGTTCCCGAATGCCAGCCTTTGTGGGCTGGAGTTGAAAACGCCGATTCGATTGTTTTAAACCCGCACAAATGGCTCGGCGCAACCTTTGACTGCACTTTGTACTACGTGCGTGACAGCCAGCATTTGATTCGCGTCATGAGCACCAACCCCAGCTACCTGCAAACTTCGCAAGACGGGCAAGCCAAAAATTACCGCGATTGGGGTATTCCGCTCGGTCGTCGCGCTCGAGCCTTCAAACTCTGGTTTTTGATTCGCAGCGTCGGACTCGAGGGACTGCGCGAACGGTTGCGCCGCGACATGAAAAACGCCCAATGGCTCGCCACTCAAGTTGATGCCGCTCCAAACTGGGTTCGACTCGCGCCCGTACCACTGCAAACCGTCTGCGTTCGCCACGAACCCGCAGGACTTCACGGCGAGGCACTCGAGCGTCACACGTCCTCTTGGGTCGAACGCATCAACCAATCGGGATTCGCGTACCTTACACCCGCCAAACTCGAGGGTCGCTGGATGGTGCGCGTCAGCATTGGCGCAATGCCCACCGAACTCGAGCATGTGCAAGCGCTTTGGGACAGGATGAAACTCGAGGCGGAAAACGGTTAAACTGATCTTATGACTGAAGCCATCAGCGACGCGGAAATGCAGCATCTCAAAAAACTCGCCAGACTCGAGATGGACGACGTGGAGACGGCTCGAGCCAAAACCGAGATCAACAAGATTTTAGGGAGTTTCGATCAATTGCAAAAATTAAATCTCGAGGGACTGCCCGAAATGCCGCGCCCTGTGGCGTTGGTGAATGTTTTGCGTGAAGATGTTGCCGAAGTTGCCATGTCGCAAGCGGAGGCGTTGGCGGTTGGTGTGGAAGTGAACGATGGGTTTTTTCAAGTGCCACGGACGGTTGAATAGAATCTCGAGGATTATTTGTGGATGAAATCAGCCTGAAAGTGCATTCTTTAGACGGAAACGATCCTGGGTTTCTGGTACTCATATCTGTTGCTCAAATTTGTGTAGAAATTCGTAATTTTGTTAGTGCTCAAAAGAAAAAATTCGGAGCAGAATTTGTTACAAATCACCATTCCATAACCCAATATGAACGTCAACCTTTTTTCTGGAATGAGTCAATTTCGATCAAAAACGAAAGCAATGATGTGGTTACGTGGGATATGACTTGCTGTCGTGAAATTGAAGATTGGCGGGTTTACGGTGGAATCTTTGTTGCCAGACACGATCTTGACTACGAAATTGAGATTCACTCGTTTCCCGAAAATACTGACCTAAAATCATCGAAGGATTTACTGGCAACTTTAGACCATTTGATTTCCGAAGTGAAAACCAGTATCGAATCTCGAGATATTTCGAGTTGGGTCGAACTTTCCAAAACCTAAACCTCGAGCTTTTCTTTTTGCAAGACTTTGCTACACTGCCCCAAGAGGTGAGCTAATGACCTGGCAAGAAATTGTGAACAACAAAGATTTAGCCAATTTACCGTTCAAAATTGAAACCAACGAATTCGGGCAGGTGGTCATGAGTCCCACAAAATACATTCACGGCATTTATCAGTCACGCCTTGCAAAATTGATTGAGCAATTTCTGACCAATGGTATCACCAGTTCTGAAACCGCAATTGCGACCCGCAAAGGCGTGAAAGTGCCAGATGTCGCCTGGTCGTCTTATGCTTTTTTTAACGCGCACCGCGACGAACTCGATTTGTCCGAAGCACCAGAACTCTGCGCGGAAATCATCTCACCAAGCAATACCCAAAAAGAAATTTCGAGCAAGCGAAAATTGTATTTTGAACGTGGGGCGCTCGAGGTTTGGACTTGTGATCTGAATGGGAACATGTGCTTTTATGATGTGCAAGGCGAACTCGAGGTTTCAAAACTTGCGCCTGAGTTTCCAAAATCGATTGAAATTAAAGTGCCAAAATCTTAAATTTCCCCTTTTCTTTTTCGAGTATTTCGAGTATTCTTGTCTCGAGAGACCATGACGCAAATCATCAAACCACAACCCAGCGATGCCGACCTTGCCTTAAAAGGTTTACAAGCCTTCAAGCAACCACGAGGCGCAAATCATACTGTCACCCTGCCAAAGCTCGAGGTGAACAGCGCGATTGGTCAAGCGATTCAAGAAGTGTTTGAACATTTCGCTCGAGGTGAAGCGGTGCAAGTCAGTTCGGCAGATCGGGAACTGACCACGCAAGAGGCAGCGGATTGGTTGCAAGTTTCGCGTCCGCATTTGGTCAAGTTGCTCGAGCAAGGTTTGATTCCGTTTTATAAAGTTGGGAATCAGCGACGGGTACGTTTTTTTGACTTGAAAAATTTCCATAAAATGCAGCGCGAAGCGGCACTGAATGAACTTTCGCAGTTGCAGCAAAAAATGGAGCTATACGATTGATCGTCGTGCTGGATGCCTGCGTACTGTATTCGGCAATGCTGCGTGATCTTTGGATGCGGTTGATTCTCGAGGAAGCCATTGATGCCAGATGGACGGCAATGATTCATGCCGAATGGACTCGAAACATTTTGACTGAACGCCCTGGTTCTACACCTGAACAGTGGAATCGGGTGGTTGATTTGATGAACCTTCATGCCCGCAATGCGCTGGTGACAGACTTTGAACATTTGATCTCGAGCTTTGTGTTACCTGATCCCAATGATCAGCATATTCTTGCAGCGGCAATTGCTTGTCAGGCAAGCAGAATTGTGACCTTAAACCTCAAAGATTTTCCAGCCAAAACATTAAAACCGCATGGTCTGCAAGCCGTTCATCCCGATGATTTCTTGCTCGAGGTGCTCGAAAACAACTTAAACCAAGTGCTGATTGCCCTCAAAAAGCAACGGGCGCAATTGGTACGCCCTGCCATGACTGCACTCGAGTTTTTAGATCAACTTGAAAAACATCATTTGCCCCGCAGTACGGCGAAATTACGGGTTTTTCAGGCTTGGATTTGAAATAAAATCAGTACGTATCACCACGTTTTTCTTCACCAAAGATGCTATGTTTTTGGCATGAAACTCGAGTCGTATTGGCTCACGCGCCCACATTTGACCTCGAGCCTTTTGTGCCAGAACTCGAGTTGTGCTTGACCGAAGCCTTAAAGACGGGTTTAGCACCAAGCTTGCCAGTTCCGACTTGGGCGTTTTTGATCTGGCTGAACCAAACCAAAAAGTATTTGATGCACGGCACTGGCGACCAAAACATCAGCTTGTTCGAGCCTCGACAATCCAATGATGTCGGTTGGTTTGGCAACCGAAAAGCGGTCTACGCCGCCTCGGATGGCATTTGGGCAATGTTCTTTGCCATCCTCAACCGTCCCACCGTGCCGATGAGCATCAGCAATGCGGCGGTGCGGCTCGAGACTGAACCCGAGCACGACATTTACTTTTTTAGTGTGACCGACAAGGCGCTCACACAGGGGGCTTTTAGGAGCGGTTGGGTTTATGTTTTGCCTCGAGATGGTTTTGAACAAGAACCTTCCGAACCGCACGAGGGCGTCAACACACAGGCGCATCATTGGGCAAGTTTGCACGAGGTCAAGCCCTTGTTTCGGGTGGCTGTCGATGCCAATGACTTTCCTTTTCTGCATCAAATTCGAGCACACAACGATGAAATTCTCTGGCAACGAATTGAACGCAACCGCAACGGCTTTCCTTGGCTCGAGGATTGAATTTTGAACGAGGACTCAACAAATTATTTGCAAAAACCCTGAAACCCTCAAAAAGTGATTCTCGAGGAGGCATCAAAAGCAAACTTTGATGCCTTCTCGAGTTGGTTAAACGGATTCTGGCATTGCGCAAAGAAACCGAAGCAATGCAAGCCAAAGCCAAGCGAATAGAAAAAGTTGATACGCCCTTATTGACGAAGTGCGGCATTGTGATAGGTGATTTCACGCGATTTTAAGAAGCGTCTCCCACCCACCATGCGGTAAGTCACGTTCAAACCGTTGTCAAACACAATGTTCACCACATCCCCCTCGAGTGCGTTTTGTCCAGGCGTGAGACTGTATTGCCCCCAGGACAAAATATGCTTGACATGAGCCTGGTCGTGAATGTCCACACCTTGCCACAACCAAATTTGATTGCAGGCGCGTCCGTCGGGCAGCAACCACATGTCGGCTCGAGAGTAGCCGTCGTAAACGTTGATCTGACCGTTTGGCAGTTGCTCCCAGCCTGAAGTGCTGAACGAATCGTAGAGGTACAAGCCCTCGCCAGTGTAGACGGTTGCTCCTGCATTGCGGCGGTTTGGGTTGGGGTCCAGACGGTCATGCATATCGCTTGCCTTGCCAATCGCAAACCTCGAGTTGTAGGTTTCCGAGTCGCTCAAAAGCGCTTGGTAAATCGTATCGAAGGCAGCTTGAGCTTCGTTGTCCGTGGCGGTCTGTTGGAGGTCGTAAATCGAGAGTTGCAAGACGTTGCCCGAAAGGTGAACGGGGTCGTGTTCCTTACCAGAGAACAACCAATCAAAATCAATCGCGTTTTTGTTGACGCGGTACGTTCCAATCTCGGCGGGTATGGAACTCGAGTAACGGTTGAGGACGGCGGCTCGAGCGTCGGGCAGCAA
>CAXTTL010000032.1:0-28641 GCA_964247135.1 uncultured Deinococcales bacterium | reverse complement strand
AAATTTAGGGCAGTTTCAGTGCTTTCTCAGACTCGAGTTTCACAATTAAGTTGTGCTCGAGGAGGAATACTGATGTTCAGCAAAGTGAAATTATGGGGTCTTGGAGTGGTCACCGTTTTGGGAACGACTTGCGCCTGGTTTTCTGGAGACAATGCCAGTTCTCAAACCAATTCAAATGGACTTGAAGCCGTTAAAGTCGGCGTTCCCGAAATCTGGCGCGGTTCACCGTTCGACCGCGAACGAACGCTAAACGTGCCCAAGGGTTTTCAAATCTCAATCCTCGCCCGAATTCCAAAAGCGCGTTTTATGGCGGTCGCACCCGATGGCGATATTCTGGTATCGCAACCCGCCACTGGCAGCATCAAATTGATTCGAGGTTCGAGCGTGACCGATTTTGCAAGCGGTTTAAACCAGCCGCACGACATGGTTTTTCATACAATTGGGTCAAAAATGTTTGTCTATGTCGCTGAAACCAACCGTGTGATTCGTTACAGCTACAGCAGTGGCGACTCGAGCGGCAAAAATTTAGAGGTCGTGATTAAGGATTTACCGAGTGCCAGCCTGCCAGAATTGGGGGGAAAGTACGGTCACGCGCTGAAAAACATTGCCATCGACAATAAAGACCGTTTGTTTGTTTCAATCGGCTCGAGTTGCAACGTTTGCCTGAATGACACGACCGCCAATCCGGTACGCGGTTCGATTTATGTTTACGATGCTGACGGCAAAAACGCCAGGTTATTCGCTCGAGGGATTCGCAATGCCGAGGGACTTGATCTTGTGCCTGGCACGAACGAGCTGTGGGCGGTCATCAACAACCGCGACAACGCGCCGTATCCGTACCAAAAAGATTTCGACGGCGACGGTGCCAGCGATTACGGACGGGTGATGCAATCGTTTGTGGACAATTACCCGATAGAACCGTTTACCAAAATCAGGGACGGCGGCGATTACGGTTGGCCCTTTTGCAACTCGAACAGCCAGGCTGGCGTGGACAACCTGCCGTTTGACCGCGATCTGGACATGAACAAAGACGGTGCTAGCCGCGATTGCAACAAAATTGACCGCGTCTCCAAAGGAATTCAAGCCCACAGCGCTCCGCTCGGCTTAAGTTTTTTAGGCGACTCGAGTTTCCCAAATCCGTACCGTGATGGTGTGGTCATTGCCTTGCACGGCTCTTGGAATCGCGCCAGCAAAACGGGTTACAAACTGATTTTCTTTCCTTGGAAAGAGGGCAAACCAGGCGCCGAACAAGATTTGGTGAGCGGCTTTCTCGAGGGCGGACAAGTTTTGGGACGACCTGTGGATGTTGTGCCCGACAAAAACGGCGGCTTGTTAATCTCAGACGATCACAGCGGAACGGTTTACCGACTTTCAAAAAAATAAATTATGTGGGTACGGTTATACTTAGCCTGTGTCTGATGCTCGAGCCAACCCTAAAAAATCAAGCGAAACCCGAGTTGCCAATCCCAGTTTGACCCCAGTGTTGATTGCGGCAACCTTCATGACTTTGTTTTCGGTGGGCATGATCGGCTCGAGTTGGGGTTCGGCGGTCAGCTTTATCAAATTGCGGTTTTTGATCTCCGATGCCAGCGTCGGTTTGCTGGGCAGCGCCCAATCTTTGGGTGGCGTGCTGGGCAATGTTGCCACCGGTTTTCTCGAGAAGCGTTTTCAAGCTGGGTCGCGCATGGCAATCGGTGTGGCGTTGTTTGGTGCGGGTTGCCTGCTGTTTTTTGTCTCTCAATTTTGGTTTATGGCGCTGGCTTCGGTGTTGCTGTTGGGATTTGGGCTGGGCATGTTTCAGGTCGATTATGCCACGCTGTTTTCCAGGGGTTTCGGCAATCGCTCTGGCGCGGTCATGAACGTCATGAGCACCTCTTTTTCGTTTGGCTCTATCGCTGGACCGCTGGTGGTGGTTTGGTTGCTTGAGCATTTTGGATTGATGTTTCTGGCGGTCGGTATCTTCGCCGCCGCGATTGTTCTGGTGATGCTGCCCGCTCGAGATACTGTTTTAGAACGAACTTCAGGCTCGAGCATGACACTCAGTCCAAAGCTGATCGGCTTTGTGTTGATGTGCCTTTTTTACGTCTGTGCCGAACAAGGCGTCAGTTTTTGGATGCCCAGCTATTTGCAAAGCATCGGTTTTGATTTGGCACAATCGGCGCGTGTGGCGTCTTGGTTCTGGCAGGCGTTGACGGTCGGGCGTTTCCTCTCGATTCCGCTGAGTTTGCGGTTCTCGAACGCCACAATGATTATGGGGTGTTTGCTGTTGTCGCTCATGGCATTGCTGACCGCACAAATTCCCTCGTTGGCAACACCCGCTTTTGTTGCCGCAGGGCTGTTTTTTGCGCCAGTTTTCCCGACCGGTTTGGTCTGGATCAACCGCGAATACTCGAGCGTCGCCGCCAGTTCGGTGTTTTTGGTGTCTGGTTCGGTTGGGGCGTTGTTGATTGCGCCCTTGCTTGGCGTTTTAAAGCAAGTCTTTGGGGCGCCCGTGATTCCGATAGCATTGGCGGCGTGTGCTTTGCTGGCGTTGTGCTCCTCGATCTGGTTACGGACACTGGCAAAAGCTGGGTCTAATGGCGTTTAATAGAGCATGAAACGACTTCTAACCACCAATGAAATCCCAAGTGATGCAGTCATTCTCGATTCCCGCACCGAGCCGCAATTCTCGAGTGGGCACATTCCAGGAGCGCTTCACGCCGAATTTGTCACGCCCAAATTTGTCATTCGGGATCAAACTGGACTCGAGGATTTTCAGGGCACGCTGCAATCCTGGGTGCAAAGCCTTGGCTTGGAAGTTGGTGCGAAAGTGGTGGTTTACGATTCGGGCGTCGATTCTCGAGCCGCCAGAACCGCTTGGGCGCTCGAGTACGCAGGGTTTGAGGTCGGCATTTTAAACGGTGGTTTTCAGGCGTGGGCGGCGGCGGGTTTGCCAATCTCGAGTGAAATACCGCATGTAAAAACTTCAGATTTTAAACTCGAGCCACACCCAGAATTTTTGGCGACCGCCGATGAAGTGCTGAACCGCTCGAGCGACACTGTTGTGCTCGATGCTCGAGACGCCCAAGAGTTTGCGGGCATCAAAATTCCGGCGGGCGCGACCCGAGGGGGACATATTCCTGGGGCACAGCATTTTGAATGGACTCGGGTCATGAACAGCCAAGGCTTTCAGACTGAATCGGAACTCGAGCATACCTTGGCTGAGATTCCAAAAGACGCAGAAATCATCGTTCACTGTCAATCTGGAGCACGCAGTGCCGTGTTGTTTCAGGCGCTCAAAAGTCAAGGCTTTAAGGTTAAGAATTACTTGGGCAGCATGAACGAGTGGCTGACTCAAGCTGACTTGCCAGTCGAATAAACCTCGAGTGCTAGTGTTTGAATATTTGGTAGGCGACCACGATCAACACCACAACAATCACCGTTCGGACGGTGGTGTTCGCCCAAAGTTCAGCCGCTCGAGTTTGTAAGTTTGGGGCGCCGTTGCTCGAGGTCGGGACGCCTTTTCTGCTGAGTTGGCGGATTTCTTTCAGGCTCATGCGTTGCGATTTTTTCAGCATGTCCACCGCCTCGCCGCGTTTGCCCTGGCGTTTTAAAACGGCTGCCAGGTTGTTGTACGCCACGCTGTACTCTGGGTTGAGTTTGAGCGATTCACGGTAACGCATTTCGGCGGTTTGAAGATTGCCAGACTCGAGTTCGAGGTTGCCCAGATTGGTGATGGCACGGTAGTGTCGCGGGTCGCTGGCGAGTGCCGCTTGAAAGTGCGTTCGCGCCAAATCTGGTTTTTCGCAGACCGCCTCGAGCACCCCAAGTTGATTCATCGCCTCCGCTCGGGTCAACGGATGCTCGAGTGCGGGTTGTAAGGCAGCCCTGACGCGCTCGTCGCCGTTGCGCCAGCTTTCTTCGGCGTTGACCAGCGCCGCCAGCATCTCGTCCAAGCCCAGCACTTGGACATCGAGGGCGCTCCAGCCTGAACGGTTGACGCGCCCCGCCGCCAAATAATTTTTTGCCCTCAGGCTTTCAAAAAACATCACCAGCCGCTCGAGCGCGTCTTGATGCTCAACATCACCTTGTCCGACCAGACTGAGTGCCTTCAAGCGTGCCAGCGCCTCCTCAAATTGATGACGCTCGAGCGATGAGCGCCAATCTGCGGCTTCGGGAATGGCGTTCATGGGCTTGCCTCAAATGCTTTCTCGCCTGCCAGAATCGGCACACGCAGCCAGTTCTCGAGCGGCGGTATCGGGCAAGACCAACCGTCCGAATAGGCGCAGTACGGGTTGTAAGCCAGGTTAAAGTCGAGCAGCACCGTTCCGTCGGCGGAAAGTTCGGAATCGAGGTAACGCCCCGAACCGTATGTTTGGGTTCCGCTGGTTGCATCTCGAAAGGGAATGAACAACCCAGCGTCTTCGGATTCTGGGTTTGAAAATGCCGTCAAGTGCAGGATTTCACCAGCCGCCGCAAACTCGAGCGTTCCAGCCCGAATAAAGAATTTTCGCACACCGTTTGAGGTTTCCATTCCGACGTGCTCGAAATCTTGAACGGGTTTGAGTGCAGGCTCAAAAACCATTTTGGGTTGAAATTCAAAATAAACTAAACCTGCAAACCCGTGTCTTGCCGCCTCTGGCAAAGGTGATTGAGAAGACGCGAAAAAAGCGTCCTTGCGGCTTCGAAACTCGAGCAATTCCTGAACAGACATGAAGGCTATTTTCCATCATTTCGCCACCCTCAATTGTGGCACTGGTGTTTCAAGCTCGAGCTTTGGTTTTGTCAGCATTCACAATGTGGGTTTTGAATTGAATCTGTTGGCTAAATCTTGCATACTGAATCCTAGTGTTAAGACTTTTGGGCGAAGCCAGATTTTCAAACACCGCCGTTCCGCTCGAGCGCGTCACTTTTTTGATCGCTGTGTTGATCTGCCGCCGAAGCTGGGTGTCTCGAGCCGAACTGGTGTTGTTGCTGTGGGGTGATGTCCCCGAAGACATTGGGCGCAAACGCCTGCGGCAATTGCTGTATCGCGCTCGAGGTTTTGAATATGGTCTTGGTTTGGTCGCCGACGCCAACCGTGTGCGGTTCGATGGTTTAAGCGACGTGTCGGCATTCCGAGCCGCAATCAACAACCATAACTGGCTCGAGGCGATTTCGCTTTATCGGGGCGAATTCTTACACGGTGCAGACTTGCCCAACCTCAATGACCTCGAGGCAATCTTGATGCTCGAGCGTGAAAAAATGGCTGCTGCGTACCGCGATGCCGTTTTAAAGGCTGTGGGCATACTCGAGCCAGATTCCGCCATTTCAATGCTGGAAAATGCCATTCAACTAGAACCATTGTCCGAGGAGTTGTTGCAGGCTCACCTGGGCTTATGCACCAACGTTCAGCAACGTCAGAAAACCTTTGCCATTCACGCCAAAGCCTTGCGCGACCTTGACCTCGAGCCGAGCGACGAAATCTTAAGAACATTGGCTGGTTCAAACTCGAGCGTTTCGCAAATCTCAGCCCACTTACCGATCTCAACAACGGATTTGATTGGGCGACATTCTGAACTGCAACTGATCGACGAGCGCTTTCAAGACCAGACTTGCCGATTGATGACCTTGGTCGGCGTGGGTGGCGCGGGCAAAACCCGTTTGGCAATCGCGATTGCCACGCAATATCAGCAACAATTTTCAATCGGCGCGTGCTTTGTGCCGCTCGCCGGCGTTGGTAGCGTTGACCTTGTACCAGACAGTATCCTCGAGGCTTTGGGGGTCAGCGGTTCGGTCAATTCCACCATCATGCTGCTCGAGGTCTTGAGCGAGCGAGAATTGTTTTTGGTGCTGGATAACCTCGAGCATCTTCCAGGCATTGACATATTCGTGGCAATGCTCTTGGAAAAATGCCACCAGCTTCGCATTTTGGCAACCAGCCGTGAGGCGCTTGGCTTGAGTTTTGAAAACCTGATTGAGATTGCGGGTTTGCCCGCCCCTGATAATCTTTTTCCGCTCGAGACTCAGGATGCTGCGCTGGTGTTTCTCAAAGCGGCGCAGCGCGTCGATCCAAATTTTCATTTTGAGGATGACATTCACAGTTTTACCCGAATTTACCGCGCCGTGTCGGGCATTCCGCTCGGACTCGAGTTGGCGGCAAGTTGGGTGCGGGCGCTGACCCTGACCGAGATTGCAGGCGAACTCGAAACCAGTTTAAACCTCCTCGAGACAGACCGTTCGGACGTGCCTGCACGTCAACGCAGTTTTGCCGCGACCTTTGCTTATTCTTGGATTTTATTGACCGAATCCGAAAAAACCGCCTTGGCGCGTTTGAGCGTGTTTCGTGGCAGTTTTAGCCGTGACTGGGCGCTGAAGGTCGGTGGTTCGAGCCTCAATGTGGTCTTGAAATTGATCAACAAATCGATGGTCTCCAAACGTGACTCGAGGTTTTATTTGCACGAGTTGATCCGGCAGTACGCATTTTTGGAACTCGGCGACCCAGCAAAACATGACGCCATGAGCAATTTGAGCGAACTTGCGCTCGGTTTAAGCCGGGCTTGGTATCCAGAACGCAACAGCATCCGACATGCCGAAATGAGTCGCCGCGTAGAACTTGAACTCGAGAACATTCGCCCAGCGCTCGAGTGGTGTTTGACGCACAACCCCAGGCTTGGGGCGGAAACGGTGGGGTTGCTCGAGCATTTTTGGAACACGCGCGGTCATCACAAAGAGGGTTTAAGTTGGGGACAGCGTTTTGCGGCATGTCCACAAACCCAAACCCAGGATTGGGTTCGGGCGCATTTGCTCTGGATGATCGCCAGTTTGGGCAAAGAGCAATCGCAGTACGGGGTGGCTCGAGCCGCAGTCGTCGAATATCAAGCGATTGGCGAGGCGCTGGGCGATTCGCAACTACGCGCCAATTCTCAAAAGTTTTTTGGTCTGATTGAACGCGACCTCGGGAATTTAACCGCCGCCAAAGACCATCTCGAGGCTGCAATTGCCCTGCATGAAGTACACGCCAACACCAATCAGATTGCGATGTGCAACAACGATCTTGGCTTGGTGTTCTTGTACCAGAACGATCTCGAGGCTGCCAAAGTGTGTTTTGCCAAAGCGCTGGCTTTAAAACGCAGCCTGAACGATCCAATTGGCGCGGCGTATTCGATGGGTTATCTGGGAAATATTGCCGGTTTGCAGGGCGACACCGGCTTGGAGACCAGTCTGCTCGAGCAATCTTTAAAGGTCAAACGCGAGGCGAACGACGTTCAGGGCATCGCCAACGGTCTGCAAGCTTTGGGGAATTTGGCAAGACGAAACGGGCAGTCTATCGCGGCTCGAAACCATTTGCGAGAAGCCTTGCAAACGGTTGTGCAACTCGGGCGGCAATGGTCTGCGGCGCACGTCTTGGTCGATTTCGCGCAACTCGAGCATGGTCTGGGACGAACGTCAAAGGCGCTAAAGTTGTTACTTGCGGCGGAAACCATCCTGAATCGGATCGGCTCAAAGTTGAATGAAAGGGTCAAATCCAGCACCCAATACTTGAAACTCGAGCATGGTTTAAACGCGATTGAAGTCGCTCGGATCGAATTGGACGCCTCGAGTTTGGGTTTTCAAGACGCTGTGGCTTTGGCGCTCGAGCCTGTGCAAGATGAACCCCTTGCCGTGTTGGTTTGAAACCTGGCTAAACTCAAGCCACAAGTTCCATAGCCTCGAGCAGCGAATCTGCCAGTTCTGGAAGTCGCTCGAGGTTGGCAGGCACCTTCACCAAACTGACGCGGCATTGGTGTGCGAGATTCACGCAGGTGGCAAAAGCCTGCTGACTGCGAAGTTCAAGATCAAATCGAATGCCTCGATAGAGGTTGTTCATCAGTTGTGGCACGGCATCTTTTGGGCTTAAGGTGGTCAGCTTTGGTTTGGATATTTCTTTCCTGCCAGCCAAAATGAACACGTGCGACAGGGGCACACTTTTGAGGTTTTGCTCAAACCGAGTTGCAGCCAACTCGAGGTAACGCTTCTCGCCCAAATTGCTTTCGGGTTGGAACACGAGCGGCATGGTGCTTGGGTCAAAACCAAGTGCGAGCGCCGAATCTGACCACAATCGCAAGTAAATGGGTCCACAAGGCGCATTCAAATCGTTGGGCGCAAGCACCACCACATCTTCGGTCAGGATTGGGCAACCAAGCTGCATAAGAGCGCCGAGCGTGCTGGATTTTCCCGCCCCAGAAGCCCCCATGACCATCAGACCAGTGCCGCCAGAAACCACCATGCCACCATGCAAGCAGACCTTGCCAGCCTGCCACAAACAAGCCGCCAGCACCGACCCCAACACCATGAATGGAAGACTTTTTAAACTTTTAGACTGGTTGTAACGCACCAGAATGCGCCGACCCACGCCAGTCACGTCCACCCGGATGTGAAGATCGTGTTCTGGTATTTGGTACTCGAGCCGCCAGTCCCCAGCGGCGTTCTTCCAAACCGTTTGAATTTTTGAAGTCCGAAGCACATCAATGTTCGAGAATGCTGGGTTGGTTTCGGTAAAATTGAAGGTTTCGATCACATCCAGAACGCAATCTGGTGTTCCAGGCTCGAGGCGGGGTTGACATGGCAGGGCGATGTTGGATCGCAGATGCCAGCCAAAAACCTGGTGGTCGTAAAAAGACTTCAAAACGATTCCGTTTTCAAAATTTCTCGAGCGGTCTTCATCTTCATGACTGTCCAAGTGTAACAAGCACAAAGGCTCAAATCAAAGCCCCTCGAGCTTTAAAATTGCTCGAGGGGTTGCTGCGTGAAATGAAAAAACCCGTGACATTTTGTGATCGATCAAAATGTTTGGTTAAGTGCTACTCACAAATGAGCCATCAACAAAAGTGGAGTTTGCGCCAAAGCTGGTATCTCGAAACTCGATTTCTTCAACCACGGGTGCAATCCAGGTTTTGCGTGGCACATCGTTTTGGACCTCAGTGGCATTTGAATTTTTTGGCTCGAGATTCATAAACCCTCCTTGAAATTGATTCCACATTCTAGCAATAAAATTGCTGTTAAGAACAATCCTCGAATTGGAGCAAAAACAAACCCATCGAAATCGCTCGCAGCAACGAATTGGCATCCAATTTCTCTGGGTTGTGATGTTTGAGGCGTTGCCAAGTGGACTCGAGACGGTTGAGGTCAAGATAATTTCCCACGTTTGGCTGTAACTTAATCTCGAGCAAAGCCGCTTCGACTTCTGGAGCGGTTTGCCGTAGCCGTTCGCCAAGATCGGCGGCTTGAACCCCTTTTTTGACGTTCCATTGTACTTGTTTGGGCAGCAAACCTTGCATGGCGCGACGCATTAAAAAACGGCTGTAACCTTTCCCAATAAACTGTTCCGTGGGGACACCCACGCAAAACTCGAGCAACCGTTTGTCCATCGTGGGGTCACGAATTTCGATGCCGTAAGCCCCCGAGTAACTGTTCCAAGCCGCGCCAACAACCATTGTGCGGGGCTGCAACAAGTCAAACATTTGCGCTCGAGGAGAAGACAGATTTTGGTTTTCTCCGCCCAGCCAATTGGCTTTTTTAACTTGCTCGAGCAACTGAATTCGGTTTATCAAGTTGCAGGAAATGTGGGCATGAAGCGCCCATTGTGGGTTGTCAAAACGTGTTCCCGAAATGAAAGCGCTCGAGGCTTTGAGCGACTTCACCAAAGGCTGCACGATCTCGGAGAGCACGGTTTTAAACACGCTGCCTTGCATTATTGCAGCCGAAGAAAACGCACGAGTTGCCAAACCAAACTGCAATTGCCGCAGCGCGTGCCAAACCACGAACGAACCACCCGAATACGATGCCGCACCGTTGCCGAGTTATCCGGTCAACAACACCCCAAAACCACTGGCACGGGTTTGCTCGAGGATCGATTGAATCCAATAACCGTTCGCCGCCGCAAATGGTGGTTCGTGCAAGATGCCAGTTGCCAAGCGAATTGCCGCAATCGGTGTCGGCTGACTGGCGGGAATGGGCACGTGATCGATGTTGCCAGTAAAAACGCTGGTCAGGTGTGCCAAATCCCATTCGTTGTCCAGGCGGGCTTGATCGGGGAAATCCAGGTCATGCACCGGAACGGAGGTGAACGCGGTCAAGCGTTCGTTGCGCTCTCGAGCGGCTTGGGCAGCCAGCACCGTCACCGCCCCAGAATCCAAACCCGAACTGAGCGTGGTTGCCACAGGAAATCTCGAGCGCATTCGGTCATGCACGGCAGTCCGAAAAATACTTAAAAAACATTCGACATACTCTTGGCTCGAGCGCAAACGCAGACTTGGCGTGTTCTCGAGTTGCCAGTACCGCTCGAGTTTGAGTGTGCCGTTTTCAAAACTGAGACTGTGCGCGGGGGGCAGGCGCATGATGTCTTGGTAATAGGTGCTCGAGCCGTCGTGCAGCCAAACGATCAGCATTTGGGCAATTTTTTGATCGTTGACCTTTTTCGGCATTCCTTTGATCGCCAACAAACCTTCAATGCCCGAAGCAAAGGCAAAATGGTTCCCCACCTGGCAGTAATGCAAACCCGTGTTGCCGTAATGGTCGCGGGCAAGAAAAAAGCGATTTGTCTGGTGGTGAACGGCGGCAAAGGACCAATCGCCAAGCAAGCGATGCACGCAATCTTGCCCCCAGCGTTCATAGGCTCGAGCGATCAACGCGAGGTCGCTGGTGATGGCACTTTGGCTGGAATCCAATCCAAACGCGGTGCAGAGTTCGCTGCGGTTGTCCAAACGCGCGGCGGCAACCAAACTGACCGTGCCAGCACAAATTTGATACGAGGATTTTTCAAACACAGATTCCGGTGTGATCTGCCTCGAGCACAGTCCCAAACCCACATGCCTTTCAGTCCAGACCGAACCGCCATCGTTTCCCCAATGGCGCAAAGCCTACTGCATGGCGCTCAAATCAGTTTCGGCAGGGCTGCCATCCAATCGACACACGCCAAAAATGGCACTCATCGAACCTGCAAACTGCCCATTCGCTCGAGTTGCCCGAGCACCCGCAAGACCTCCGCCTGACACTCGTGGGGACTGACTTCAAACTTCCGCTCGAAGTGCTGACAAAGGCTCGAGACTTGAATTGGACTTTTAAGTTGTTTCCAGATGACGGTGGCGACCTCGTTGAGGTACAAGTACGAACCCGTTTGCTGGTTCATCATGTACAACACCTCTCCTTCGGGGGCTTCGACAAACTTTTGTTGCTCGAGCCACACGGTTGAATCCAAAGTTAAGCCCATAAAACCTCCAAAATTTAATCATCGCCGTAAACAGCGATTTGAATAAAAACCTGATGCCCAACATCGCCCACCACCACCAGATTGCCACAACGCACCCAGGCGTGGGCTTGCAACGCCAAACCATTGCGCAACGTCCCAAAATACATGGTGCTCGGATAGCGTTTTTGCTTGAGCGTCAGTTTGGCACAGACCGCTTGCTCGAGGCATTCGCTGCGCCACGGCACACACTTGGCAGCGGTCTTGACCGCCCAACCTATTTTTTCAGCTTTTTGGTTTGGGGTGTCTTTGGGCGTTTCCAAATCCAGTTGCCCGAAGCGTTTTGCCAACTTGGGAAATGGCGTGCGCCGCACCAAAAGACGCGCCCTTGCCAGGGTGAAACCAGCCTCGAGCAACAACCCCCAATCCTCGAGCGACCAGGCTTTGGTTTCGGGTTTGGGAATGTCGAATGCCGGATGTTTGCTTTGTTTCATGTTGATTTGGCTTGAATGTAACATAGATTTGATGGTGCCATTTTTCGGCAAATTGTCTGAAACTGCCCACTGGTCATTTGATCAGGTGTTTGCGGACATTCGCACTCAGCGTTTCAATCGCTTGCCATTCTGTTTTGGTTTAGACGGCGGGTTGAATATAACCTTCTGGATTGGTCTGGTTGCGGTTGGTGTTCACCTTAAAATTGAGAATGCTTTTGTCCATGCCTTCCATGAGGGTAAAGCTCGAGATTTGTTCCAACCAAACCTCCGGTTGTTGAATAAGGTCGCGGTAATGGATCAAGAGCTTGTTCTCGAATTGGTAAAATTTAAGGACAAACAACAGGTTTTGCACCCAAACTTGCGTATAGGTTTTGAAATCCTCGAGCGATTTCAAATCGCCTCGGGCTTTGGCAGATTGCGCACACTCGAAGACATCGCGGTAAATGTAGAGCAGTTTAAAATTCGGCATCATCAACTTCAAAGCGTTCAGTGAGGCTGGTTTAAAACCTGGCTTTTTGATCCCCCAAACTGTGCGACCCAGCGCCAAGGCTTGGGCTTCGCAATGTTCCAAACCCAAAAAACATGCCTTGGCGAGTACCATCAAATATGGTTCCAATTCGGGCGTTAAATCCAGAATCCAGTCGTTAAGCTGACCATTGCTAAATTTCTCGAGGCTGAGGTCAAGATGCTGACGATGGTTCTGATAGCGCTCGATGTGTTTCAGAAAAACATCCAAATACGAATCCATGTCCATCGCACAGAATTCACCAAACACCACACCGTTCTGGCTCGAGCACAGCAAACGTTGCAACAGCGTTGTGCCGCATCGGGTGGTGGGTGATGAAATGATGATTGGTGCAAGATTGGAAATATTTTTGGGTATATTTTGCAGGGCTTGCATGGCGTCCTTGTCAAGCTGTTGGTGGTTTCCGAGCATTCTAAAACGCCAACGCCTGACCGTCCGTCCTCGAGTCCGAAGCCGCCACCAACACGTCATTGATTCGCCAAATGATCTGCCCGCGTCCAAACGAACCTTTCTCGAGCTGCATCGTGACCTGATGTCCGCGTTCACGCAAACCCTCGGCAATGTGGGTGGGCGTGTGAAGCTCGAGTTCGATATTCTTGCCTTCCAACCACTGCCAGCGCGGCGCGTCGAGGCTGGCTTGCGGGTTGAGGTGGTAATCAACGGTGTTGACCATCATTTGAACGTGACCTTGAGGTTGCATAAAGCCGCCCATTACGCCAAAGGGTCCGATGGCTTGTTGGTCTTTGCTCAAAAACCCAGGAATGATGGTGTGGTACGGGCGTTTTCCTGGGGCAATCTGGTTGGGGTGGTTTGGAATCAGGTTAAAATTTGCACCCCTGTTTTGCAGGGCAATTCCGGTTCCTGGAATCACGATGCCACTGCCAAAACCGGCGTAATTGCTTTGAATGTAACTGACCATCATGCCGTCCTGATCGGCGGTGCAAAGGTAGACCGTGCCGCCGCGCGGTGGCGTTCCCGCGCTGGGTTCAAGCGCCGTCTCGAGGATCAATTTGCGGCGCACTTCGGCATAATTCTTGTCGAGCATTCCAGCCGTCGGCACTTCGGCTTGGCTGGGGTCGGCAACCAAAGCCCGAGCGTCCATAAACGCCAGTTTCATGGCTTCAATTTGCAAATGATAACTCTCAACGGTATCTCGAGCGTGTGTCGAGAGGTCAAATCCTTGGAGAATATTGAGTGCCGCCAATGCGGCGATGCCCTGTCCGTTGGGTGGGATTTCCCAGACATCGTAGCCACGGTAGTTGGTGCTGATCGGCTCGACCCAATCGGCAGTGTGCGCCCTGAGGTCGGCGCGGGTGATGAAACCACCGGTTTGCGCCGCAAAATCTTCAATCCGACCGGCAAGTTCGCCGTCGTAAAAGGCTTGCGCTCGGGTTTTGGCAATCATTGCCAGGGTTTTCGCGTGATCTGGCAGCGAGAACATTTCACCCGCTTTTGGTGCCTGACCGTCTCGGGTGAACGTCTGCATCCAGGGTAGAAATTCTGGACTTGTCAAACCCGAGTACACCTGCGCGGCACGCCGCCAATTTTGTGCCAACGTTGGAGAGACTGGATAGCCATGTTGCGCGTAATAAATTGCCGGTCCAAACAAAGCTTCAAACTCGAGTTTGCCAAACTTGGCGTGCAAATCGCGCCAGGCGCTGGGCGCACCGGGTACGGTCACGGGCAACCAACCGAGTCTGGGCACTTCGGACAACCCTCGAGCCGAGAACAACTCGGGGTTCATGCGTTCGGGCGCTCGACCCGAAGCGTTCAAACCGTGCAGTTTGTTGCCGTCCCAAACCAGTGCAAACGCATCACCGCCGATACCGTTGGAGGTTGGTTCGAGCACCGTGAGCGCAACCGCCGTGGCGATGGCGGCATCGACGGCGTTGCCACCGGCTTTTAGCATCTCGAGTCCGGCTTGGGCTGCCAAGGGTTGACTGGTGGCGACGGCACCCTTTGCGCCGAGGATTGGACTGCGATTTGAGGGATACGGTTGATGGTTGAGGTTCATGGTCTTATTCTGACCGATTTGTCGCCATGGCACTGTGGTTTTCGTTGAATCCTTTAACGTTTGTTGGCAAAGTAGATTCTTGCCTTGTCATAATCAAACGCTCAGGTAAACTGGGGAGGTCGGACTTCAACTTCAAAACTCAATTTTAAGATTTCTTTGCATTTCATATTTTTCGTTTCTCTGAGGTAATTTTTGACACTCGTAAAACCCCGAGTCATCCTGCGTCCCATGCGAACCCAGGTCAGCGAGCCGAGTCTCACCGACCCTGAACGCCTGGCTGCGCTCCGGCGTTACGGGTCGGTTCGTCAAGATGCTTCCGCAAATTTTGCACGGGTCGCCAAACTTGCCGCCAAGAGTTTAAACGCCAAAGGCGCACTGATTTGTTGGGTCGGAGAAGCCAGCCTGCGCTTTGCTGGCGCTTACGGGCTGGAACTCAATGACCTGTTGCCGCGCACCCTGCCAAAACGTTTATCGTTGTTTTTGCCCGAGGGTTTGGTGCAATCGCGTGACCCGAGCGACCTGCAAACCATCTCGAGCCTGTTGTCCTCGAGCATCGAACGCCTGGGGTTTTTTGCCAGTTCGCCGCTGCGCACCGCGACAGGGCAAGTCCTGGGTTGTTTGTGCGTGCTCGACACCCGAGAGCGCAGCTTGACCGAAAGCGAGGTCACGATCCTCGAGAGCCTGTCAGAGTCCTTGATGGGCGAACTCGATTTGCGACTCGAATTGGTGCAAGCCAAAGAAACCCCCAGGGAAATGATGGATGCCCTCAACCGCAGCATCCTCGAGCGGGTGGTGAATTCGACCGATGAGGCGATCATCACCGAGAACTTGCAGGGGATTGTGACCTCCTGGAATATTGGTGCCGAAAAAATGTTTGGTTACGCGACCTCCGAGGCGGTTGGGCAGCACATCAGTTTTCTGATCCCTCGAGCCAACAACACCTCGGTGCAGGGTTTTATTCAACGCATGATGCTCGGCGAGAAAATTGCCCCGTTTGAAACCCAGCGGGTTCACAAGTCCGGTTTTCGGGTCAACGTTCGGGTTTCGATGTCGCCGATTTTGGACACCATTCACAGTGTGGTCGGCGTCGTCTCGATCACGGGCGCCCCGAGTGAAATGAAAGGGATGCGCTCCGAGGCGAGGTTGTGGGAGCTGACATCCAATTTGCCGATTTTTGTGCTCGGCACGGACATGCGCGGTTCGATCACCCTTGCCGAAGGTCGGGCGCTCAGCATGTTGGGCTTTGAGTCCAGGGACTTGGTGGGTCGATTGATGCAAGATGTCTTTGAAGGACAACCGCAGATGCTTCAGGCGGTTCAAGCCGCCATTCGCGGCGAAGGTTTGTCGTTTAGTTTTGGCTGGCACGGACGGCATTTTGAAACCTGGCTGACCCCAGTGCTCGACGGTGACAAACGCACTGGGCTACGGGCAATTGCCTTTGACATCACCGACCGCATCAAAGCCCAAACCGCCTTATCCACCAGCGACATGCAACTGCGCGAAATCATTGATGCCTTGCCTGTTCGGGTCGCTCGGATTGATATTAATGGCATCATCAGCCTTTATGAGGGTCGGGACGTCACCCCGCAAACCAGCCTCGAGCGGGTGGGTCGCTCGGCATTCGAGGTGTTCGGCTCAAATCAAACCGTGGTTGCAGGTTTAAAACGCGCATTGGCCGGAGAGTCGTTCACGGCGGTCATCCAATGGGAGGGTGCCTACCGCGAATGTTGGGTGTCGCCGATTGCCAACCCTGACGGGCTTGTTACCGGCGCAACGGCAATTATAGTTGACATCAGCGAAGAGTTCAGATCGCGCGAAGCCTTGGCGCGAACCCAAGCCGAACTTTCAAACATCACCTCGAGCCTGCCCATTTTGATGGTCAAAACCAATTTGCAAGGGCAGATCACCTACTTCGGTGGCGGCGCCCTGGCAATCTTGCAGCAGATGGGTGTGCCCCAGGAGCATCACGAAATTGTTGGTCACAGCATCATGGCTGAATTCCAAACCCGTCCTTCGGTCTTGGCGGCGATACAACGCGCCCTGGCAGGTGAAACCTTTGATGAGGTGTTGGAATGGAACGGGCGCTATTTTGAAACCTGGGTCAGTCCAATCATCGAAAATGGGGTCATGATCGGCGCAAGTTGCATCGCCGCCGATGTGACCGACCGCCATCTGGCTGAAACCCAAGCCGAAGCCGCGCAAACCGAACTCAAGACTTTACTCTCGAGTTTACCCGTGATTATTTTGAAACTTGACCGCGTTGGACGCGTCACTTTTTTTGAGGGACGCGGTCTGACTGAAAACCGAATTTCCTCGTTGAGCATCGTTGGCAGCAGCTTTTTTGACAGCTACCGCGAGTTTCCGGCATTGCTCGAGATTGGTCGTCGGGCGATGGCTGGCGAATCGTTCAGCACCATTGTTTTTTGGCAAGAGCAGCACTTGGAGGTTCGGGTGACCCCAATTGTCGAGAACCACCGCAAGGTTGGAACCAGTTTGATTGCCGTCGATGTGACCGACCGAAGCGTTGCCGAAACCAGGCTTAAAGCCCGCGAGGCACAACTTTCCAGCATCATCACCGCCATGCCCGTGTTGTTTATTGGCTACGATCAAGACGGTATTGTGACCTTACTCGAAGGGCGCGACGTGACCCCCGAAGTCTCGGCAAAGTCTTTGGGGCGCCCAGTCCAAGAATTCGGATTTATGGGTGCCGATGATCGTTTAAATGCCGTGCTGGCAGGCGAGAAATTGCATTACACCCTCGAGCGCGACAACAATTACTATGAGGTCTTCATGTCGCCCATTCTTGAAGACGACAAGGTGATCGGTGGACGCGGTTTGGCGGTGGACGTCTCTGAGCGCACCAGGGCGCAAAAAGATTTGGAAAGCACCCAAGAGCGCCTCGAGTATTTGATCGATCAACTGCCAATTATTTTGATTGCCTGCGACCAACACGGCAACTTGACCCGCATCGAAGGCAATGCGATTGATATTTTGAGCGCCAATCCCGATCAGATGATCGGTCTGCCGCTCGAGACGATTTTTCAAGACAACATTGACGCCCTCGCGGCGGTCAGACGCGCCCTGCAAGGACAAACATTTGACACGAACGTACAATGGGGCAAGTATTACGCTCGGGTTTCGGTTTCGGCGCTGTTTGAAAATGGCATCTATCAGGGAACGACGGCATTAATCACCAACCAAACCAGCGAAATGCTGATTCAAACCGAGCTGCAAGCCACGGTTGAAAAGTTGCTCGAGGCGGAAAAACAACTGAAAGCCGAACAGGATTACGCCCTGTTGATCACCCAAGTGGTCGATCAGGGACTGAGTGTCACCAACAGCGAGGGCTTTATCGAATACAGCAACCCTGCGGCAGCCAGAATCTTGGGATTTGCCAATCCCGAAGAGCTTGTCGGGCGCAAGCCGACAGATTTTATCGTGCCAGGCGACCTCGAGATTCACCTGCAAGAAACAGTCTCGCGCCGTGCCGGGGTTTCCAGCGCCTACCGCAATCGGGTGCGCCGCAACGACGGGAAAATCATCGAAGTGCTGGCGAACGGTTTTCCCAGAATGGTCAACGGCGAATTCCGAGGCACGGTTGGCGTTTTGACGCTGTTGACCGAACAAAAAATTCAGGAACTCGAGTTGCAAAGCACCACCATTCAGCTCGAGCAAACCATCGAGGCTTTGGGACAGGAGCGCGATTATGCCCTGTCGGTGACCAACATTGTGTCGCAAGGTCTGGCAATCACCAACAACGACGGATTGTACGAATATGTCAACCCCGCTTTTGCCAAAATGCTCGGTTACAGCGTTGAAGAATTCATTGGCAGGAATTCAATTGAACTGATCGTTCCCGAGGAACACGATCTGATTCGCATGGCGAGGGCGCAACGCAAACGCGGCATCAGCACCAATTTAAGAAACACCATGATCAAAAAAGATGGCTCCAGGCTCGAGGTGGCGGTCACCGGCATTCCGCGCAAGATCGCCGGCAAGGTGATTGGAACCGTGCTGGTGCTGACCGATTTGTCCGAACAAAACCGCCGCGAGCTTGAACTGCGCGAATCGGAGGCGCGTTACCGCAGCCTGCTCGCCATCAGCCAACAACAAACCCGCGAACTCGAGTTGCTCGAGCAGGTCCGCAATGCCTTGTCCAGGGAATTAGACCCAAAAAATGTGATCAAAACGATTGTCGAGTTGACCTCAAAACTCTTCCATTATCCACTGGTCAGCATTTACCTGCTCGAGGGTGTTGATCTGGTCTTGCAACACGCCGTAGGTTATCCAGATGTGATTGATCGGGTCAACATCAACCACGGCGTCATGGGCAAAGTTGCCCGCACCGCCAAAGCCATTTTGGTCGAAGATATCAGTACCGAACCCGATTTTATTGGCGCTTTTGAAGGACTCTCGAGCGAAGTCTGCGTCCCACTGTTCGATGAAAACGTGGTGGTGGGCGTATTAAACGTCGAAACCATTGACGACTTGATCTTAAACCAGCACGATCTGCGGGTGCTCAGCGCCCTGGCAGACCGCGTCTCCAACGCCATCGTTCGTGCCAAACAATTCAGCAGAGCCAGAGACGCCGAAAATCAGTACAAGGATATTCTCGAGGGCATCGAAGAGGTCATTTTTCAAACCGACGAACATGCAAAATTGCGTTTTCTCAGTCCAGCCTGGCATAAAATTACCGGTTTTGAGATTTCCGAGGCGCTCGGGCAGGCTTTCATCACCCTGATTCACCCGAGTGACGTCGAACAATTGCGCATCTTGCTCGAGGCGCTGCTGCAAGGCGATTCTGAGAGTTTATGGTGCAAGGTACGCTACTTTAAAAAAGACGTTTCCGTCGGTCTGGTCGAAATCACCGCCTGGCCCATCAAAAATGCTCGAGGACGGGTGACTGGACTGACTGGAACCTTACAAGAAATCGGTGAACGTCAACGCTCCAATTGAGAATTCAAACCCGAGCCAAATTGCTGATCGTTTTGGCAGGTGTAAAACATTTCAAATCCAGACCCTCGAGTTTCGAGGCTTCAACTGGTCGAATTTAATGTATTTTCCCAGAACTTGCGCACTGCCCTGCGAAGTCGCGTTATACTAAATCATCAGGAGGAATTTTCATGGCTACCCGCACCCTCGGAATGATTCTGGCAGGGGGACAAGGCTCTCGCCTTGCACCATTGACCGCCAAGCGCTCTAAACCCGCCGTCCCTTTTGGTTCCAAATACCGCATCATCGATTTTGCCCTCAACAATTTCATCAACTCTGGGATTTACTCGATTTATGTGCTGACGCAATTTAAAGCCCAGTCCCTGACCGAGCACATTCAACGCGGCTGGCGCTTTGGCAGTTTTTTGAGCGATTACTTTATCACCCTCGTGCCAGCCCAGCAGTACCGCTTTGAAGAACTTGGCGCGGTCTGGTACAGGGGCACCGCCGACGCCGTTTACCAGAACATGCACCTGGTGGACAACCACAAAACCGAATTGGTCGCCATTTTTTCGGGCGATCACATTTATAAAATGAACGTCGCGCACACCATCGACCAACACGAGGACGCTCGAGCCGACATTTCAATTGCCGCCTTCCCGGTGCCGCTCGCCGAAGCCTCGAGGTTTGGGGTCTTGCAGGTCGACAACCGTGGTCGGGTGATCGAATTCCAAGAAAAACCCAAAAACCCAAGCCCCATGCCAGACCGTCCAGACATGGCGCTCGCCAGCATGGGCAATTATATTTTCAACCGCAAAACCCTCGAGGAACTGCTCGACGCCGACGCCCGCACCCCAGGCTCGAGCCACGATTTCGGCAAGGACGTTTTGCCCCGCGCCTTGCGCGACGGTTATCACATTCAAGCCTACGATTTTGCCAAGAACCCAATTCCGGGCACCGACAAAGCCAACACCTACTGGAAAGACGTTGGGACGCTGGACGCCTACCACGAAGCCAGCATGGACTTGGTTTCCGCCGTTCCAGAATTTGACCTTTACAATCCCGAATGGCCCATCCGCACCGTCAACACCGACAGTCCACCCGCCAAATTTGTCCACGAGGGCGGCGACCGCACGGGTCAAGCTTTCAATTCCTTGATTGCCGGCGGCGTGATTATTTCGGGCAGCACCGTGCGCGAAAGCATTCTCTTCCGTCGCGCCAGGGTCAACTCGTACTCGAACGTCAACAGAAGCGTCTTGTTTGACGAAGTTGAAATCGGTCGTCACTGCGAAATTCGCAACACCATCATCGACAAGGACGTGACCGTGCCATCGCGCACCCAAATTGGTGTTGACCATGAAGCCGATATCGCTCGAGGTTTTAAGATTACCGAATCTGGCATTGTGGTCGTGCCCAAAAGTTACAAGTTTAAATAATTGCCGTTGATGCAGTCTCGAGCGTACATGTTGCGCTCGAGACTTTTATTTTGCCCCGCACTTGTTAGGCTCGAGTCATGAGTGACAAGATTCCACCAGACCCTCGAGACATCATCTGGGGAAAAGCCAAACGCGCCATCGAACGGCGTTTGACGCACCTCGACCCAGATTTGGAACGCTACGTGCGCGAGTTTGCTTACGGCGAAATTTACCAGCGCTCGAGTCGAGAATCGGGTTTGGACACCAAAACCCAAGAATTTCTGGCAACCGCCATGTTGATGGCTTTGGGCAACACGCTCGAGATTAAAACGCATTTGCAAGGGGCGTTGAACGCTGGTGCGAGCGAACAAGAATTGCGTGAAGTGATTTTGTTTGCGATTCCGTACTTGGGGTTTCCTCGGGCAATAGGCGCAATGCAGTCATTGAAGGAATTGCTGCTGGCTCGAGATTGAAGATGTGATTGTGCTGGCGATGGGCGACTGGCAGGAATTTCGAGGGAAGTGGTACTGACAAAGCTGGGGGTGAGGGTTGACAAAAACATTTGGATACTTCAAAGTATCCAAATGGCAATCATCCAATACCCATTCCATCCGCAACACCTGAATGCCAAACACCCACCCCTGATTGAACACTTGATCGAACTCGAGTTTACAGAACACCAACAGTGCGTGACCCAAATCATCAACATGATCGCAGACCTCAAAACCAACGGTTCAGACAGCCGTTACCTCAAAAAAATGAAAGGTCCTTTCCTCGAGTTAAAAACCGCCTCTCGAGGTGGTGACAAAGGCGGCGCAAGGGTGTACTTGTTTCAAACCGCCATTGAAACTTTTTACTTGTGCTACCCAGAATGCAAAACAGGTAACGACGCAAACGCAATCCTGCTGCACAAAACCTTGGAAATCATTCGGGCATTTCAAAACAAGCAAGAACTCTTCAAACCAGAAGGCAAGGATGAATCATGAAAAGCAAAACCACAACCGTAAACGGCGTGAAACTTCGGAATCTCGAGCAATTGAGTCCAGCACAACAAGCTGAACTCGAGCAAGCCTTGGCTGAAAGTGAACCCATTTTCACGACTCAAACAGCAGCTTCAAACCCTGAAATCAGCCTGGCACAACTGCGTGAAACCATCGACAATGAAGTGACCCGACGACGCATGGGCGCCTTGCTCGAGCAAGCCAGGTTGCAAACGAACTTGAGCGGACGGGCAACAGCGAAACGTCTCAGTATGAACCACGCAAGGTTGCGCAAGCTCGAGGCGGCGGACACGAATTTGGAAGTTGGGAGTTTTGTGCGGGTGGCGCATGAACTCGAGTTTGACGTGACGATACGACTCGAGAAACGAAACAGTGGATTGGTTTTAGAAACAAAACTGTAAACGTTCAATAATCATTGATCAGAACGCTTGAAGAATTTGTAGCATTTGAAGTTGTGGTGAGGACAGTGCTCGAGCCTGATGCCCTATCACCAACTTCGAGAATCGCTTATGATCTTTTATGCACGTTGAATACCACAATTGGTTCTCGAGCGCTTTGGGTCACGACATGAGCTTCAAAGTGTACGGGCATTACGGTCAGCCTGTGCTGGCGTTTCCCGCCCAGGAAGGGCGATACTACGATTTCGAGAATTTCGGCATGATCGAGGCAAGTGCTGGTTTGATCGACGCGGGTCGGGTGAAAATCATTGCGGTGGACGGCATCGATTGGCAATCGTGGACCAATCAAGGTGCGCATCCAGCCGACCGCGCACGGCGTCATGAAGACTATGACCGTCACATCATGCAAGAGATCGTGCCTTGGGTGCAAAACAACACGGGTTTGAAAACCATGTGGACGACCGGTTGCAGCATGGGCGCGTTTCATGCCAGCAATTTTTTCTTCAAACACACCGAGGCTTTTGACGGCGTGATCGCGCTGTCGGGCTTGTACCAACCGCACGATTTTGTCGGCGATGCGGGCGGCGAAGCCGCGTACTTTAATGCGCCGTTGTGGTATCTCGAGCACATGAACGACGAACAGATTTTAAACCGTTACCGAAACTCGAGGATTGTTTTTTGCACGGGACGGGGCGCATTTGAGGACGCCATGATTCGGGATACCAAAGCCATGCAATCGCTGCTCGAGCGTAAGGGCATTCCGGCGCGGGTGGAATTCTGGGGGCAGGACGTCAATCACGATTGGGTTTGGTGGCGCAAGCAATTGCCGTATTTTTTAAATGAATTGCTGCCACAATAAAAAACCCGCGCGAGCAACATGCGCGGGTTAAATTTGATCAAGAACCTTAACCGCGTCGATGCTCGAGAAAAATGGTTTGAATCAATGCCAGCGCAATCAGACGTTCGTCGTATTGATCGTTTTCTTCTTTGCTGACTTGCTCGAGCGTAAAATTTCGCCCGAAAAAACTGCGTTTCTTGGCGATGATGTAACGCAAAACGCCATTTTCGTCTGAGAGCAAATAGCGTGGGTTGATGAACATGGCAATAAACGGTCCGATCAAATCAATTTCGCACAACACAGCATCGATGACTTTAATCCAGGGATTTTCCTCTTTAATGTTAAAAATGGTTTTGTCGTTGGCGTCAGTCACGGTGTAACGCGCACGCCAGATCGAGCGCATACCGTCGGCTTTGACCGCCCCAATTTTGGCGTTGTCATTGACGCGGGTGATGTTGTGCACGGCACGAAATCCGATCACGCGGTCTGCCTTCATTTTGTACAAAGGCACGGTTTTTTGCTCGTCGGCAAAAATGGTGGTGTCCTCTTTTAGGGTAAACAATTTCTGTTTGACCTGCATCAGCACAGCCCCAAGGGCGTCTTGAACCTGGACTTCTGGTGAAAGTGCCATCAGTTTGAACGTTGCTTTCAGAGGATAATTGATTGCCATGACAAGAGTTTAACCCGTCAACACGATTTCAGGGCAATACTTTGACCACCCACATTATTTAAGGATATACATTCACCCAGCAAATTCGCTAAACTAAAGGCGGATGAAACGAAACTTTTTGAACCACTGGCGCTCGAGTCTTAACCGAACCACCACGGGCATTCTCACCACGCTATTGCTCGGTGCAGGTGGCGCCCTGGCGCAGGCGGGTGGCGGTCTGCCGATGGCGAGTGTCGGCTCAGATTTTACGTGGGCGACCCCGACCGAAGATTACCGAATTGTTGTGCCACAAGGCGTTGACGCACCGCTAAACCTCGAGGTTTACAGCCCAGGCTTGAATTTAAACGATTACGTCAACGGTCGCGCCGCCAACGGCTATTACGGCGACGAGATTTACGGCAAAAACCTGCCGTTTTCGACCACCTTCAGTTTGACGGGCAGCAACGGCGCAAAAGTGCTCGAGCGAAAGTACAACACCACCCAGAAGCACTTGTGGGAACGATTGATCGGCGCTGCCCCTGCGGCTGGCACGTACAACCTCAAGATTGCCTCGACCGGACAGGGCAAAAATGCCTTCGCGGTACGGGTTTCGCCGCCTTACAGCGTGCAAGCCGCACAGTTTACGGTCAATGCCAGGGGTATTCCTGGCACAGATTTGCTGGCGGCGAAAGTTCGGATTCCAGATTCCCTGGTCGGTAAGCGTTTTGATTTGACCAATTATGACGCCGACGGCATCACCGAACTCGAGCTGTTCGTGGTTTCACCAGATGGGGTCAGGCGCAAACTCACCTCGTCGGAGAACAATAAAAATGCCACCGATTCTTTTCAGATCACCAGCAATCTGGTGGGCGAGTGGACAATCTTGGCGCGAATTGTGGCGACCACCAAACAATACTCGAACGCATTTAATTTTAAATTGCGTGCCGGTAACGAGCCAGTCTATGCCGACCTGCCCGCCTTTATCGCGCCGCCGGAAGCCAAACTACTCGAGCCTTTGATCGTCGAAGTGGTCGATCAAAACGGACGGGTGATTCCTGGGGCTGGCTATACGTTGGAGGGCGATGACGAACGTCAAACGGGTCCAACCTTGCCCAAAGGCTATGTTCCAGTCAGCGCCAGCATCCTTTCGGGCGGCGGCACGGTCGTCTCCCCCACCCAGGTCAGAATCTCGCCTGGGGCGGGTCACGTTCGTTTTGTGGCGCGGCAAATTTTGGGAACGTTGGTCGTCGAAACCGTGGCATTGATTGGCAAAAAACGCGTTCCACTCGAGGGAATTCCAGTCAAAGTGGCAGGTTTAACCCTTAAGACTCCAGTGACTTTGCCGTTATCGCCCAACGATTATCCGGTCACGCCAACTCCCTTGCCTGGCTCTGTCACCGCACCTGGCAGCGGCACCGTGGTTGACAATCAGACCACCAAGGTCACCATCGAGTATCGCGTGTTCACCAACCTCAAACTCGAGGTTGCCCCGAATGTGGTCGCGCCCTGTGCGCAAACCTTACTGACCGCCACAGCCACCAGCGATTTCCCGTACCCAATTCCAGTCACCCTGTCACTCAAATTGCCCACCGGTATCAGCAGCGCCAACGTGCTCGAGGGTTCAAGCGAGATGCAGGCTGGAAAACCAGCCAGCCTTCAAATTCCGGCTCGGGTGTGCAGTTCGGGTACGGTCACCGCCAACCTTGATCCGGTTGGTTTGAGCGTGGACGGCTCGGTGCGCGTCTTGCCGCCAGCCGGTGTGACCGTGGCTCGGGTGACCGATGTCAACAAGGGCGCTGTGCGCGTGCAAAAGAGTTTCTCGCAGGACAATCTGGGTTATGTGGTCAACCTGACCGTGACCGTGGAACGGATTGTTGAAAACCTGCGGATCGTCGATCAACTGCCATCCGGCGGCTCGAGTCCAGCCGTGCGGCGTCCAAACCCAGTCGTGCAAGGCTTGGTCAACAACCTGACCACCGCCGTCAATTGGAAGCTCGAGGGCAACACGTTTAACCTTGGGCGGGTTGTGCCTGGGACGTACACGATCAGTTACGGGATTTTTACCGACTTGCCGCCGGACAATGTGGTCACCATTCCTGATGTGCTCTGGGATGAAATCAGCAAATAAGTTTTGACTCGGGGTTGTCTGCCTCGAGCAACCACAATAAATGCTTTGAAACCGTCTCGAAGCCAAGCAAGCTCGAGACGGTTTGGTATTGATGGCGGGATCAACCCGTGAAACAAAACAATGCTGCCTCAAGAACTCGAGACAGCACCACAACGAACAACTTGAAATTTAAGGCTCGAGCCAGGTCGTGCGGAATCCAAGGTACGAGGTGTTGGGGAAGTGTTCAAAACCCCTCACGTTCTTGCCCAGACCCTCGTACTGCGCCGAGTGGAACAAGAACACCATCGGAACGAGTTGCAAGATTCGAGCTTGGACTTGATCGTAAATCACTTTGCGCTTGTTCTGATCGGCAACCAATCGCCCCTGATCGAGCAATTTATCGATTTCGGGATCGGAGAAGTTGTTGTACTTGCCGCCCGAATCGGTATTAAAAGTGTTGTACAAGTAATCGTCTGGGTCGCTCAATCCTGAGCTTCCAATCACGGTGGACATGTAATTGGCTTTCAAGAAATTGGGCAGGTAGACGCTCCACTCCTCGGCTTGAATGTTGACTTTGATCCCGACCTTCTCGAGTTGCGCCTGAATCACCTCGGCTGGGGTGCGCAAAAAGTCGTAGGTGCTGGTGACTTTTAAATCCAGGGTAAAGCCGTTCGGCAATCCCGCCTCTTTTAAAAGGGCTTTGGATTTTTCGATGTTAACCGTGCCGTAAGGACTTTTGGTGTACGCATAAAAATTACCAGCCGGAATGGTTGTGCCTTTTGCTGCCACGCCGCCCGTACCGAACAGCGCGACATCGACGACCTCTTGCGGGTCGATGGCGTAAGCGATGGCTTGGCGCACCCGCACATCATCGAGCGGTTTTTGTTTGACGTTTAAGTACATGGCGCGAAAATTTGAGGACAAGCCACCGACAATTTGCAGCGACGCGTCTTTGCGCAAGGTGGCGACATCGGCGGCTGGCACGTACTCGATCCAGTCAACCTGACCTGTGCGCAGGGCGGTGGTTCGGGCGGTCGGGTCTGGCAGGTACGAATAGGTGATGCCGTCCAGGTAGGGCAGTTTGTTGCCTTTGGCATCTTTTTCCCAGTAGTCAGGGTTCTTTTTCAGCACCATGCGGGTGCTTGGAACGTATTCGACAAACATAAACGGTCCCGTGCCGACGGGCTTGGAATTGATGGTGGCGATTGCCTCTTTGGGGACAATCACGTTCAAGCTTTGCGCAAGTTTCGCCAGCAAAGGCGCGAACGGTTTTTGCAGTTTCATGACCACCGTGTTGTTGTTGGTCGCCGTAATCGAATCGACCACCGCGAAATCTTCGGCTCGAGGTGATTTGACGCTCGGGTCTTTGATGCGGTTGATCGAGTAGACCACATCGCTCGCCACGAACGTCCGTCCGTTGTGAAACTTCACGCCCGTCCGCAGGGCAAACGTCCAGGTTTTGGCATCTTTGCTGACCCGCCAGCTTCGCGCCAAAGACGGTCCGATCTTGCCCTTGGAATCAAATTTGACCAGGGTGTCGTAGACATTCTCGAGTTGATTTCGGGTCGAGGTGGCTTCGGTCACGTGCGGGTCAAGTCCGACGGGATCGGTCTGCATTCCCGCCCGCAAGATGTTGCCGTACTTTTGCGTCATGACCCCGCTTGAGAGAATGGCTCCGAGTGACACGACCACGATGAGGGGGCTTAGCCAGCGAAATCTGTTCATACGATTCCTCCTTAGTTACCTGCCCTGCAATAATTTAGTGCGCTTTACTTTTACCACGATTGCTTCAATCAAGTCATTGGCGAATGGCGGCTCGAGAATTGAAATCAGGTTGCGTCTAAAAATCGTAGTTTGAAGCTCGAGCGACTTTGAGCTGTCAGCGTTTGCGCAAACGCGGATCGAGCACATCGCGCAGACCGTCGCCCAACAGATTAAAGCCCAACACCGTAATCATGATCGCC
This sequence comes from uncultured Deinococcales bacterium, assembly GCA_964247135.1. Lineage (GTDB taxonomy): Bacteria > Deinococcota > Deinococci > Deinococcales > JAAFIG01 > JANXTZ01. The sequence goes on along the minus strand of CAXTTL010000032.1, from coordinate 1,118 downwards.
AAACCAGGTCCAATCGACGCCCACGGGGCAAGCTCGAGCGTGCGTCTTCCATCGGCGATCATCTGCCCCCAGGCTGGTGCTGGCGGCGGCGTGCCGAGTCCCAGATAGCTCAAGCTGGCTTCCGAGAGGATGGCATAAGCCAATCGCAAGGTCACTTCGATCAACATCGGCGCAAAGGCGTTTGGCAAGATGTGCCGCCACAAGACTCGAGGGTTCGACGCGCCAAGCGCTCGGCTCGCCTCGACAAACGCATCCTCGCGCACGCGCAGCACGGCGGCACGCGCGACTCGAGCGAACGGCGCAGAATAGACGATGGCAATGGCAAGCGTGAGGTTCCAGAATCCTCCGCCAAGAAAAGCCAGCAGCGCAATTGCCAGCAAGATTGCGGGGAATGCCAGCAACACATCGGTCAACCGCATCACCAGCGTGTCAAACCAACCCAATCTAAAGCCGCTGAGTGCCCCCAAACCTCCGCCGACGATGAGCGCCATCGTCACGGCAAGCGCACTGACCGAGAGTGAAATTCGAGCGCCAAAAATCACCCTCGAGAAGGTGTCGCGCCCATACAAATCTGTGCCCAAAATGTGCCTGAGGCTGGGTCCTTGCAGGCGATCAATCGGGTTGTACTTGACGGGATCAAACGGCGCGACCAGCGGCGCAAAAATGGCGGCGGCAACCACCAACGCAACCAACACCAAGCCCGTCACGGCGCTCGGCGAAGCCATAAAACCGCGCCAAAAAGCACGGCTGGCTCGAGGTTCACTGCGCGGGTTTTCTAAGATCAATGCCATCAGTCGTACCTCATGCGCGGGTCGATCAGGGCATAGAGCACGTCCACCAGAACGTTCACGAGCACGAATGCCCCCGCGACGACCAACACCGCGCCCTGAACGACCGGGTAATCGCGCAAGTTGATCCCCTCGAGCGCAAAACGTCCGATGCCGGGCAGTCCAAAAATCTCTTCGATGATGATCGCACCGCCCAGCAACGTGCCGACCTGCAAGCCGATCACGGTCACCACCGGGATCAGCGCATTGCGGAAGGCGAGCACGCCGGCGACGCGGAAGGCGCCGAGGCCCCTGCTGCGGGCGGCGCGCACATACTCCGCGCCCAACACC
>CAXTTL010000031.1:24642-29247 GCA_964247135.1 uncultured Deinococcales bacterium | reverse complement strand
TCTAGAAAAACCCCTACACTGTGTCCGTGGCGAATCTCGAGTTGCAACCTTACCAACCAGAAGTGACCGTCCTCGAATTGATCGGTAACGAACACGAACGCGCCCGCAGCGTGACTGAGCGCTCGAGTTTGTGGTGCGCGGCGGTCTCCATCGAACCGATTCCTTGGCTTGACCTGGCGGTACAACTGCCGATTCAGTTGCGCATGGTCATGGAAATCGGCAAGATTTACGGCTTTGAGATCAATTCCGCCCGAGCGCACAAGGTCTTGCTCGAGTTGACTGGAGTCGTTGCCTACAGTTATGTGACGCGAAACCTGGCTCGAGGATTCCTGAAATTCATGCCCGTTGTCGGTGGCTTGTTGAACGCCCCGATCACCTACGCGGGAACGTATGCGCTGGGGCATGTCGCCGAACGTTACTTTAGAGCCAAACGCGAAGACCTGCCGCCACTTTCGAGCGATGAACGTCGTGAATGGTTGATTTCGCTTACCGCCGAAGGCAAGCGAATTGCCTCACAACTCAGACCTGAAGATTTTAAGCGGGCGCTCGAGATGCTGGGCAAAATGCGACGGAAGATCAATTAAGGAATTGGCATTTAAGAAATTCCTGATTTCGTGCAAAGGGTGAACTCGTAGGGGCGCTGCTTGCTGCGCCTTGAAGTTGCGGATTTTGTTTTAGGACAAATCCTAAGCTCGAGGAAGTTTTAATTGGGCAATTGTGTTGTCTACCCTCATCCCCAACCCTTCTCCCTGCCAGGGAGAAGGGAGATTCAGTTTGTTTATGTGTGGCTTGTTGGAGGGTTACGGTAAAACCATCGAAATGTATTTCACCTCGAGAAACGCATCGAGTCCCCACATGCCGCCCTCTCGTCCGACGCCAGAGTTTTTCATGCCACCAAATGGGGCTTGGGGAGCCATTGCGCTCGGAACGGCGTCATTGACGCCGACAATGCCGTACTCGAGGGCTTCGGCAACCCGCCAGGCACGTCCCAAATCTTTGGTCCAGATGTAGGCTGCCAAACCGTATTCGGTGTTGTTGGCGGCTTCTATGGCTTCTTCTTCAGTTTTAAATGTCACGATTGGGGCGACGGGTCCAAAGGTTTCTTCCTCGAGAATCTTCATGCCAGGTTTGACATCACTTAAGACGGTGGCTTCAAAAAACAAGCCAGTTGTGGCGTGACCACCGCTGATGACTCGAGCACCTTTGGATACCGCATCGGCAACGTGGTCTTTGACTTTTGCCAAGGTTGCGGCATCGACCAGCGGTCCAAGGTTGGTGTCCAACTCGAGCGGGTTGCCCATTTTGATGCTGCTGGTGGCTTTGGCGAGGGCATTCTCAAATTCGGTTTTGAGTTTTTCGCTGACGTAAACGCGGTTGGTCGCCACGCATTGCTGACCGGCGTTGCGGTATTTGCTGCCCGCCACCGTGGCGGCTGCCAGTTCGACATCGGCGTCATCGAAGACAATGAACGGTGCGTGACCGCCAAGCTCGAGCGAGATGCGTTTCAAAGTTTTGGCGCTCTGACCGTAGAGCAAACGCCCAACTTCGGTCGAACCCGTGAAGGTGATCTTGCGAACTCGAGGGTCCTCCATCAGGACTTTGGAAACGGGAACGGGGTCTTGGCAGGGCAGCACTTGAAACACTCCCTTCAGACCGCCAGCCTGTTCCCAGAGTTCGGCAAGATAAAGCGCGGTGAGCGGCGTTTGTTCGGCTGGTTTGAGGATGAATGTGCAACCCGCCGCCAGCGCAGGACCGACTTTCCGCGCCAGCATCGCCGCCGGAAAATTCCAGGGTGTAATACCGTACACCACGCCCACAGCTTCCGGACGCGAAAAAGCGCGTTTGTTTGGAAATCTCGAGGGGACAAACTCGCCCGCGATTCTGGTGGCGGCTTCGGCGTACCAGGTGATGGCGGTGCTGGTGTACACCGCCTCGCCGCGCCCTTCAACAATGGGTTTCCCCATCTCGAGCGTCATGGTGCGCCCGAGTTCTTCCTGATGCTCGAGGATTAACTGCGCCCAGCGGTGCATGACGGCGGCGCGTTCAAACCCCGTTTTGTTCTTCCAGTGTTTGAAGGCTTCGACGGCTGCCTCGAGCGCGATTTTGGCTTCCTCGGCGCCGCAATCGGCGACATTGGCGACCAGGCTTTGGTCGTAAGGGTTGCGAACTTCAAAGCTTTTCTCGAGTTTTTGCCATGTGCCGTCAATGTAGGCGCGGTTTGAAATTTGGGAAATCATGGTCATGTGCTGCTCCTAAAATATGAAATGGTGTGGGCGAGCCTCGCCCTCGGATTATTGTGATATTTCGAGTCCTGCCACAAAGGTTTTCTCGAGTTTCCAGTCTTCGGGTGTGGTAGTTAATGGGTTGGTTATGACGACAAGATCAGCGTGTTTTCCCACCTCGAGCGTGCCTCGGTTCGACCCATCACCTTGGGCAATAGCGGCTTGAAGCGTGTAGGCGTTCAAACTTTCGTGCAGCGTGATTCCGTTGCCTGCAACCATCGGTTCGAGCATCGCGGCTTTGATGCCCTCGAGCGGGTCGAGTTCACGTACCACAGGACCATCGGTTGAGAGTGCCATCGTCAGACCCGCGTCGATCATGGCGCGGAGGTTGTAACAATGCTCGAGGAACGGTGTCGGCACATATTGTTGAAAATTCGTGCGAAGTTCGTGCAAGAAAATCGCTTGAGGTACAACTATTACACCAAGTTTTCTGGCTTTCTCGAGATGGCTGGGATTCGCCAGCCCAAAATGTTCGATGCGGTGACGCATTCCGTTTGTGTGTTCGCGCTCGAGCCGTTCATAAACCTCGAGAATCTGATCTAAAGCCCGATCTCCAATGGCGTGCGTGCCAATTCTAAAGCCAGCAACGTGTGCCTCGAGCGCCAGTTGATAGAGTTCTTCAGTTTCAAATCTCAAAACCCCGTAGCTGGTATGCTTGGTGTTGCGAAACGGAATGCTGACCGCCGCCGTCGCGCCCGACAAACCGCCGTCGGCAAAGAATTTCACACTGTCCACGCGCAGGAAACTCGAGTTGAATTTTTCTGGCAGTGGATACGTTTCGCTGCCACCGTCGGGGCGACGAATGAACAACACATTGACCCGAATTGGCAGTTTGTTTTGCGCCTCGAGCGAACGGTACGCCTCGAGCAGCACGGGATCAACGGCTGGGTCGGTGGCGCTGGTGACGCCCATTGACCGCAAATACTCGAGTCCCGCCAGAATAAAGCGCTCGTAATCGGCAACGGTCGGGGCTGGCATGGCGCGTTGTAAGAGTCCATAAGCCGTCTCGATGGCGTGACCGCGTTCCCAGTCCAATTCTCCGCCCGCAGGAGCGAGGGTGTCGCTTGTGATGCTCGAGAGCGCCAAAGCACTCGAGTTTGCGGCGTGAATGTGCGCACAGGTTCGGGTCAAGACCACAGGATTGTTTGGCGCGGCGGCATCCAAACCAGATTTGATGGGCGCTCCGCCCTCGAGTTTCGCCTCATTCCAACCTCGCCCAAGCAACCACTGACCAGGCTCGAGTTTCGCCGCCCGTTCGCGCACGGCGGCATAAACGCCCTCGAGCGTGGTTTGTTCGCGCAAATCGAGCATGGTCGTGCGCAAATGCCCGACCTTCCAAACGTGAACGTGCGCATCGTTAAATCCTGGCAGCAACGCACTTCCCGCCAAATCAATGACTTTGGTGCTCGAGTCAACAAAATGCTCGAGATCATGTTTTTGACCGACAGCCAAAATTTTACCGTCAGCAACCGCCAACGCCTCGGGTCGAAAATCGGATTTCATGGTCAGAATTGCACCGTTGTGAAAAAGTAAATCTGCTTTCATTACCAACCCCTGTCCACGTTGCGCCACAAAATCAAAACCCCGTAATTGTCGGTGCTGGCATCCTCGAGATAATCAGGGATAATGCCAAACACGCGGTACCCACGGCGCAATTGAACCGAAAGCACAGGGTCGTTCAACTCGAGCGTGATGACATCGTTGACGTATTCTTCAATTGGCAGTTTTTGCTTTAACGCGCCGTACCCTTTGGGCATCGCACCCGCCACGTGACCCATCAAACCCAGTTCGCGCACCAGTGTTTGGCGTCTGGCGTACAACAAACTTGCCAATCCCAAACCGCGAAACTCGGACAACACACCAATGTCCGCGCCGTATAACCAATCGCCGTCCGAAATGTGCGTACTGAAAAAATTATCGCCCACCGCCTCGAGAAATCGGTGCTGATAATGCGACAAATCCAAATTGACCCGCAAGTCGCTCGAGCTGCCCACCACGCGTCCTGTGGCGTTTTCGAGGATGGCGTGTTGTCCTGCGGGAAAAGCTGTCATTTGTGCCAGATAATGCTTTTCTATTGCCAATTCGTGCTCAGCCAAATCGGGAAAACTCGCCCGTTGAATCGCCTCGAGGTCACGCGCCATCCAAGGTTCGGATTGCACGACGCTGAAGCGGTTGTCGCGGCTCGAGAGTAAAGCTTTTGGGAGTGTCATCATGTGTTACCTGTCGTTTCTATCGAGGAAATGCGGTGTGCCTACCAAAAAAACGGCAAGCACTTTCCCTCTCATCCCCGACCCTTCTCTCCTAGGAGAGAAGGGAGTTTTAT
>CAXTTL010000031.1:0-24542 GCA_964247135.1 uncultured Deinococcales bacterium | reverse complement strand
ACCGCTTGATTCGCTTTGTAAACCTGACGAACCGCGCCAGCCACAACCTCGAGCGCTTCACGGAACAATGCCTCGTCGATGGTGAGTTCGGGCAGGAACCTGATGCAGTTGGTGTACAAACCAGCGCGGAGCAAGATCACGCCGCCCTCGAGGCAGCCTTTGACGATTTGCGGCACGATTTCCATCCAGGGTTCTTTTTGTACCTGATCGTGAACAAACTCGAGGCACATCATGCCACCAACGCCGCGCACGTCGCCAAGAATTGGTATCTCGAGTTGCATGGGTTCAAAGACTTCGCGCACGATGCGTTCAATTCTGGCGGCGCCGTCGATGGCTTCTTGGCTGGTGAGGATTTTGATTGCCTCGAGCGCGGCAACGCAGGCGAGCGGGTTGCCGCCGTAAGTGCTGCCCGCGCCGCCAACATGTGGCGAATCGAGGATTTCGGCACGTCCGGTGACCGCAGAAATTGGCAGTCCCGCCCCGAGCGATTTGGCGCTGATGACCATGTCCGGCACGACGCCCGTGTGTTCAATCGCATACATTTTGCCCGTGCGTCCAGAACCCGATTGAATCTCGTCGGCGATCATCACCGCACCCGTTTTGTCGCAGATTTCACGGATTTTCTCGAGGAACTTTTTCGGCACGGGAATGAAGCCGCCCTCGCCGACGATGGGTTCGATCACGATGGCAGCCAGCGCCGAACCGTCAATGTGGGCGACCAAGGCATTCTCGAGATTCCAGCAACTCCACTCGAGGTAATCTTCCTGACTCATGCCTTTTGGGGTGCGGTAAAGGTTTGGCATGGGCAGGCGGTAGACTTCTGGGGCGAAGGGTCCGAAACCTTTTTTGAACAGGCTGTACTTGCTGGTCATCGCCATCGTCAGGTTGCTGCGCCCGTGGTACGCACCCTCAAAGACGATGATGCCCGCCCGACCCGTAAAACGCCGCGCAAATTTGACGGCATTTTCGACGGCTTCCGCGCCGCCGTTTGAAAGCAAGGTTTTCTTGGCAAAATTGCCTGGGGTCAAACTGTTCAATTTCTCGCACAGTTCAACGTATGGTTCGTAATTTGCCACGATGCTGCAAATGTGCAAGTACTCGTCAACCTGTTTGTGAAGCGCAGCTTTGACGTTTTCGGGTCCGTGACCCACCGCCAGCACGCCGATGCCGCCCGCCAGATCAACCAGCATGTTACCGTCAACATCCTCGAGCATCGAACCCTTGGCGCGTTTGATGGCGACGGGGTTGGCTTGACCCAAGGCGCTCGAGACGGCGGCGGCACGTCTGGCTTGCAACGCCAATGAATTTGGTCCTGGCAGCGCGGTTTTCAGTTGTATTTGACCCATAAAAAACCTCTTCTCGAGCAGTTGTTTGGATGCTCGAACTTCAAAAGAATGGCGATAATTTAATGTCTCTCGAGCGTTACGAGAGCGGTGGTGGGATGGCATCTTGTTGCCAGTTTGGCGCGTTCATGTTGCCTCGAGTCTACTCCCGTGAAGTGTGGATTACCAAACCGTGCAAACTCGAGTGTATAATTTGCTCAAGATGTCAGACCCTCGAGTAACCCTGCATTCTTGTTGTGACCGCCCCTAGAGCGGTTTTGAGTCCATTCCCCGACCCGAAATGATGCTCGAGACTTAACCTCGAGCTTTTTTATTGAAAGGATTTTCCATGACCATTAGGTTGTTTAACACTTTGAGCAAGCAAAAAGAGGATTTTGTGCCGACCACCGCCGGGCGCGTTGGCATGTATTTGTGCGGACCCACCGTGTACTCCGACGCACACCTTGGACACGGCAAAACCGCCGTGGCATTCGACGTGATCCGCCGTTGGTTCGCTTACCGAAATTTTAAAGTCAGGTTCGTGAGTAACATCACCGACGTTGGTCACATTACCGACGAAACCAGCGACGAGGGGCATGACCGTATCGGTGAACGCGCCAAACTCGAGCAACTCGAGCCGATGGAGGTCGCCGAGAAGTACATGTGGAATTACTTTCATGACATGGAACAACTGAACGTGCAAAAACCCAACATTGCGCCAAGGGCGACGGGGCATATCCTCGAGCAGATTGAAATGGTACAAACTTTAATTGCCAGGGGCAAAGCCTACGAGCGAGATGGCAGCGTCTACTTTCGGGTGCGATCCGACCCAGATTATGGGAAACTTTCGGGACGCAAGATCGATGAACTCGAGGTTGGCACGCGTGAGGACGTGCGCGAGGACAAGGAAGACCCACTGGATTTTGCCCTCTGGAAATTTGCCGAACCAGAACATTTAATGCGCTGGAAATCGCCTTGGGGAGAGGGTTTTCCTGGTTGGCACATCGAATGCTCGGCGATGGCAATCAAATACTTGGGCGAAAATTTTGACATCCACGCCGGCGGTCTGGATTTGCAATTTCCGCATCACGAAGCCGAAATTGCCCAAGCCGAGGGCGCGGGCTATAAGTTCGCGCGTTACTGGATGCACGGCAACATGCTGACCATCAACGGCGAAAAGATGAGCAAGTCCAAAGGAAATTTCACGACCCTGCAAGATTTTTACGCCACCCACGACCCGATGGTGCTGCGTTTGATTTACATTCAGAGCCATTACCGCAGCGTGGCAGAACTATCTTCAGACACCATCACCGCCGCGACCAGCGTTCTCTCGAGGTTCAGGGAAACGCGCCGCGAACTGGTGCGCAAACTCGAGCTGGCGACGACTGGGCACGATGCGGGTTTCGAGAAAAAAATTGATGCGGCTCGGGTTCAATTTGAAACCGCGATGGACGACGATTTCAACACGCCAGAGGCGCTGGCGGCATTGTTTTCCATGACCAAAGAATTTAACGCATCTGTAATCACCAACAACAAACAATCGCTCGAGTTGGGATTGGAAACTTTTGATAAGCTCGCAGGTTTTGTCTTTGGGTTGTTTCCAGCCGACACCAGCGATGCGACCCAAGGCAAGGAAGGTCTGCTCGAGGGTTTGCTCGAGATTGCGATTGAAGCCCGCAAAAGTTACCGTTTAAACCGTGATTTCAAAAGCTCCGACGCCCTGCGTGAACGCCTCAAGTCTTTGGGCGTGCAACTCGAGGATACGGTGGACGACACACGGTGGAAGCTCGAGTCTTAAAGGTCCTTGAGTCCGTCGTGGCTGAAATTGGAGACAGGGTTAAAAGCGTGTTGACCTCGGTTTATAAAGGATTTTTCTTAAAAAAAGACATTGGTAGGGTGCGCCGTGCGCACCATGACCACATGGCTCACGGTGCGCACGGCGCACCCTACGGTTTTGAAGTTTTTGAAAGCATCATTTTGGTGTCTCGAGGGTCAACATACTTTTATGGGTGTCTCGTTGACTTGTGATTTTGCAACAACTTCGGTGAAAGTGATAAACTAACAATCAATTCAGCCGGTCCAAACCTTGAAAGGAGGTGCGACGTGAGAAGCCGTTCAACATTTTGTTTACAACTCACAATCGCAGCTCGAGGTCTGAAATTCAGACCAGGGTTTGGAGGGTAAGCGTTTTTGTTCCTCCGAACCGTTGGGGGAATAATGTTGAACGCCCGAAGCAAAAAGTTTTTTTCCTATTACAAATCCTACACGCGTTTACTCGTTGCCGACCTCATTTGTGCTTTTGTCGTGGCTGCCGTGGCGCTGGTATTGCCACTGTTTGCCAGGTACATCACCAAAGACATTTTGGCTGGAAATTCATCTCAAATGCTGGGGCAAATTTATTTTACGGGCGCTTTGATGCTGGTCTTGGTGGTGCTTCAAACGCTCTGCAATGTGTTTGTTGACTATCAGGGTCACATGATGGGCGCGTTGATGGAACGCGACATGCGTGCCGAGCTATTTGAGCATTATCAAAAACTGTCTTTCGGTTTTTTTGACAATCATTTGACGGCTCAACTGATGAACCGCATCACCAACGACACGTTTGCCATGAGTGAATTGTTTCATCACGGTCCAGAGGATGTGGTGATCTCGCTGTTGAAATTGATCGGCGCATTTGCCATTTTAATCACCATCAATGTGCCGCTCACCCTTGTCATCTTTGCGTTCTTACCGATCATGACGGTTTACGCTTTGTACTTTAACAAGCAAATGAACCTGGCGGTCAGAACCAGTCGGGACCGAATCGGTGATGTCAACGCACAGCTCGAGGATTCGCTGGCAGGGATTCGTGTCGTAAAATCTTTTACCAACGAAAAACTCGAAGCCAAAAAATTTGCCACCCAGAACAATCGTTTTCTCGAGGGTCGAAAGGTCGAGTACAAAAGTTATATGTTTTTCACCAGTGGAATGTTGTTTTTCACGCAGTTTTTGACCATTGTTTTGCTGGTGGTTGGCGGTGCCAGTATTGTCGGTCATCACTTGGATTTGGTCGACTTGCTGACCTACCTGTTGTATCTCGGTATTTTGCTCGAACCAATTCGGGGCGCGAGCAATCTGGGACGGCTTTATCAGGAGGGCATTACGGGTTTTAACCGTTTTATGGAGATGCTCGAGATTCGACCCGACATTGAGGATTCGCCGACTGCGACCGACTTAGGGCGGGTTCAGGGACATCTGAAATTTCAGGATGTCAGTTTTAAATACACCGAAAACCATGATGAGGTGCTGAAAAACATTTCGCTCGAGATTAGAGCTGGCGAATTTATTGCGCTGGTTGGCGCGTCGGGCGTTGGAAAAACCACGCTTTGTTCGCTGATTCCACGCTTTTACGATGTGACCGAAGGGCAGATTTTGCTCGATGGCAAAAACCTCAAAGACATTGGTCTTGAATCGCTCAGAAAAAACATCGGCATTGTGCAACAAGACGTTTACCTGTTCGCTGGAACGGTTGCCGATAACATCGCTTACGGTAAACTCGAGGCGGGTTTTTCTGAAATTGTGGATGCCGCCAAAAAAGCCAATGCGCACGATTTCATCATGGCGCTGTCGGATGGCTACGACACCGACATTGGGCAGCGCGGCGTCAAACTCTCGGGCGGGCAAAAACAGCGCTTAAGCATCGCTCGGGTTTTTCTGAAAAATCCGGCGATCATTATTTTTGACGAAGCCACCAGTTCTCTGGACAACGAGAGCGAACGGGAGGTTCAGGATTCGCTCGAGAAACTGATTGACAACCGCACGACCATCGTGATTGCGCACCGACTTTCGACCATCAAAAATGCCCAGCGAATCGTGGTGCTGGGCGATCAGGGAATTGCAGAACAGGGCACGCATCAGGACTTGGTAGCCCTCGGTGGCGTTTACGCCAATTATTACAACATGCAGCTTAAAATTTAGTTTTAAACCCGAGTGGCATTTTTTCAGGGATTCAACGCTGAACCGTGATCCTCGAGTAGCCCAAATGGGTTGCTGGCTTGCCAATTCTGGTCGTAAATCCCAAAGTGCAAGTGCGGCGGCGTGGTGCTGGCGTCGCCAGAATTTCCGACAAATCCAATTAACGTCCCTCGGGTCACTATTTGAGCATTATTGATGTTGGCGTACCTCGAGAGGTGGGCGTAGTAATAACGTTTGTCACCTGCGCCCCAGATGGTGACGGTGTTGCCGCCCAACCGGTTCCAGCCCTTAAAAATGACGATACCGTCCGTCGCACTGTAGATTGGGGTGCCTGTTGGCGCGAAAATGTCCACACCCTCATGTTTTCGACCCTCACGCCGCGCACCACCCCAAGTGTCGGTGATTTGGTGCAGTTTGACCCGACCCACTGGAATCGGCAGTCGTTCGGGCGCAGTTTTGTTTGCCATCAAAGCGCTGTACTTTTGAAATGCCAACCAATGCTCAAATCCGTCCGAACTCGAGCGCTGTGATTTGCACGAAAACAGACTGAAAGCAACAAAAATCAAGAACAATTTCACCTGCAAAGGATATCAAGCTGGGTGCAAGGCTTTACCAAGGTGCTGTTAAGATTGCTCGAATTTTTTTGCAACAACCCTAGACAAGTTAAACCTTAATACATCCGAACTCAAACCAAATAAGGTAAAAAACGTCTTGACAATTGAATCTTCAAGTACCAGAATCAGGCGTTTATGTCTTCCACTCCAACCGGCAATAACCACCGCATCAAAGACTGGCTGCTCGAGGGCGAATCGAAAACTGAAAACACAGGTGCCTCGGGCGACGGTAATGTGTCGCATCAGAAAGCGCATCACCAAGAATCTTGGTGGAAAGTGGTTTGTTTGACCGGTGTGGATTATTTTTCCTCACTCGGTTATCAACCCAGCATTGCGGCGTTGGCGGCTGGGGTTTTGTCCCCAATCGCCACCATGATTTTGGTTTTGGTCACGCTTTTTGCTGCCTTGCCAGTGTACTTGCGGGTCGCGTCAGAAAGTCCTTTTGGCAACGGTTCAATTTCGATGCTCGAGCGACTGCTTGGATTTTGGGCGGGCAAATTGTTTGTGCTGGCACTTTTGGGTTTCGCGGCAACCGATTTTGTCATCACGATCACGCTCTCGGCGGCAGATGCGGCGGCGCACGTGATCGAAAATCCTTTTTTCAAACAAGCCTTTCATTCCGATGGTTCGTTTGCAATGCAAATCGGCATCACGCTTGGCTTAATTGCCTTGTTGGGCGCGGTGTTCTTAAAAGGTTTTAAGGAAGCCGTCGGTATTGCCGTGGTTTTGGTGGTCGTGTACTTGAGCCTCAACAGCATCGTGATTGCCCGAGGAATTCTCGAGCTTTTCCAGCAGCCGCTCGAGTGGAACAATTGGATCGCGGGTTTGAACACCCGCAGCAGCAATCCGTTTTTGATTTTGGGCTTTGCAATTTTGGCGTTTCCTAAACTGGCGCTCGGGCTTTCGGGGTTTGAGACGGGTGTCGCGGTCATGCCAATCATCAAAGGCGGTAAAAACGAAGACCCTCTCAACCCGCTCGGACGGATTCGCAACACCAAAAAATTGCTGACCACCGCTGCCCTCATCATGAGCGTCTTTTTGATTGCCTCGAGCTTTGTCACCACGCTTCACATTCCTGCCGCCGAATTTCAACAGGGTGGCAGTGCCAACGGACGTGCGCTGGCGTTTTTGGCGTACCAATTTTTCGGCAACGGTTTTGGTACGGTCTATGACATCAGCACTGTGACCATTTTGTGGTTTGCCGGTGCGAGTGCGATGGCGGCGTTGCTCAACCTCGTGCCGCGCTATTTGCCGCGTTACGGCATGGCTCCAGAATGGGCGAAAGCCAACCGTCCATTGACGCTATTGTTTGTCTTGATCGCTTTTGTGGTCACCTTGGTGTTCCGTGCCGATGTCGATGCCCAAGGCGGCGCTTATGCGACAGGCGTTTTGGTCTTGATGAGTTCAGGCGCGATTGCCGTATTTTTGTCGGCTCGAGCCAAAAAGCAGCGCCTTGCGATGGTTGGTTTTGCTTTGATCACGCTGGTGTTTATTTATACCACCGTGACCAACGTGATCGAAAAGCCCGATGGTATCCGAATTGCCGTGTTTTTCATTTCGGCAATCGTGTTGGTTTCGATCCTCTCGAGGGTCTTTCGTTCGACCGAATTGCGGATTACCGACATCAAACTCGATGATACCGCCGAAGGGTTTTTGCAAGACAGCATTCATCACTGCGCCGAATTGCACATCATCACCAACAAACGCCAAGCGGGAGACTGGGGCGAATATCAGGATAAGGAACTTGCCGAGCGCGAGGATCACCATATTGACGCACGCGACCCGATCTTGTTTTTTGAGGTCAGCATTTCTGACGCCTCAGAATTTGTCGGAAAATTGCAAGTCCAAGGCGTCGAGATTGCCAGCCCGAACGGTTCCAAATACCATGTCCTCCGCGCCACCGCGCCAGCCGTGCCCAATGCCATCGCCGCCTTTTTGTTGTATTTGCGTGACCGCAGCACCATGATTCCGCATTGTTATTTCACCTGGTCCGAAATCACGCCGCTCGCCAACGTCTCGAGGTTCTTGTTCTTCGGCGAGGGTGATACCGCCCCGATGACCCGCGAGATCATTCGGCAGTCCGAACCAAAACCGCGCCGTCGCCCTCGGGTTCATGTGGGTTGAGTTGCTCGAATCTCGAGCGACAAAAAGACGAAAGCGAAAGTCGCTTTCGTCTTTATCCAAATTAAAATTTAAGCTTGTGGCTTTTGCGCATCCTCGAGCGCTTTGCCAACCATCTCTTGAATGTTGACGTTCAGCGGCGTTTCCTCAACATGGAACAGGCTGATGCCTTCAATTTCGCTGGGCACAATAAAGTAAACGTTTGGTCCAGAGTTGATGATCATGACGTTGTTCAGTTCCTGCGCGGTTTTAAGTCCGCCCAAGAGTTGCACGGCGGCATTTGCCAGATTCTGTGCCTCGTCTTTGTTTTCGGCTTGACCCATCGCAATTTCACGTCCTGATTTGGTTAATAAGAGCAATTCGTACATGTGTTTTCCTCCAAAACCCAAGTGTCTCTCGGGTGAATAGTTGAGCACAGAACTATACCGTGTTGTGCTGGTTTGCGGTAGGCTCGAGATGATGAACCCTGCGTTTGAGCTTGTAAAGAATGCCATCAAGGCTGGTCCAATTCCTGGAGCAAGTGCTGCTTTGGGATTTGGTTCAAACCTCGAGTTCGCCAGTTTTGGACGTCTCTCGAGCCAAACAGATTCAAAAGAGGTGACGCTCGAGACTGTTTATGACCTGGCGAGTTTGACCAAAGTGCTGGTGACCGTGCCACTGCTTTTAAAATTGATCGAACGGGGGAGACTTGATCCCGCTGCGCCCTTGTTGGAGATGCTGCCCGAGGTCAAAGGCTTTCCGCTCGAAAACAGCAATATCCTCGAGTTGGTTTCGCACACTTCGGGTTTAGAGGCGCTCTCGAGATTGCGTTTTTGGAATTTGCCACGTCAGGCAGCGCTCGAGAAAGCCTTGACCGAACCTATACGTGAGTCTCGAGAGATTTTGTATTCTGATCAAGGTTTTATAGCGCTGACCTACCTTCTCGAGCAACTGTACGGCGCGAGGTTGGACATTGTCGCCCGAAACGAATTGTTCGCACCGCTCGGCTTAAAATTAACGTATCACCCAGAAATTGCCAACTGTGCGCCGACGGAATTTGTACCTGAACGCGGCGGTTTGATCGTTGGATCAGTTCATGACGAGAACACGTCCGCACTCGAGGGTGTTTCGGGTCATGCTGGTTTGTTTGGCACGGCTCGAGACGTTGGTTTGTACCTGGCATATTTGCTCGAGGGACGCGTCATTGGAACACAGATGCTCGAGTTGATGGCAACAGAAATTGCCCGATCAGAAAGTGATGCTCGAGCCTTTGGCTGGGTGATGCGGCATCAGCTTTGGAGCGGTGGCGATGCTGGACCGTACACGTCGCTCGGTCACACGGGTTTTACCGGAACTGGCGCTTGGTTTGACCCAAAAACCCAGCAAATTCACGTGCTTTTAACGAACCGCGTCAACCCATCTCGAGGGGTTCAAACTGGCATTCTCGAATTGCGGCGTGAATTCAACGATATTGCATGGCAAACCCAAATTTAAGGTTTGGATTTGCGTTAAGATTCTTCATGCAGCCTGTTGCCATCACTGCCGTAAACCCGTTTCAATCATTGCTCGAGCCTACAAACTTCCATCCAAGCTCGTCAAAGCTTCCAGAGGCATTCAGGCTTGCATACGGCGGCGACTGGCTGTTCGATGCGCCGACAGATCGTCCGTACACCTATTCCAATTTTGTGCAATCTCGAGATGGACGAATTTCGTTTGCCATGCCAGGACAATCCAGTGGGGGAGAGGTATCAAACTTTAACTTTCACGACCAATGGATGATGGGTTTGCTGCGAACCCGAGCCGATGCGGTGATCGTCGGCGATGTCACGCTGAAAATCGAACCAGATCACATCTGGACGCACCAGTACATTTGTCCGAGCGAAACTGCCTTCGACGACCTGCGCTCGAGTTTTGGACTTGCGCCCAATCCCTTGCAAACGTTTTTGTCTCTCGAGGGGGAATTTGATCCGAGTTTGCCCGTGTTCGCTCGAGCTGACTTGCAGGTTGTCATTTTCACCACCGCAAGAGGGCGTGAACGCGCCAAGAACCTCGAGGGTGTCGCTGCCAAAGTTGACTTGCCCGAAGTTGGCACTGATCGCGTGGATTTGCGACGTGTGGTGCAAGTTTTGCATCACGATTACCAGGTCAAAACCTTACTCTGCGAGGGCGGACCTCGAGTCTACGGTTCGTTTGTGGCGGCGAAATTGATCGACGAGGAATTTTTGACGCTCTCGCCCGTGGTCATTGGACAGAATTCTGAGTGCGGCAGACCAGGCTTGATCGAAGGTGTGGCGTTCACGCCAGAAAACGCGCCGCGCTCAAAACCGGTCAGCCTCAAACGGGCGGGAGATTATTTGTTCTTGCGCTCTAAGCTCGAGTACCGTTAAACAGTTTTTGTGGTGCCAAACCAAGAATTGGCGAGCACCGTGTTTTCGCCAGTCTCGAGCACTTTCAACTTGCCAGGGTTCAGCAAGCCTTTGGGGTTGAACCGAGTGACGCCATTTAATACGGCTTCACCAGACCACCTCGAGTCTTCATCCAAGTAAAAGGTGTGTGGGTCTGCGACTTGGACGCCGATGGTTTCAAGAAAAGCTTGGATTTCAAACAGTCGCTCGACGGTCGTAAACCGAATGAGCGGCAAACTTGCCGCGACCAGCACGCCGCCCTCAGAAATGCGTTCACGAATAAACTCGAGGTGCATCAACACTTCGCTGCCAAATTCGGTTTTGATGGCGCGAACTTGCTCGGGCAACCTGTCCACCTCAAACCTGGCTTGGGTGTACGTCCAAGTGCTGTCGGCTTTCATCGCCCAGAGTGTGGTGTTATTCCAGGTAAAATCCGAAAGCGCAAAACCCGAGTGGTGGTACGTGGCGTGCGGGTTGAAGTAATCGAGCGTTCCAGCCAGTTCTTTGGCTCGAGTTTCGAGCGTGGGGCTTGTGTGTTCCTCGAGTTCCAAAATCACGGCGGTTCTGCCCTCACGCACGCCGCCAGCCGCCTCGAGCGGTTTGAAAAAAGTTGACATTGGGGCTTCAAAGATTCCAATTTCTCGCTTTTTGAGCTTCGAATCTTGGGCAATTTCTTGGGCAAACGCAATCGCATTCTCGAGGCTCTCAAACGAGAAAACGCTTTCCTCCCAGTTGGTCGCGGGCGCAAGTCGAATGGTCAATTCGGTCATGATCGCGGTGGTGCCGTAGGCGTGAATCACGGCAAAAATATCGCTGCCAGTCAACCGCTCGAGCTTTGGGTTTTCGGTCATCGATAAAACTTGTGTTTCCAGGATCAGACCATCCCAAAGCGTGCCGTACTGAATCGAACCCACGCCGCCAAAGCCGCCGCCGACGAAACCGCCAACCGTAGCGGTCGCCCAGGTGCTCGGGTAAAACCGCAACTCCAGCCCGTGTTTTCTGGCTTCACGCTCGAGGTTGCCGAGCCGTGCCCCAGCTTGAACTCGGGCGGTTTGCGCTGTTGGATCAATCTCGAGGATTTGATTGAAGCGGTGCAAACTGACCAGAATGCCGCCTTGAAGTGGCACGGCTTGCCCATAATTGCCGCTGCCCGCGCCGCGAACCGTCAATGGAATATTCTCGAGTGCGCAGAGCGAAACAATTGCGCTCAGTTGTTCGCTCGAGTCTGGCGCAACCATCACTTCGGCGCGTTTGTCGCGCAACAACTCGAGCAGCACGGGCGAAAACGCGTACTGGTCTTTGGAAAACGTTTCTAAAATTCGAGCATCGGTAAAGGTTTGATTCGCGCCAACAATCTGCTCGAGTTTGGTTAAGATGCGTTGATTCATGACTTCCCCAATCCAAAAAATTCTTGCTGTCTCAAGGCTCGAGAAACCAGTTTACCGTTCACGATCACGAATGATTTCTCGGCTTGATAATGCACTGCATCGCGCCAATTTGTGGCGTTCAAAATCTGTACACTGGCTTTGCAACCAACCGCCAAACCGTAATGCTCGAGTTTCATGACCTTGGCTGGAACACTCGTGACCATCTCGAGAACAGTGTCAATTTCATCACCCCAAGCAAATTGCCCCAAATGCGCCATGTACTGCGCCACCTCGAGCAAATCGTTGCGCCCGAACGGATAGTACGGGTTGTCAATGTCGTCCTGAGCGGTGGCAACGGGGACACCAGCCGCCAAAAGCTCACGAACTCGAGTCATGCCCCTCGGTGCTGGCTGATGGCGCACATTGGTCGTTACCAGCGCCACATGCGCGTTCGAGAAAATCGTCATTTTAGCTTCCTTCAACAGTCGAATCACCCGAGCCGCATGACCGTCATCGTAATATGCCAGCGCGTTTGCCTGCGTGCCATGAACTCGAGTTTGTAAACCCAGTTCGATGGTTCTTGCCGCCACATATTCAGTGCTTCTGGAGGTCGGGTCTTCGGTGTCATCGAGCACAAAATGCGCGTCTCGATTATGTTTTTTTGCCAACTCGAGAATCAGATCGACGTGTGCTTTTTGCGATTCCTCGCTCGGCTCGAGCCAAGGAATGCCGCCAATTGCATCAATGTTCAACTCGAGCGCCTGATGCAACAGACTTTCGGTGCTGGCTCGAGCGCGAAACACCCCATTTTGCGGAAATGCCACGACCTGAACGGTTAAAATTTCACGAAATTGTTCTCGAACTTTGATCAAGCCCTCGAGCGCCCGAAGTCCAGCGTCGCTGTCCACGTCTGCAAACAAGCGAATCGCGCAAGTGCCGTGACGCAAAGCCATAAGAATGCTTTTCTCGGCTCGAGCGGCGACCTCTTCGGGCGTGTAGTGGCGTTTGATTTCGCTGATCGCGCCAAATCTCGCAGCCATGTTTGTAAAATCAAAATTCTGTCCTAGCTCGAGCTTTGCCAGTGGCTCGCGCCAAAAACTTTTGCAGGCGTGAAGATGCCCATTCACAAACGCAGGAATCGCCAATTGATTGGTCGCATCAAACTCGAGTTTTGCTGTGCCAGCGATTTCAGGTTGAAGCTGGGTGATCAAACCGTCCTCTATTCCAATATCTGTGATGGTTCCATCTTGCAACCTGGCACCACGAATCACGATGTCCATGAACGCCTCTCGAGCACGTTTCCAGCTTTTATGGTCAAATAACACGGCGCAATTTCGCAGACCGCTTGCTTGGCAGATTCCGCCTCGAGCACGATCAGATCGGCGTTCGCACCAACTTTGATTTCTGGTTTGGGCAAGATTAACGCCCTTGCGGCATTGCTCGAGATCATTTCAAAGGTTTGCTGAATTTGTGTGTCGGTCGTTAAATGACACGCCATCGTCGCCAGGTTCGCGGCACCGAGTAAATTGTAATTTCCGATTGGATGAAAAGGGTCTTGCACGTTGTCCGACCCCACACAGACGTTCACGCCAGCGACAAGCAACTCTGCGACTCGAGTCACCCCGCGCGGTACAGGATGTTGACCGCGCCCCTGCAAATTGAGGTTACAGGCGGGCAAAGACACAATGCTGATTCCCGCCTTCGCCACTTTTTCGATCACTCGAGCCGCGTCGTGCTCCAACATAAAATCCAAACTGCAACAATGTCCAGCCATCACAGGCAAGCCAAATTTGAGCCTGATGACTTCATCCGCCAGAAACTCGAGCGAGTTGCTGAAATCATTCTCGTCCACGTGCAAATCAAGCGGTTTACCAAATTCCGCCGCAATTTTCAGCGCATTCTCCACCTCGAGTTTTGGGTCTTGCCGAATCGCGGGACAGCCACCAACCACGTCAGCGCCAAGGCGCATCGCCTCGCGCATGGTTTCAACCTCGAGTTCAGGGCTGCCCAACGCCACGATTTGGATTGTGATTTTGTCGGCAAACAATTCTTTTAACTCGAGTACCGCCTCGAGCGCCAAAAACCCGTTTGAATCCACGTCAACATGGGTTCTTAAAGTCGTGGTGCCCTGCGAAATCGCCATCGTTAGCGCTTTTTTTCCGCGCTCGAGGTAGTCGTTTTTGCTGATTTGAGGTTTGAAGGCGATCCAATTCTCGATTGCCCCGAGCAACGTGCCAGCAGAATTCCCGACCAGCTTGGCGGTCAGGGTTTTGTCGATATGACAATGCGTTTCGATGAGTCCTGGCAGCAACAATCGCCGCTCGAGGTCAATGGTTTTTGCGGCATGAAACTCGAGGTTTGGCGCAATGCTCGAGATTTTTCCGTCACCAATTCCCACGTCCATCACGCCTTGCTCGAGGTTCGCATTTTTTAAAAGGAGGTCAAACATTACTGATTCGCCTCTGGAATTTCAAACCTACTGATTTCGGTCAGCACCTCCGCGAGTTTCACCACGCAAGCCTCGAGTCTCAACTTGCCTTTTTCAACAGTAGCCACGGTCGAATCCCCAAAAACTCCCGTCGGACTCCAATCCCTCGTGAGCCACGCGCTGACCGCATTTCCCCCAGTCAAACTGAGGTTGCTCGAGGTTGGGTAATCGGGAAAGCTTTTCACCGCGCGGTCCATGTGCACCAACTCTGGCTCGAGTGCCAACACAATGCTGGTCTCCCAATCGCCGGCGTGAATCCCGAATTTCGCCTCTTCGGGCGTAATTTCAATTGGGTCTTGCGCTCCCGCGCTCGAGAACAGCGTGAAGACCAGCAAACCGGTTTCAACCCGAATGTCCCTAGCCATCATCGCCAGCAATGCGGTGTTTCCGCCGTGGGCATTGATAAAAGCCAAACGCCTGAAACCAGCCAATTTTGCGCCAAGCGCAATGTCGCGCACGACTGCCATGAGCGTGCTAGCCGATAGCGCAAACGTGCCAGGATAACCGGCGTGTTCGTTGGACTTGCCATAACTTTGGGTCGGCAGCCGCCAAACTCGAGTCTCGGGCTTTAAGCGCTCGAGTGCCAGCATTGTCATGCGCTCGGCAATCAGCGCATCGGTAATCGTCGGCAGTTGCGGACCGTGTTGTTCAATCGCCCCAATCGGCAAAACCAAGACACCCTGGTTTTTCTCGAGGTCACGGATTTCATGCCAGGTTAAATTCGGTAAAAAACGTTCATCACGCAAGAAAACCACCTCGAGTTTAAATGTTGGGCAGTACGTTGATTGCTATCAGGCAGACCAACCAGGTCAAGAATAAGCTTCGATGTCCTTCCATCGCGTTGGAATTGCCGATTGCCACCGACCACGCCAGAAAAAATTCGTCAATCACCATGAATGCTGCCCAGAGCGCCAAGCCGACAATCAACGCGCTGTTGGCGCTGGCATAACTCGAGCCGTCAAATGTGGCAAGCGCCGCCCAGAGCATGACAGTGTTCACGATCTCCCAAACGATTGCCCCTGCGAACAACACGCCGTTGATCCAAGTTGGCGTGCTGTACATTTTGGTGACCTGTTCGATAAACCAAAAATTGCCGCTCGAGAATTTCCAGTTTGGCGGTAAAAGTTTGACGGTTTTGAGTGCGTCAAAAAGATTTAAAATCACGACCAGGCTCATGTACAGCGCCCAGAACAAAATAATGCCTTGTTTTAAATTCAGTAAAGTAAATGTCACAAGTTTCTCGAGTGATCAAAAGTGTGGGTTTGCCCGTTCATTAATTAACCTCGACCAAACAAAGAACTTTTTGCAAACTCAAGGTAAACCAGTCGCCGTTACTGAGGGTGCAGCAAGCTTCTTGACCATAAAACGCACCTCACAGCATGGTCGCAGCGCCCCTACAACCGCAAAATAATTAACAGGCATGAAGGAACAAAAATATTCCGAACTATTGCCAGAAAACGAAATGGAGTAATCCTTGAGCTGCACATGTAAATGACCTAAACTCCCTTCTCTCCTTGGAGAGAAGGGTTGGGATGAGAGGGGAAAAGAGCAATCGCTGATTCTTGTGTCTGTCAAAGAAAAATGAATTGGTCAGCGATTTTGCTTTTCTATCTCGCTCGAGCCTCAGGTTATGGTTTTGGCAAGAACTTCATGGTGAAGGCTTTTTTCGGGTCTTGGTCTTTGGTTAAAACGCCCACTTGACGCAAGGCTTTGTACATCGCAGTCCATCGGCTGGCACTCATGTATCCCAGACCATGCTTTTTGGTGTCGTCGTTTTTACCGGTTACGAACGGAATCACGGCTTTGCCGCTCCAGTCCAGGAAGTCAGGCTCGAGGTCCTTGTTGGCAGCTTTGAGACTGCCGCCGTACTTGGCGGGGTTGGCGATGTAACGCGCCCAGCCTTCCTGGGTGGCTTCGACCACGGCTTTGACGATGGTTGGGTTTTTCTTGATGTAATCTTCGGTGGTGGCAATCATGCCGTAAGGGCTAAAACCGCTGTCTCCGACCAGCAGGTAACCAATGTCCGCGCCGGCTTTCTCGAGCGTGTAGGGTTCGGCGACGGCGTATCCTTGGGAAACCAGTTTTTCGTCGTTTAAGAACGTGGCTTGCTGCCCAGAGTAATTGACCTGTTGGACTTTGCCCCTCAGGTTGTATTTTGCCATGATGTAATCCCAGTACGGTGCGCCTGGCGTCACTGCGACCTGGCGACCCGCCAGGTCTTTGAAGCTTTTGACGGGGTTGGACTTGTGATACATCAGGACTTGTGGCGAGAGTTGGAAGTTGGCAAACACGCCGACCAGCGGCACACCCTCTTCCCTGGCGCTCAGCATTCCAGCCGAATCGGTCATGGCAAATTCGACTTTGCCCGAACCCAAGAGCGAATAACCCGCAATGGTTGGACCACCTGGCACGAGGTTGACTTTGACGCCTTTCGCCTCGTACAGACCGTCTTGAACGGCAGCGTAAAAACCGCCGTGCGGTGGTTCGACAAACCAGTCGAGCACCATCGTGACTTCGGGTTTGGTTTGGGCTTGCCCCACAGCAAGCAAGCCTGTCACGCTGAAAATTCCTGTGGCGAGCAACGCGATCTGAGCCGACTTCTTCATAATGTTCCCCCTCTTGAATAAACAATAGAATCTCGAGTAACCCTAGTTTTCGTGTTGAACCGCGCTTTCGTGCCAGTTTCGCAAGAGCAAATGTCCAATAAAATTGACCAGCAAGAAAAAACCGACGCCGATCAATGCTGAAGTCAATGCCGAGGCGAACAGGTACGAGGTTTGTAACCTGGCGCTCGAGGCGGCAATTACCAAACCCAAGCCGCCCTGTCCACCGCCGCCCGCGCCTGCCATGTACTCACCGACGATGCTGCCAATAACGACCTGGGCGCTGGCGATGCGCCAACCGGTGACCATGTAGGGCAGGGCAAACGGTAAGCGAAGTTTTAAAAGTGTTTGGTTGCTCGAGGCTCCGTAGAGTTTAAACAGGTTTTGCAAATTGTTCTCGACGCTGATTAAACCCTGCGTGGTGTTGGCGACCACCGCAAAAATAGCAATGATCACGCTGATGACCACAATGCTGCCCAAGCCCAGTCCAAACCAAATGATAATGATTGGGGCGAGGGCAATTACGGGGGTGCTTTGCAGCATGACCGCATACGGGTACAGCGCTTTTTCGATCAATTTGTTTGAAGCCAGCACGAACGAAACCACCGTTCCCAAAAAGATCACCAACACAAAGGCGATGCTCGAGCTTCGCAAGGTAAAACCGGCGGCGTCGAGCAATTCGGGCGATTTTTCGATGAACGATTGAACGACATCGATTGGACTGGGCAAGACAAAGCGTTTCAAACCAGAAACCATGATGATTGCCTGCCAAAGCAACAAAAAGATCACCAGTGCTGATATGGGCGGTAGCGACCTAGAGAACCATTTGGCGATGGCACTGGGTTCGGAGCTGGTTGTGGACAGGACACTGACTTTTTGGACTGCCATTGATTTCTCCTCAGTGCCCATTCATCAAGAAATCTTGAGTCTTGAGCGTAAGCAAATAGCTAAAAACACTTCGATTTATCGATAATTGCTCGAGAAGCGGACTTCATAACACCTGCTAATGCTCGAGGGACTCGACTGTTTCCATTACGGCTTGACCAAACTCTGGCGAACCTCTAAAAGTGGCATCTCGAGGGTAAGGCGCGTTCACCGCAACCTCACACACGAACCTGCCAGGGCGGGCGCTCATGATGGCAATTCGGCTCGAGAGAAAGACGGCTTCAAAAACGTTGTGGGTGACAAAAATAACGGTTGCACCAATAATGTCTTTTAAACGCAGCAAATCGCTGTTGAGTTTTTGGCGGGTGATCTCATCCAGCGCCCCAAAGGGTTCGTCCATGAGTAATAATTTTGGTTTGGTAATCAGCGCCCGCGCAATGCTGACGCGCATCCTCATGCCGCCTGAGAGTTCGCGCGGGAAGGCTTTGTCAAATTTGCTCAAGCCCACCAGCTCGAGGGTTTCATCCACCACCGATTTCCAATTGGCTTTTGGCACGCCATGCAACTCGAGCGGCAATTCGACGTTGGCACGCACGGGTCGCCAGGGTAAAAGTGTGGCTTCCTGGAAAACGAATGCCGTCGAACCCCTGGCTTGAACGCCGGTTGGGGCGGCGTTGTTAACCGTCACCAGTCCATCGCTCACATCGCCCAAGCCTGCAATAATCCGCAATAACGTACTTTTGCCGCAACCGCTCGGACCGACCAAGGAGATAAATTCGCCCTCACGCACCTCCAAATTGATGCCCTCGAGCGCCAATGTTCCGTTGCCGTAACGCTTGTTGACATCCTTAACCTGCACCAAACGCTTTGCGTCAGGTATTTGAAGTTCAATATCACGAATTGGATCGGCAGTCATCAAGTTGCGCCTCCGAAGTGAAACTCGAACTGATGCAGGGTGTACTTAAAAAACCAATCAAAAGTTAAACTTGATGCGAACAACTTGCACGATTATCACCTATTTGTCTACGAATCGTCAAATTTTGTAAGCCAACTTGCAAAATGATCAATGCAGGCTGCAAAGCGCAACGCCAAAGAATTGTCTGACTGACACCATGATAGATTGTCTGACTGACATCAATGATAGCGCGAATTTATTGCGGCAATTGAAGTTCGGGGGCAATTGCCACCATTTCAGGTTTCACCTCGAGCTGCGCCTCGACATCTGCGGTTTTGAGTTTCAGCACCCCGAGCGCGAGTCCAATGGTTTTCAGGTTTGGGACGCCGTAATAGCCGCCCGAATCGGTCACCAACTCAGTTTGATGCCCTGCCGCGTCCTCGAGCGTCACGGTTTGGTTGGCAAGCCCAAGACCGTTTTGGGTGACGCGTCCAATCACTCCCGCCAAGTTGCCCACAGGTGCGGTTCCCCAAGACGAATTGAGGGCAAATGCGCCCGACCTGGCGGTCAGTTTTGCCTGTAGTTCCTCGAGCGCCTTTGCGCCAGTTTTACGACCATCAAAGGTCGCCTGGTCTGGCGTGCGGTACGAATACCCGACCCAACCCGAAATCCCAGGCAATTGCAGTGAGCGCTTTAATTGATTCAAGCTTTGCGTTTGCGAGTTGATGTAAATTGCCGTACCCGTCGCCACGGTGCCACCCGCTTTGGTTTGCACCGCAAAGCGGTTCCAACCGTCAAACCATGCCACCTGTTCTTTGATGCTCTCGCGTTTGTAATTCATGGGAATGTTCAAATCCAAGATTCCTGACTGCATCCAAGACGCCCAATCTTGCAAAACCTCGGCATAGGTTCGGGTTTTTTCAAATTCCTCGAGCGTGTTTGGGGCTTCTTTATAGGTGATGGTCGCCGCCGAAACCCAAACGCTCGGTCGGATCGCTTTGACGCTTAAGTACACGCGCTTCACCAGGTTCGTGATTTGATTGCGCCGCCACTGCGCCCAGTCCAAGTCCGTATTTCTGGGCGTGTCGGTTCGTCCAGAAAAAGCCTTGAACGCCTCGAGCGCCGTCGGATTGTACCCCCAAATTGGTTCGTAGGGCGGCACACCGTTGTCAGGGTAACGCACGCGATCAAATTGAATCCCGTCCACATCATAATTTTCGACGATGCTCGAGTACATCGCGGCAATATAATCCGCCACATCGGGATGCCCGACATCGAGCACATAATCTTTGCCCGCGCTGGCGTCACCGTCTTTTCGGGTGGTCAACCAGTAATCGCGCCCCGTGGCTTTTAAACCGTGCAAGTTCATGACGTGGTTCGGCGCAATCGCCGGTTCGGTGTTGTTAAATGCCGCCGTGGTGATCATCCAGGCATGAACTTGAATGCCAACCTTGTGCGCCTTTGCGATCACATCCTCGAGCGCATCAAAACCTGGCGCGAGTTTCGGATCGGCGCTGCGCGGCACGCTGGCAAGGTTACAATAACAATCCATGCGCCGTCCGACTTGAACGAACAGCGCGTTCAAATGCAAAGCTCGAGCGTCAGCCACGAGTTTATCGACTTCTTTTGGCGTTTTAAAACCTGGTCCAAAGGCATCGACCCATAGCGCCCGCAATTGACGAACGGGTGTGACCTGTTTGCCGGAAATGATAACTCGAGGTTTTTTCAGGGTTGGAGCATTTTTCACGGCATTCTCGAGCGTGGCTGGTTTGACCTGCTCCAAACCCTCAGACCGAGTTCCCGAAGCCCCAAACGAAACGCTGGCGCTCGAGGGTTTTGGCGCATCTGGCGGGGTTTGAGCAATTCCTGTTGCCCGAAAAATACTATTGGGCGTTTCTCGCTCGAGAATCTTGGGAATGAGAACACCGAACAACACGCCAGCCAAGCCAATTGAAACGAGCAATTTCAGCACAGAATTCCTCACGGTTTCACGGTACAAAAGGGATTTGTAACGCTCGAGAATCGACGCTGGATCATCAAAAAAGACTCGAGTTTCACGGGAGAATTATAATTTTTGCTTGTGAGAAATCATGAACTTTAAACTCAAGGACCCACTTTGTTCCAGCCCTGTCACCGCTCGAGTGAAAAGGGACGCTTGTTTACATGACAACGTGATAATTTAAGATATGCCCAAGACAGACGTGTTGATCGTTGGAGCTGGTCCCGTAGGCTTGTTCGCCGCGTTTTACGTTGGAATGCGAGACTTATCGATGCGTCTGCTCGATGCGCTGCCCGAACCAGGCGGTCAACTGACGGCACTGTATCCCGAAAAATACATTTACGACGTGGCGGGCTATCCCAAGATTCGCGCCAAAGAACTGGTCACCAACCAGGTGCAGCAACTCGAGCCGTTTCATCCCGTCTACAGCCTTGGGGCACGCGCCGACAAACTTGAGCAGATCGAATCTGGATTTGCGCTCACCACCGACAAGGGTGTGCGTTTTGAAGCCAGCTCAATCATCATCGCTGGCGGCGTCGGCGCATTCGAGCCGCGAAAACTGGTCGCCCCTGGCGTGACCGAATTTGAAAACAAAGGCATCGCCTACGCCGTCAAAAACCTAGAGTTTTACCGAAATAAGCGCGTCTTGGTCGTCGGCGGCGGCGACAGCGCCGTGGACTGGGTGTTGATGCTCAAAGACGTGGCAAAAAGCGTCAGCCTGATTCACCGCCGCGACAGCTTCAGGGCGCACGCCGCCACCACCAACCAAATGATTGCCGCCTCAGAACGCGGTGAAGTTCAGATTTTTACACCGTTTGAGGTCGCTCGGGTCGAAGGTACCAACCACGTCGAACGGGTGGTGATTTACCACTCGAGCAGCAAAGCTGAGCAAACCCTGGAAATAGACGAAATCGTCTCGATGGTCGGTTATTTGTCAAAACTCGGACCGATTGCCGATTGGGGACTCGAGCTTGAAGGCAACCGCATCAAAGTCAACAATATGATGGAAACCAACATCAAAGGCGTGTTTGCCTGCGGCGACATTTGCGTGTTTCCAGGCAAACTCAAACTGATTGCCACCGGTTACGGGGAAGCCGCCATCGCCGCCAATCAAGCCGCCGTGATCGCCAATCCAGACCTCAAATTTGAACCAGGACACTCGAGCGAAGCCAAAGAAGCCCCAGGCACCAAACCCGCCGTCGCGCCCGTCAGCTCGAGCGACGCAGTCCACTGAGCGCATGGGCTTGCTCGAGCAAAGAGTCTTGGGTTGAGCGCACGCCACTTTTACGAATTTTGTCACGCACATGCTGGCAACGGCAACCGTTGTAACTGCACAGCATCGCCTCGGGGTCACGCGCCAGCATCTTAACGGTGGTGTCCACCACATCGCGCACACTCATGCGCTGAACCTGGGTTTTACCAACACCCACCACCTCAAGCGAGCTTAAATGTCCCTGAATGGCGTTAAACGCCGCGCTGCAATTTGGGAAAAATGTTCGCGCCAGCGCCCCTCGAAAATAGGCGTAACGCTCGAGCATCGGACGACCCGCCAAATACTCGCCGTAATGAATCGTGGTGTTGGAGCGGTGATCGACCCCCAAAAGCACAATGTCCGCATCGAGCGCGTACAACACCCCAATCGGTGCATAAGGACGCTCCAAAGTTTGCGAGGATAAAATCTGATTGGTGTTCAAGCCAAGCGAGGCAAAACTTAAAGCCGGATGGTGCGAACGCACCGCCTGATAGAACTCGAGGTACTGCTGCGGAATGCGCCCGATGTCGTGGCTGACCGGCGAATCTGGACGCCAGGTCGGACCGTCGGCAGGTGGGAAGGCGGGCCAGTCGCCAGATTTCTTGTGTGCGGGCCAAACCAGCGTGTAATAGGTGAACGCAGGCATCACCACCGTTCGTGCGTTGCGCTGCAAAACGTCAATCACCGTTGGCGCTCCGCCCTGCACAAAGCCGAACGCCGACAAACTCGAGTGCGCCACCAGATCACGGTGCTGATTGATTCCAAGTTGATTCAATGCCCGCTCGAGGTCACTCGCCGTGATGTTCTGATTCCAGGCGCGACGCACGAAGTTAAACACGGTCTTCACCATGAAAAATTCTTGACAGAAAGAAGTTCATGTATCGCATGGTGTTCTTAGCCTAACACCTGAGCCAGGGTTTCAATCGTGTTTTAGGTAACTCGAGCCTACCAAGTCACGACTTTTGGAAATTCGGGAACGCGACTTGAATGCAACACCGCACCCTCAGCGTCATAAAAACGCATTTCACCCTCGAGATTGCAAGTCCAAACTTCCCTTGCGCCAGCCGCAATGTACAAACCAATTTTCTCGAGAATTTCTTTGGTTTCTTGACCATAAAACGCACCTTCTTGATTCTAAACATGCACCTGACGGGCAGAATCGCTTCGGGCATGGTCGCGCAGTTGGAGAGGCTGATGATTTCGACACAAATTTCTGGCGCATACGGAAACGGGGTGACACTTCCAAACTCTTCCCGAAATTCTTTGGAGGTCCAAGCCACATCCGCAACTTTGACGCCTTCACTTGTGAGAACACTACATTCTGTCGCCACTTGACCTTTTCGTTTCAAAAAATCACGTAACAATCCAGCAATTTCACTTTGTAAGTAGCCGTGTATATTCGTCGCTGGACTCTTTTCGACCTTTCCCTTTTCGTTGAGTTCGATCTTAAATGGCAAATCCTGCAATTCTTTACGCTCGAGCACCTCTTGCCAAGTCATAAGCACCTCCGATAACGCATGATACCGCAAGCAATAAAAAACTCGAGCCTCAGAAATTTCTGAGGCTCGAGAATTACAATTTAAACGAATCAACCTGGACTATGGGCAAGATTGGCTAGGTGCAATGATACATGTGTTCGTTGCCGTTGCATTAATAGAACCTTGAGCAACTAGATCTGGATCGGTGTATGTCCACAAACCGTACAAATTGCGGAACAAACCATAAGCACGACCTGCAACAGCATTTAATCCGAGTGCAATATCCGAGGCATTCGTGGTGTTTGCATCACGGTATGTAAGGGAGTTGATTGCAAACCAATCAAAGCGTTGTTGATAAGAAAGGGTTGCAGGTGTAGCAATCTGGGGGAATTTGAAATCAGTAAGTGGTGAACCCGCCAACCAGAGGTTTGTTGCGCCAGCAGTGAGAAACGAGCGGAAGTAAATATTTGAACCCGTAACTTGGCGTTGTTGGAAAGTTGGGAATGGTGCTCCAGTCCCACTGTTATCAAGAAGTTGTCCGATAGGTGGTGAAACTGTATCTCCAAGGCTTGGAAGGTTCAGGACGAAATCATTTTTTCCAGGAGCTGTGATGTCAGAGTGAATCCAATTGATTTTGCCACCAGGAACGGTTGCGATGATACCAACACGGTATGACAATTTAGGATCATTGAAGACTGCAACTTTGAGATCAAACACAGGATTTGTGCTTTGTACAACTTGGGCATCAATTGGAAAGTAAGCTGGAACATCAGCAGGCTGATCTTGGAAGCGCACAAAGGCATATGCTGTTGCTGTTGTGATACCTTGTGGGAAGTTGATGCTTCCTGCGAAGTTGCTGGGCGTAATGGGAGCAATGTTGAGGTTTGGAGTTGATGTGCCGAACGTTGCAGGGCAGGTTCCAACACAGAGTTTATTACCTGAAACGAGGTTGACATTTGCTATGCCGGATTTGACAACAGCACCTGTTCCGTTGTTGTCTCGTTCAACATAAACAACTTTGCCTACAATTTGAACTTTACAAAAATCGCCATCAAAGCGCACGTTAAAACGGGCACTTTGTTGACTGGCGGTATTTGCAAGCAATCCACCAGCAGGTTCTGCCACACCATTATTCATATTAGCTGATTGTTGATTAGATTCGATTGGTCGCCAATCTACG
>CAXTTL010000030.1:0-31144 GCA_964247135.1 uncultured Deinococcales bacterium | reverse complement strand
GCTTGGAGTTGCGCGGCGCACCAGGTTTTGACGGGTGGTTGCCGCTGGCGCGTGAGGCAATGGCGTCAGAACACGCCAAGGCGCTCGAGAATGCCGCGCGGGCGCGTGAAGCGGCTGGCGATGCCCGAGCGGCGCTCGAGGCGTATTTGAGGCTGCTGGCGGAGGATGAACTGCAAGAACGCCATCACCGCGAGACGATGCGTTTGCAGATTTTGCTCGGTCAGCGCGAGGCGGCACTGAGGCAATTCGAGCGCTGCCAGACGGTTTTGCGCCGTGAATTTGCGCTCGAGCCGCTGCCAGAAACGGTGGCGGTCGCCGAACGCGCCCGCGCTCGAGGAGTTCAGATTTTGACGGAACAACCTGGTGTGGTGCAGACACCTGGTCTTGAATCGCCTTTGATCGGACGTGCCGCAACCTGGCAAAAACTCGAGCAAGCTTGCCGTGAAGGCAAACCCGTGCTGTTGGCGGGCGAGGCGGGTATTGGAAAGAGTCGGCTGCTACGAGAGTTCGCGGCTTTTAAGGGTCGGTATCACCTCAATCGCGGTCAGCCGCACGATGCCAACGTGCCATTTTCGACGCTTTCACGGGCGATTCGTCAGGTCCTCACCCTCGAACCTGATTTGGAATTGCCCGCCTGGGTGCGGCGCGAACTCTCGAGGTTGGTGCCTGAATTGAGTGATGAAACCATGCCCGCCATGCAGTCCGAGGGTGATCGTTTGCGCTTGTTTGATGCGTTTGGCGAATACCTGATGGCGGTGTACACCAGATTTGACCTGCTGGTCAGCGACGACCTTCAGTATTTTGATGCCTCCAGCCTCGAGATGGGCAATTTTGCCGCCGCCAGATTGCTCGAGCGCGGTATTGCCAGACCGACAATCGCCACCGTGCGGTTTGACGGTCTGACCCCCGCCCTCGAGGCGCAACTTCGAGCCTTGATGAAAGCTGATGTGATCGAGTTGATCGAACTCGAACCGCTCGATGAGGCTGGAATCAGCGAATTGATGGAACAACTTTGCGGTGATGCGCTGGTCTTGTTCCCACGTCGGCTCTATGCCTCGACTGGCGGAAATCCGTTTTTTGTGCTCGAGACGCTGCGAACCCTGTTCGAGTCTGGTGAGTTGTTCATCAATTCGGACGGCATCTGGACCACGCCTTACGACGAGTCCACCGAGGATTACCGCGAATTGCCGATTCCAGCCACCGTGCGCGAAGCCATTCTGGCAAGATCGAACCGTTTGGGTTCGGCGACGCGGCGTTTGTTGGAGGTTGGCAGCCTGGCTTCCGAACCGTTTCAATTGAGCACCGTCGCGGGGGTCAGCGCCCTCGCCGAATGGGAGGCAATCGAGGCACTCGAGCAAGCGATTTTGGCGGGCTTGTTGCGCGAGACTGCGGGCGGTTATCAATTTAGCCACGATCTGATTCGCCGCACCCAAGCCGAGGAACTTGGCTTGGAGCGACGCCGTTTGATTCACCGTCGGCTCGCCCGGGAACTCGAAACAAGCGGCGGACCGAGCGCCCCAATTGCCATTCACCTCGAGCAGGCAGGTCGGCATCCCGAAGCCGCGCCACACTGGGCTAAAGCCGCGCTGGCAGCCTCAACGCTGTTTAACTTGCCCCAAGCCCTCGCTTACTTCACGCGGGCGCTCGAGCTTGCCAAAACCGATGCTTTTGAGCGATTTGAATGGTTGCTCGAGCATGAACGTCTGGCGCGTGAACTTGGCGAGCGGCAAATCCAAGAGACAGACCTTGACGCGCTTGAGAATCGTGCCAGCACTTCCGAACAACTCGGTACGGTGCTCCTGCGCCGCTCAAACCTCTGGTCGTTGACTGGGCAGCCGCAGAAAGCGCTCGAGGCAGCCGAACGCGCGTATGCCCTGCTCGAGCCACTGGGCGGCTCTGAGCACGTTCAGGCAATGGTTCGACTTGCCGAAGCCAGCTATTACGTTGAAGATTTTTCTAAGGCGCTCGAGCGAGCCAGCCAAGCCGTCGCGTTGGCACAACAATTCGATTCACGCCAACTCGCGCTGTCCCTCAATTGGCAATCCATTCTCTACGCCACCCTCGGGCAACCTCAAACCGCGCTCGAGCAAAACGCCGCCGCACTCGAGGCGTGGCAGTTCGCCGCCAGCCCAATCTTGAAAGCCAGGCTGCACAACAACCGCGCCACCATGCTCAATTTGTACGGCAGTTTTCAAAAGGCGCTCGAAAATTCAGACGCGGCGCTCCAGATTGCCACCCGCGATGGTCTGCGTCAACTCGAGGGTTTTGTTCGGGACACCCGAGTCGGTGCGCTTCGCGGTCTTGGACGGTTTGATGAAGCCAAAGCCGAACTCGAGGCTGCCATCGCCCTTGGGACGCGCACCGGCAACCACCGTTTGGTCTCGCACTGCCTATGCCATTTGGTGCAATTGCTGAATGAGTTTGGTGATTTTTCTGCCGCGCTCGAAGCCGCCAACCGGGCGCTCGAGACTGCCGCCAGCACCAGTTCGATGACGGATCGGATTTTGACCTTGAGTGCTCGAGCCAGTACGCAGCTCAAATTGAATCGAGCCATCCCTGCACTCGAGGACACCAGCCAAGCCATGACCTTGCTCGAGTCGGGCAGCGGAATCCGGGAAGCGCTGCCCGAAACGGTGCGCCTGGTTCATGCCCAAGCGCTCGAAGCCAATGGGCGCAAGCTCGAAGCCGAAAGTATTCTCGAGACCGCCCGAACCGAAGCCCGAAACCACCTCGAGCAACTGCGCGACCCAGCATTGCGGCTTGCCTTCCTCGAGATGCCCATCAATCAGATTCTGCTCGGTGTTTTGAATCAGTAAAAATTCAGTCCTGGACAGCTTGTAACGCTCGAGATTAAAACCCGAGCGTTCTTGTGTCGCCCTTGTGTCGCAGCTCGGACTACCTTCTGTTCACGACCAGCAGGGTCGAGAAGGAGAACGCCATGAGGAACAATCAAGATCGCATCGAACACCAGGGGATACAAAACATGGTCAACCCTGGACGCAGCCATCTCTCGAGCCTTCACTTTGAGGCACAGCAACACCAGAAACTCAAATATGCCTACTCGAGTTCACCGCCAGAGCCGCCACGCCGATCCAAAGCCGTGATTCGACGGGGACTGTTGGCAACCTTGTTCGGCATGATGCTGCTCACCGCCTGCCCGGTCACGCCACCTGACGGCTCGAGCTTGAGCGCACCTACCGACGTGACCGTTGTGCCAGAAGACCATGCCGCCGTGGTCTTCTGGCAGGGTGAGGACGACCCCAATATTGCTGGCTACAACGTCTACCGCGATGGCTTGAAGGTCAACGCCGCGCCGATCACTTCGGGTCAAAGAGCGCCAACCCTCGAGCCGCGAAGTGCCAGACCCAAATTTAAGATCAGGCACTTTTCGTTCAGGGACTCGGGCTTAACCAATGCCCAAAAGTTCAAGTTCAAAGTCTTGGCAATCAGCACCGATGGCAAGGAGGGCACACCGTCCGAAGAATCGCCAGTCACGCCGTTGGTGTGTGACCGAATGCTGATGCGTGGCACAGACATGGGCGCGAAATTTCAGAATATTCGAGTCTCAAAGGCGGGTGTGGATTTGCTCACGGCAAGCGTCACCGTCAATGGCGAAGCCATCGGCATCAAACCAACAAACCTCTACCAAGACGAGCTTACCTCCGCCGTCGCAGTCGGCAACGGCTTGTTCTTGCGCGTCCAATCTGGCGAGTGCAGCCTTGCCGCCTACGACTGGGTGCCCGAGGCGCCAGCCATGACCGCACCCGCCGCGAATGCCAGCGTCAACGTCTCGAGTCCGCTTGCTGTGACCTGGACAAGCTCAGTCAACCCAGACCGTTTTGTGGTGCGTGTTGATGACTTGGGCAACGGTACAAATGCGTTCACCTCGAGCGACCTGCCAAACACCGCACGGAATTTCACGATTCCCGCCGCCAGCCTGCCCGCAGGTCGGACGCTCAAGGTGCGCGTTTATGCGTACAACGACGGCACAGAAACTTTTGCTGGGGCATTCGAGACAGGCTCGAGAATGGCAATCCGAAATGGCGACGAGGCTGGACGCGATGTCATCACCAATCCCCTCACGCCGACCGGTCCGAGCACGACGGATTGGGGCGACCCGCACTTTGTCTCGCTCGATGGTCTGTATTTTGATTTTCAGGGTGCGGGCGAGTACGATTATGTGCAGTCCACCAGCGACGACTTTCGGGTCCAGCTTCGCATGAAACCCTACGGAACATCACACACCGTCAGCATCACCACGGCATTTGCAACCCGCATGAATGGTCAGACGGTCGGTCTGTACGCCGAGGGAACAACCACCTTGCGCCTCGGTGTTTTGGGCACACCGACGGCGATCCCTGCCGCCGGACTCGAGCTTGGTGCGGGCAACAGAATCTCCAAATCGGCGAACAGCTACACTTTTGATTTCGCTCACGGCGAGAAGATCGTTGTTGTGGACTACGGTTATCTCAATGTGAGTGTCTATCCGACCGAAACGAGGCGCGGCGCACTCAAGGGTCTGGCGGGCAACTTCAATGCCAACCTCACCGACGAGATTCAAACCCGAGCGGGCGCTGTGCTGCCACAACCAGCACCGTTCGCCCAGTTTTACGGCGAATACAACAATTCCTGGCGTATTCCCAACCTGTCCGAATCCTTGTTCGTCTACCTGACCGGCGAATCGTTCGGGGGCTTTGATCTGGCTGCTTTCCCCAACAACACCCCGAGCCTCTCTGAGGCTGATCGCGCCCGCGCTCGAGGCATTTGCGACGCGGCTGGAGTGACCAACCCGTTCACGCTCGAGGGTTGCATCACCGATGTGGCGCTGACCAACGACGAAAGCTTCGCTCAGGCGGCAGCCAGAACGCCCGCCCCGACAGCCAGACTCGAGCTGATTAAACCCGACCTCGAAGCCAACCCGATCAGCCCAACGGGCGTCACCCCAGGCACTGACCTTGGCGCAAGCTCGAGCGTCAGAGTCGAAAACGCTGGTCTTGCCCCCGCACCTGGCACGAGCGGCACACTGAACCCAAGCCAGGGTTACATGATTGATTTGATCCTCTCGAGCGACACCAGCGTTCCGACGGGGGCAGCCAGCGCCAGCGCCACTTACATGGAAGACATGCTGATCTCGAGAGTCTCAGCCACGCCAGACCTCGCACTTGGCGCAAGTGTGACCCTGCCGGCGGGCGGCATCATTCCCAGCGACACGCCAGAGGGAAGTTACTACCTCTGCACTCGAGTTGACCCGTTTGCCAAGGTGGTCGAATCGGATGAAGCCAACAATGCGGTTTGCTCGGGCATCATCATCAAGAAGCCGTCGGTCGTGCAAAAACCCGATCTGTTCATCAAATCGGCAACCGTCAGCTTGGGGCAAGTTTGCCAAAAAGACCAACCCGTGCTGATCGTCCAAGCCGAAGTCCGTAACTTTGGCAATGTTGCCAGCCCCGCCGCCGCAGGCAGCTTAAAGGCTTACGATTCGCTCCACACCGACTGGGTCGGAACCGCCGATGTGCCCGCGCTCGAGCCACCACCGACCCCAACCGAGCCAACCATCACCTTCAACATTCCCTACTATGCCGCCGACCCTGGCGCAATGGAGGGTTCGCATCAGTTTAAGGTCACGATCAACGACGCGCACACCATTGACGAATCAGATTTCACCAACAACAGTTTCTTCCCGCTCAACATCACGGTTCCCAAAGGCTATTGCTCGAGCATCTCGGCTTTGAGCGCCAGCATTACCGTTGCACCCGCCAGACCCAAACCCGTGTACACGTTTACCAGCAGCGGTGGGGCGGACACCCTCAGCCTCAGCTCGAGTGTTTCGGGCGGCGTTGCGCCGTACACGTACCTGTGGAAAGCCACCAAGCTTTCTGACGCTGGAGCGGTTCAAGGAACACCGCTTGGACTTGGCAGCACGGCAACCGTCCCTTGGGCGCTTTCTGTTACGGCGACGTACAACTTTCTGTTCAGCGAACCTGTGGTGCTGTGCCAAACCCTTGCCAACCAGCGGGTCAGACTTGACCTGACCGTGACCGACAACGCAGGCACGAGCGTCAGCCCCTCGAGCGAGATCAGCATCGTCTGTCCTCCAGGTTAACACCGCTTCAATAAAAGACTCGAGGTGCAGATTGTTGCATCTCGAGTTTCTTGTTTCGCAACTTTTGTTTAGCTTTCCAAAGGAGGAAGCCGTGAATCAACGCACCGTCCACCTCGAGGTCATCGTCTACATTTCCAACCCGCCACGTATTTGGTCTGCAAGTCTCGAGCGATCCGACAATCACGAAAAACGCGAGTTTGAAAGTGCCCTCGAACTTGCCCGTTACCTCGAGCGCATTGTGCCAGTTCGTGCCAGAACGGTCGGGTTGCGTTGATATCCACAACCATCAACGGATTTTCAGCACGGCTTCATCTCAGTGTTACTCGAGTCTCGAGAATCACACTGGAGCAACAATAATCCCTTTTTCAAAGTGCTAATATCACGTTTCGGAGGTACGAATATGTTGGAATCCAAAGTAAATCACACCGAAACGGGCACGTTGCGTGTCAAAACGGGCTTTGCCGAAATGTTCAAAGGCGGCGTGATCATGGACGTCGTCACGCCCGAACAAGCCATCATCGCCGAAGACGCGGGCGCAACCGCAGTCATGGCGCTCGAGCGCGTCCCAGCCGACATTCGCCGCGACGGTGGCGTCGCCCGCATGAGCGACCCCGACATGGTGGTCGGCATCGTCAACGCGGTCAGCATTCCGGTCATGGCAAAGTGCCGCATCGGGCATTTTGTCGAGGCGCAAATCTTGCAATCTTTGGGCGTGGATTTCATCGACGAATCCGAAGTCTTGACCCCAGCCGACAACCAGTACCACGTCAACAAACACGATTTCAAAGTGCCGTTCGTTTGCGGCTCGAGAAACCTCGGTGAAGCCTTGCGCCGCATCGGTGAGGGCGCTGCCATGATTCGCACCAAAGGCGAACCTGGCACGGGCGATGTGGTCGAAGCCGTGACCCACGCCAGGCAGATCATGGGCGAAATCCGTAAAGTCCAAGGCTTGCCCGAGGACGAACTGATGACGATGGCAAGGGATTTACAGGCGCCATTTGAGTTGGTGCGGTACGTCTGGGCAAATGGCAAGCTTCCAGTGCCTAACTTTGCCGCCGGTGGCGTGGCAACCCCAGCCGATGCCGCCCTGATGATGCACCTTGGCTTGGACGGCGTGTTCGTCGGTTCGGGCATCTTCAAATCAGGCGACCCGGTCAAACGCGCCCAAGCGATTGTCAAAGCCGTCACGCATTACAAAGACCCAGAAATTTTGGCGGAAGTCTCGAGAAACCTGGGCGAAGCAATGGTTGGGATTCAAGTTGTCGCGTTAACTCCAGATCAAAAAATGGCTGTTCGCGGCTGGTAAGGACAGCAATTAGCCCTTGCTCATTTGGAATGATCGTTTTTCTACCCTCATCCCCAACCCTTCTCCCAACATCAGGAGAAGGGAGTTTTATTCCCAACTTGAGAAACGAAAATAATGCGTTTTGAACCCTCTCCCGCTTGCGGGAGAGGGAGAGGGTGACGAGCCTAAGCGAGCGCCCCAAGCCCGTCAGGTGCTGCTGTAAGGGGCAAGAAGTCGGGTGAGGGCTTCAGGTGAGGCAAGGTGTATTCGTTGTCATTTTGTGATTCTCGAGGTGTGCATGAATGTAGGCGTTCTGGCATTGCAAGGTGATTTCCGTGAGCACAAATTGATGCTCGAGCGTCTGGGGTGTTCGGTGCAGGAGGTGCGGCTCCCAAAGCACTTGGAGGGTTTGGCTGGTGTGATTTTTCCAGGAGGGGAGAGCACCACGATTGGCAAGCTGATGGTGGCTTACGGGCTGGACACGGCGTTAAAAGAATTTGCGGCTCGAGGCGGGGCAATTTGGGGAACGTGCGCGGGCGCAATTTTGCTCGCCACGGATATTGTGCAATCCTCTCAACCGCGCCTTGGTCTGCTCGAGATGCGAATTCGGCGCAATGCGTTTGGGCGGCAAGTCGATTCGTTTGAAGTGCCGCTTTTGGTCAAAGGTTTGGACGCGCCGTTTCACACGGTTTTTATTCGTGCTCCGGTGATCGAATCGGTTGGCGAGGGTGTGGAGGTCCTCTCGAGCTTTGAGGATTGCATTGTCGTGGCGCGAAAAGACCGGATCATGGCGAGCAGTTTTCACCCGGAATTGACCAACGACTCGAGGTTGCACCAGTTGTTTCTCGAGAAAGTGATCGGGTCTTAAATGCCGTACACGCCGATTCTTGCCACGCTTGGGTATTTGCTGTCCGAAGACGAACAAAGCGTGTTGTTGATTCACCGTAACGCTCGAGCTTCGGACGCGCATCTTGGCAAGTACAACGGTCTGGGCGGCAAACTCGAGCCAAGTGAAACCGTGCTCGAGTGTTTAAACCGCGAATTTTTCGAGGAGGCTGGTGTCACGCTCGAGCGGGTGGAGTTGCGCGGCACGATTTCCTGGGCGGGTTTTGGCAAAGCTGGCGAGGATTGGTTTGGTTTTATTTTCCTGGCTCGAGGTTACTCTGGCACGCTCAAAACCTCCAATCCCGAGGGTGATCTTGAGTGGCAACCCGTCTCGGGTTTGCTCTCTGGGGCGTTGCCGCTCTGGGAGGGCGACAAGAATTTTTTGCCGCTCGTGTTTGACGCTGACCGTCGAGTTTTTCACGGGGTCATGCCTTACGAGGGTGGGAAAATGCTGTCTTGGAATTACCAACGGTAAAAAGGCTCGAGATTTGCGCTCGAGCCTTTGGTATGTTGAATCGATTAACGCTTTGAAAGGGTGTCGGTCAGGGTTTTCAGGGCATCCGCCCCTCGCCCAGCTTTGAATGGGTTGTACGGTTTGTCGTTCATGATCGCGTCGAACATGGCGCGTTGCCCGCCGCCGCCAGGTCCGCCCGCGCCAGGGGGACGGTTTCCCGCGCCGCCAACCCCTGGAAGACGAACGGCGCTGGTGTTATTCGCGGCGTTTGCCGCCGCTCGAGCCGCCATTTGCTTGCGGCGCTCCTCGTCGCGTTTGAGTTGGGTATCGTCCATCCATTTCAGTTGCTTGTCGTTGATGACCTTATCCTCGAGCGTGGTGGTGATTTTGGTGGCGTCTTCGGGTTTTAAAACGGCTCGGTTCGCCAGGTCTTTGAGAATTGGCAGCGCCAGTTTGGCTTGGGCTTTGGTAAATGCCAAGCCTTTTTCTTTGTCCACGTCGTTCATCAGGGTTACGGTGTTGGTCAGGTCAAACCAGGGTTGGTATTTTTTAAATTTGGCTTGCATGGCAGGGTTTTGACCAAATCCGCCGCCAGGTGGGGGAGCTTGCTGGGCGATTGCCAGCGCAAACAAACTCGAGATTGCCAGGGTGAATAAGAGTGGTTTTCGCATAAATTTCTCCTTTGAGCGGTCTTTCTCGAGCTTCAGTATGTCTCGGGAAGCTGGGCGTTTGTTGTGCGTTTGGGTTTGATACGGGTTTCAGATTATTTACTGTTTAAACTATTCGTAACGCAGACTTTCCACGGGGTCAAGTTTGGCGGCTTGCGAGGCGGGGTAATATCCGAAGAAAATCCCGACGGCGGCGCTGAAGCCAAACGCCAGCAAGACGCTGGTCGGACTGACCACGGGAACGATGCTGATGGCACTTCCAGCCCCGAAAGCCAAACCCAGCCCGATCATGATCCCGATGATGCCACCACCGACGGAGAGCACGAACGCCTCGACCAAAAATTGGGTCAAGATGTCTCGAGGTTTTGCGCCGAGGGCTTTGCGAATCCCAATTTCCCTGGTGCGTTCGGTGACAGAAACCAGCATGATATTCATGATGCCAATGCCGCCGACCAAGAGCGAAATGCCCGCCACACCGCCCAAGAAAAGCGTCAAAATGGTCGTGATCTGGTTGACGCTCGAGAGGGCGTCTGCTTGGTTCGAGACGTTAAAATCGTAATCGTCGGGGGTTGCTTTTTTGTGCCGCAGTGCCAGCAAATCGGTGATTTTTTGCTGCAAGTCTTTTAACGTGTCTTTGTTTTTGCCCTGCACGCTGATGCTTTGCACCGTCAGTTGACCGCTGGCGCTCGAGGTTTTGGACAGGCGCTGCTGGAAAGTATTGAGCGGCACAAAAACCTGCGAGTTCGGACTGGCAAAACCGCTGTTGCCCTTGTCGGGCATGATTCCGACCACGGTAAAACTGACGCCGCCGACCTTAAATTTTTGTCCCATCGCGTCGGTGTTGCCGAACAAATCGGTTTGCACCTGATAACCGATCACCGCCACGCGTTTGCGCCCATTGACGTCGCTGGTGCTGAACCAAGCGCCTTTGGCGACGCTCGAGTTGCGCACGATCTCGTAATCTGGGGTCGTGCCGATCACGGTCACGCTCATGTTGGTGCCCGAATATTTGGCTTGGGAATTGGTTTGAATCGTCGGCGCAACGCCAGCAATGTCGCCGCCCAGGTCTTTGATGGCTTTGACATCGCCCATCGTGATGGTTTGCTGACCACCCGTGCGCACCAAACCTGGAGGTCCACCGCGTCCGCCTGCACCACTGCCGACGGTCAGCAGGTTTGTGCCAAGTCCCTCGAGTTGTTTGGTGATGCCGCCCGTCGCGCCCGAACCCAGGCTGGTCAGGGCGATCACGGCGGCGACGCCGATAATCACGCCCAGGGCGGTCAATAAACTGCGGGTTTTGTTGGCGAGGATCGCCCGCCAGGCGATTTGCAG
Organism: uncultured Deinococcales bacterium; assembly: GCA_964247135.1. Classification (GTDB taxonomy): domain Bacteria; phylum Deinococcota; class Deinococci; order Deinococcales; family JAAFIG01; genus JANXTZ01. Next base: position 20,417 of record CAXTTL010000030.1, on the reverse strand, counting down.
GGTTTGCCCAAAGTTCAGTCCGACCTTATTGCCAACCCGAGGTTGCGGCGCGGCTTTCTCGAGGGGGCGATTGTTGATGGCTTCCATAACTTCATCCTCCTCGAGAGTTTAAATGCTGATGGCGCTGACGGTGTTCGGCGCATTTGTGCCGTAGGCGAGGGCGCGGCGTGGGTTGGCTTGGATGGTGTCGGACTCGAGCAGACCGTCGCGCAGCCGTACAATGCGTTTGCAGTGCGCCCCAATGTCGGGTTCGTGGGTCACAATCACCACGGTGCTGCCCTCATCGTTGAGTTCTTGAAACAATGCCATGATTTCTTCAGAAGTTCTGGAATCCAGGTTGCCCGTGGGTTCATCCGCCAGCAAAATCGCTGGACTCATGGTGAGCGCCCTCGCCACGGCGACGCGCTGTTTTTGACCGCCCGAAATCTGGCTCGGCAGGTTTCTGGCTTTGTCCGCCAGCCCGACCTTCTCGAGCATCTGCATGGCGCGTTCGCGGCGTTCTCTGGAATTCCAACCCGCGTAGGTCAGCGGCACTTCGACGTTCTCGAGCAAATTCTGGCGGCTCAGCAAATGGAAGGCTTGGAAGACAAAGCCAATCTCGAGGTTACGGGCTTCAGAGCGTTCGTTCTCGGTCAGTTCGGTCACGTCACGTCCGCGCAAATAATACTCGCCGGTGGTTGGGCGATCCAACAGCCCGATCACTTGCATCATGGTGGTTTTGCCGCTTCCGCTTGGACCCATCAGCGCCACCATGTCGCCATCAAAAATCTCCAAGCTCACGCCCTTCAGGGCTTGAAAATCCATTTCGCCCATCGTGTAGGTTTTGGTGATGTTCTCGAGCTTCAAGATGGCGTCCATCTCAGTTGCCCCCAATGGCGGCGCCGCTCGAGCCTGCGCTGGCACGGGTTGGAAGCACCACGGTTTGCTGCGGGTCAAGTCCAGATTCGATCACAATGTTCGTGCCGTCGTCCGCGCCGGTATGCACGCGCACGGTGTCTTGGACTTTGGTTTTGGGGTCGATCACGGTCACGTAAGAGCGGGTTCGCACCGTCTGGATGGCGCGTTTGGGCAGCGTTAGTGCGTTTGCCACCTCGAGCGAGATCACCTCGGCTTCGGCGGTCATGCCTGGGCGCAGTTGCAGGTCGGCGTTCGGCACGGTCACGGTCACGTAAAACACGGCGATGTTCTGCGAGATTTTGGCTTGCGGCGAAATTTTGGTGACTTTGCCCTGAAATTTTTGGTCTGGAATCGCGTCGAGGCTCAGTTCGGCGCTCTGCCCGAGTTTAATTTTGGCAATTTCGGTCTCGTCCACCTGTACGGGCAAATTGACGCTCGAGTCGTCCAGAAGCGTGAAAAGTGCAGCTCCGTTGCTCGGCGAGCCGCCGATTTGGGCGGCGATGTTGTAAACCACGCCGTTCATCTGGGCGTAAATTTTGGTGTCTGCCAGGTCGGTCTGGGCGTTGCGCAAACTGATATTGGCTTGATCGATGGCGAGTTGCAGGTTTTTGAGGTCTTGCGAGTCCGAACTGGCTTTTAAACCCACCGCATTTTTGTTGGTGTCGAGTGCCACCCGCGCCGATTCGAGGTTGGCTTGCGCTGTCTCGAGTGTGCTTTGGGCATTTTGTACGTCTAAACTCGAGTTTCCGCCTGCCGTAAAGAGTTTGTGGGCGCTGTTCAAAGCGGTCTGGGCGTTCGTCACCTGGAGTAGGGCATTGGAATAACTGGCTTGACTCGAGGCGATTTGTTGCTGCTGACTGGCGCGACTGCTGGCTTGCGAACTGCGTTGTGACTCGAGTTGGGCGTTGGCTTTTCTCAAACTCAGTTGTGCGTTCTCAAAGGTTCGTTGCAGGGTGGTTTGGTCGAGTGTGGCAATCAATTCACCCTTTAAAACGCGCTGTCCCTCTTTGGGTAGGCTTAAAATGGTGCCGCTCACTTGCGGTTTGACATCCAAACTTTGCACGGCTTCAAGCGTGCCGGGACCCGTCACCGAAACCCGAAACGTGCCTCGTGTGGCGTTGACCGTCTCGAGTTTGGCGGTCGTGTCGGTGCTCTTCGAGCCTGGTAGTTTAATGATTCCCGAAGCAAACAATCCGACCAGCGCAAGAATTGGTAACAAAACAAGCAACCACCGCGTGTTAAAACCCCTCTTTGCCCGTGGTCGGGTACTTGTCATTTCGCACCTTCTCCCAGCCCGATGGCAACCAAACCGGTCACGTCCGTTCCAGCGGCGGAGGACAGTTGACTGAGGGCTTTGAAATAATTGTCGGTTGTGGTCAGGTAACTGTATTCAGATTGCAATTTGGAGTTTTGGGTTTGTTGCAATGCCACCTTCGAGATCGTGCCGCTCTTGAATTTCACGCTGTCCTGCGCCAAAGAGGTGTTGGCATTCTCGAGGTTTTTGCTGGCAACCTTGATCAACTCCAGAGCGTTTAACACATTGCGGTAGGCATCTTTCAGGCTGGTCACGGCGTTGGCTTTGCTGGTCTCCAAGCTGCGCTTTGCATTCTCGAGGGTGATCTTGTTGTCGCGCAGGGTGGCTGGTGCGGTGTAATCATTGTCGGCAAGTTGCACGTTCAAGTCCGCCACTTCGACACTTTGCGCGGCTTGTAAGACGCTGGAGACGCGTTTCTCGAGACCGTTTTCCAAGCTGGCATAATCGATTTTGACCTCTTTGAAGGCTGGCGCTTCGGCGGCTTTGAGGTTTGAATTGAGCGGCGTTCCGAGCAGTGGCTCGAGTTTGTTGCTTAAAATCGGCAGGTTGTTGTTGGCGTTTGCCAGGCTTTGGGTGTCGTTGGCAAGCGTGTTTTCGGCTTTGGCGACATCGAGCTGCGTGCCGTTCTTTTGCGCCAGTTTGGCTTTGGCAACATTCAAATTTGTCTGATCCAGCGCAATGTTGGCTTGCAGCACCGCGATGTTTTCTTGTGCCTCAAACAAGTTTAAAAATGCTGTCGTGACGTTGCCCGTCACGGTAATGCGTTGCGCCTGCAATCCCACGCTTTGCAATTCCACGGCGTTTTGTGCGGTCGTGATCTGGGTGATGACTGAACTTGGATCAGCCAAAGTCGAAGCCAAATTGGCTTTGGCATTCTCGAGCGATGCCGTGCTGGATGCCAAATCTGGACCGAATTTAAAGGCTTTTTGAATGGCGCTGTTCAAAGTGATTGGCGTGGCGGCGGTTTGGGCGAGGGCGAAGCTGGCGACCAAGAGCAGTGCAGGTACGAAGATTTTTTTCATAGATTTCCCCCAGGAAGAATGTTGATTTCACCAACTGCATTCTCGAGTTGGTACGCGGCGAGGTCTTGATTGAGAGTGGCTTGTTCGAGGTCACGGTTTGCTTGCAAGACATTGATGCGGCTTTGCTCGAGGTCGTTGGATGTGCTCAAACCCGCGTCGAATCTGGCTTTGGTGGTTTCAAAACTTTTTTGTGAAGTGCTCAAAGTCGTTTTGGCAAGGTTCAGTTTCGCCACTGCAAGCTTGGCATTGTTGTACTTTTGGCGCACGTCCAATTTGGCGCTTAATTTGGTCTGCTCGAGCGACTTTTTGGCGCTTTGCAAACTCACCTCGGCACTCGAGATTTTCGTGTCGCCGCTCGGCGCGATGATCGGAATGCTGACGCTGGCACTGATGGTCAGGTTTGATCCGGTGGTGTTCGAGCCAGTGGTGGTCGTATTGGCAACCACTGGCACTGTTCCCGTGACGCTCAAGCTCCCTGTTTGCAGGTTCAAGCCGCTCGAGATGCCGCCGACGCTCGAGTTGGTCACACCAACATTCACACTGGCGTTCGGCACCACACGATCTCGTTGCGCCGAAGAAAGTGCATCTTGCGCGTCGCTAATCCTCGAGAGCGCTTTTTGCACATCGCTGCGTTTGGTCAAGGCTTTGGCGGTCAAATCATCCAAACTGGCGGTGCTTAATGCCCGTTCGCTTGGAATGCTCGAGAACACCGCGTCCGAAATCTCGAGGTTCAGGCTGTTCCAAAGCGTCAGGCGGTTGACCTCGAGCGTACTTGTTGCTTGAAGGACGTTTAGATTCGCAGTCTCGAGGCTTTTTTGTGCGTTCAAAAGGCTGTCTTTGCTGATTTGTCCATTTTTTTGTTGTGCCGTGGCAACTTTGAGTTGGGCTTCGCTCAAACTCAGGTTTGTTTTGCCCAGTTCGACATCGGTGCTCGAGAGTCGAGCAGTAAAATACTGATTGAAGACATTGAGCGCCAAAGTATTTCTGGTGTCAACCCGATCCAATTCGGCTCGAGCCAAGGCGCGTTCCGCACTCCGCACTGCGTCAAAGGTACTCGACCACGGCAATACCGTTAAACTCGCGGTTGCCGAAACCGTTAGGGTTTGGCTGCTGTTGCCCGAACTTGGAAACCCCAAACTGGTGTCCGCCCCAGCGTTCACCCTTAACCCTGCTGCCGCTCTGGCGCTGTCCAAACTTTTTTGAGCGTTCAAAAAAGTCAAATCGGCTTGCTGCCATTCCAAACTGTTCGGTAAGGCTTTCAAGGCTTGCTCGAGCGTCAACTCGGGGTTTGATTGTGCAATGCCTGGCGAAAATCCGACGATCACGGCAAAGGCGCTTGCGGTGATCCAGTTGGGCTTCGAGACTTGTTTCCAAAAAACCATGCGTTCCTCCTGTTCACCCATCCTCGAGTGTACGTCTGAATGGTATGCGGAGGAATTGTGCAGGTTGTGTGAATTTTGAAAATCATCGTGTTTTCTTTTGGTCAAAGACATGTGAAATTGAAAATGAAGAGATCACCTTTTGGTTACCTCTTCATTTGGGTTGTTTGAAGGTTGCTCAGATTAAAACGGCTTGAAATGTGACATCAAATTGCGTGTGGGTTTGCAGGTTCTCCAAGGTGACCGTGACCAGTTGAACTCCTGAATCTGTGCCTCGAGCATACTGAACATTGAATTCAAAGCTGGCGCGTGAAGCACTGCCGTTGACGGAATCACCCTGTAAAGTTGCATTGCTGAGGGTGATGTCAAAGCAGTCCGCGTTTTTGACCGAAACGATCTTGAATTGGTTGCTGACATCGATGGCTGGATTCATAAACAGGTCGCTTGTGGACAGGTCGCCGATGTCGGAGCTGCCTGCGGAAACGGTCACACTGTCCGAACCAAAGGTCTGAACCCGAACGATTGGTGTGGTTTGGCTTGCAACGACCATTTCACCACGGTCAATGGACTGGGCAAAAGATGCACCTGAAGCGGCAAGGGCGATGATGGCGGCAACGGTTAGTTTACGGATATGATTCATGGTATTTCTCCTTATCTCTTCGAGGTTCGCACCCTGCGAACTGCTTGCTCGCTTCGATGAACACAGTTTGCTTTTGGGTGGTGAAGCCTTGGGGCAGGCAAGAAGAAGAATTGATTGAGAAAACACCGCAATCGGGTTTTTGAGGTTTGAATCCTGACAGACGCGTTATTTTTAGAATTGAATTGGTCCCAAATTCACACTGTCTTCACAGCTTCACCAAACCTTCACAGCTTTTCGCGGTTTCGTTCACAACCCGCGCATAATGTTGAACCATGACCCCCAGCAGCAACCTGATATTGATCGTCGAAGACGAACTCGAGATTGCCGAAGTGCTCGAAGCCTACTTGCGCCGCGAGGGTTGGCGCACCGAGCGGGCGCTCGATGGACAGCGGGCGCTCGATTTGTACCGCGCCACCAAACCCGATTTAATTCTGCTCGACATTCAAATGCCGATCCTTGACGGTCTCGAGGTTTTAAGGCGTGTGCGCGGCGACGGCACAACGCCTGTCATCATGCTGACGGCTCGAGCCGAAGACATTGACAAACTGATCGGTTTGGAACTTGGCGCTGATGATTATGTGGTCAAACCCTTCAGTCCCCGCGAGGTCGTGGCGAGGGTCAAAGCGGTCTTACGGCGCGTCAATCCGCAAACCAGCAACGTCTTGCGGGTCGGTTCGCTCGAGTTGGACACACAATCGGTGATCGTCAAAATTCATGGCACCCGACTCGAGATCACCCCCACCGAATACCGTCTGCTCGAGACGCTCGCCCGTTCGCCGGCGCGGGCATTTTCTCGCACCGAACTGCTCGAGGCGGCATTGCCCGAATCGGACGCTTTGGAGCGCGTGGTCGATGCACACCTGAAAAATCTAAGGCGTAAACTTGACGATGCGGGCGCAAGGGATTTGCTCGAGACGGTGCGCGGTATTGGCTACCGATTGTGGGGCGGCGTATGACCAAGTTTGTCAAGTTTTTTCGAGCCAAAGTTTGGCGTGTTCCCTTGTCGGTGCGACTGGCAGGCATGATGATGATGGTGGTTTTGTTTGCCATGTTTACCTTTACGGTTTCGTTTGGTGCCATTACCTCAATTCGGTATTTCACCATGCCCAAAGATCAACAAGACCGAATTCGGCAACTTCAAGAGAACGGGATCAACATCACCCCCGATTCTTTTGATCGTTTGGTGATTTTTGCGCGTCCTGGCGATCCTTCAGGTGGGGATCAAGGGGCGTCAAACTCGAGCAACTCAGCGCCGTTTTCCAAAGGTGCGCCTTTGATGGTCAATTCTTTGAGTACCGATTTGATTGCCCAGTTGCCCAACATCAAACCGCCCCACCGCAATTCAGATTTTTTCTTTCGGGCGCTCGGCAGTTCGCAACTGATTAGCATTGCCATTTCGGCATTGCTTGGGATCGTGGTGTCTACGATTTTTGCGCGTCGTTTGGCGCAACCGCTCGAGGCTGTGTCCAAAGCCGCCAAAAAAATGCGCGGCGGTGATTTAAGCGCTCGAGCACCGATGCCACCTTCAAGCATCACGGGCGAGCCAGAAGACCTGGCAACCAATTTCAACGCGATGGCTGAAAGTTTAGAGCGTCAAGAGCGCGAACGCAAAAACATGGTTGCCGACATCGCCCACGAGCTGCGCACGCCGATTGGGGTGATGCAAGCCAAACTCGAGGCAATCGAAGATGGTGTTTTTCCGCTGTCGATAGAAGAAATCAAAAAACTTTCCAAACAAACGCAGCTCTTGGCGCGGCTCGTTCAAGATTTACGTACCCTGTCACTCGCCGACGCGGGACAGTTGCAACTCGAGACGCGTTCTTTTAATTTGGCGGCTAAAATTCGTGAAATCACCTCTGGTTTTGAACCCAGCGCCCAGCAAAAGCGCGTCAAACTCGAGGTCAGGGCGCCCGAAAGGCTCGAGCTTCACGGCGACCCTGACCGGATTGCGCAAGTGCTCTCAAATCTGCTGGACAATGCCCTGCGTTACACGCCCGAACACGGCACGGTCTGTATTGCCCTCGAGAGCACCCAGAACACCGCTCGGGTGATCGTCAGCGATTCCGGTCAAGGCTTGCCAAGTGAAAGTCTGGAACACGTCTTTGATCGCTTCTACCGCGTCGATGAAAGCCGCAACCGCTCGAGTGGCGGCAGTGGACTTGGGTTGGCGATTGCCAGAACGATTCTCGAGCTTCACGGCGGCAAGATCAGCGTCAAAAACCGTCTCGAGGGCGGCGCAGAGTTCGTTTGTGCTTTGCCTGTGGTCTGAAGTCAAAGGCGCGTTTGCCAGAGTCTGGGATCGCGGCGAACATCCATCACCGCAATCACTTCAATCATTTCAGTTTCGAGATGCACAATGTAGTACACCGCAATAGAAAATTGAGTTAAAAGCATTCTGCGAACAGTCAAATATACTTTCTGGTGCATCTCAGGGAATTCACGCAAATGTTCAACTCGAGAATCCAATTCAAGTCTGAAACGTTCAAAGAATCCAGGATATTTCGAGAAATATGTGATGGCAGATTCAAGATCGTCAAGCGCTTCTTGGCGGAAAGTGATCCAAAATCTCATGAGATTTGCAAGCGAGATTTGACTTCTTCCCAAGGAATCAATTTTGGATCAGGATTATTTAAGCGTTTTTCAAGTTCGGCGCGGTGCGATTCAATCAATTCTAAATTTTCTGATTCCTCAAGAACGCTATCCCAGAGCGCCTGTGCAAGATCGGCGCGGTCTGAGATCGATAGGTTTTTAAGGGTTTCCAACAGGGTTGGCATGGTTGTAGTTTAGCACCAAAATAAGATTAGGCTTCAAGATTGACCGTTTCGTTTTCAACAGCTTTCGCTCGAGTCGCCAAACCGTATTCCACCGCGTCCACCAGCGCCTTCCAGACCGCGCCGATCAAATCCAAACTTATTCCAACGCAAGTCCATTCTCGAGTGCCATCGGTGACCGTAATCGCCACCCGAACCTTCAAGGGTTCACCTCGAGATTGCACATTGCGTCCGCGAAAACCGCTCGCCTCGAGGGTCTTGGCGTATTCTTGCAGACTGCCGTCCTTGGAAAGCTCGAGTGCGCGTTTGAGCGCCTCGAGCAGCGCTTTGACGGGTCCTTCGGCTTCGGCTGCCACATATTCATTTTCAAGCCCGACGCGGACACTCAAGCTGGCTTCGACCACGGGGCGGTCGCGTCCACGAATCGCGTCAAAAATCCGCACGCGTTCGACAGAAAGTATTTTTGGAAAACGTCCAGTCAGTTGCCCCAACGCCAACTCGAGGCTGGCGGGCGCATCTTCAAAGCTGTAACCCTCATCCTCGAGGTGCTTGAGTTCGGCGAGAATCCGCCCAGAGCTGGCGCTGGCGTCGCTCAAGTCAACGCCGTACTGTTCGGCAATTCGCGCCAAATAACTGGGTCTCGAGATGCCAGGGATCACCATGCGGCGCTGGTTGCCGACTTTTTCTGGCGGGATCGGTTCGTAGGCTTCGGGGCTGGAGAGCACGGCGGCAATGTGGGTATCGGTTTTGTGCTCGAACACGCGCCTTCCGACAAAAGGAGCGTCTTCCATGCCGCCGGCTTTGCCGACCCGTTCGGCAATCTCGAGCGCCACGGGCGTGAGTTTCGCCAGTTGCGCGTCAGTGACCACATCCAGCCCAAGTTTCAGTTTTAAAATTGGCAGCAGCGCCGTCAAATCGGTAATGCCATTTCGGGCGCCGTAACCATTGATGCTGCCCTGCAAATGACTCGCGCCAGCCTCGAGCGCCGCCAGCGCGTTCGCCAATGCCAGCCCAAAATCGTTGTGCAAATGAACCCCAACCGCGCGGTCCCCCGCAATCTCGAGCACCCGAGCCACACCATCAGCCACAAATTTGGGCAGGCTCGAGCCGTTGGAATCGGCGAGCACCACCGTGTCCGCGCCAGCCTCGAGCGCGGTTTTGACGAACAGCATGGCGTAATCTTGGCTGCTCGGCAGGGCGTCAAAAAAGTGCTCGCAAATCACCAGCACCTCGCGTCCAGCGTTTTTCACAAACTCGAGCGACTCGGAGAGCATTTTGAGGTTTTCCTCGAGGGTTGTGCGCAAGACTTTTTCGACGTGCAGTGGCCAGACCTTGCCGTACAACTGCACCACGGGCGTATTTGCCTCGAGGGTGCGCTGCAAGCCCGCATCCCTCGAAACCAGGGTTTCTGGACGGCGGGTCGCACCGAACGCCACCAGTTTTGCCTTCAATTCGAGTTCTGGTACCCGTTCAAAAAACTCGAGGTCGCGCGGGAACACTTGAGGCCAGCCCCCCTCGAGGTAGGTGACGCCAAGGCTGTCAATCAGGGGCGCGATTCGGAGTTTGTCGTCTGTGCTTAAGGTGACATCGCCCGCCAGTGCGCCGTCGCGCAAGGTGGTGTCCAAAATCGTGATGGGTTTCATGGCTCGAGTTTACCGCGTCTCGAGCCAGCAACGTCGGTTTGGGTTTTAGGGGTTTTTGATTTTTTTCCAGGCATCCAAGTACAGTTTTTCTTGGTCGCCCAGGTCGGCAATAAACTCGAGTTTGGTGTCTGCTGCCGGGTAGGTGATGGCGTTTTTGAGGTCGGTTATCGGCAGCAAGGCTTTGGATTTTTCGTTGGGTGTGCCCGATTTGGTGTATTCGGACAGCGTCGCGCCGTTTTGGGCGTCCAGAATAAAATTGATAAATTGGTGTGCCAAATCCGCGTTGGGTGCGCCGACCGGAATCGCCATGTTGTCCACGTAAATCTGCGCTCCCTCTTTGGGAATGAAGTAACCGATGTTCGGATTTTGCGCCGCCAGTTGCCCCGCGTCAGTGTTGAATAAAATTCCGGCAACAATTTCGCCCTTCAGCAACTTGGCGCGAACGTCTGCGCCGTTCAGCAATCCCAGCGAACGCGCTTTGGCTGCCAAAACAACTTTTTCGGCTCGAGCGATGTCGTTCTTGTTGGTGCTGCTCATGCCCTTGCCCAGGTATAAAAGCGCCGAGCCGATCATCTCTCTGGGCGCATCGTAGAGTGCAAATTTGCCTTTTTGAAGCTTGGGGTCCAGCAGCAAACCCCAGGTTTTTTCGGGGTTTTTGATCTTGTCTTTGCGGTAGGCAATCCCCAGCGTTCCCCATTGGTAGGCGGCGCTAAATTTGTTGCCGAGGTCATAAATGGGACTGCGAAAACGATCTGCCAAATTGCGCAAATTGATGATCTTGCGCATCTCGAGTGGGCGCAGTAGATGACGGCGCAACATTTCCCCGATCACGTAATCGGTTGGGATCACCACATCGTATTTGCCCAAACCCTTATTCTCGAGCTTCTGGATCAAATCTGGGTTGGTGTCAAAAATCTCGATCTTCACTTTGGCGCTGTACTGTTGTTCAAATTTTTTCACCAGCGCAGGGTCGATATAATCGTTCCAGGTGAACAGATTTAGTTCTCGGGTTTGCGCCAAGCTCGAGAGTCCAATCGCGGCAATGGTCAAGCTCGAGAGAATCCAAAAATATTTTTTCATGTTATCTCCTCGAGATTCGGGTCACGGCGGCTCGCAAACTGATGCGCATTCGCTCCAGGGCTTGAGCCAGATCGCCAATTTCGTCTTTGCTGGTGGCGGTGATGGCTTGCTCGAGATCACCCATGCTGACCTGGTCGGCGAGGCTTGCCAGGTTCAGCATTCGTCTCGAGATGGCGTTGGCAAAATAGCTGGCGATGGCGCTGACCAACGCCAGGGTGATCGCCAGGACAATCAGTGTGATGTTGATTGATCGGGCGGCGGGTTCGCCGATGGTGCTGGCGTCGAGTGCCAGATGCACCGAACCCAGTTTATTTTCGATGGGGTAGGCGACAAAGTATTCGGTTTTGCCTTGGGCGTCCTTAAAAATTTGGGCGAACGGGTTTTCGGGATTGGGATTTTCAGCGAATTGCAAAGCGTTTTTGGTGTCTTGCGAGATGTTCAGTGCCCCGATTCGCTCAAGCGTTGTGACATCTTCTGGAGCCAGTTTTTTGTAGGTTCCAACTGGGTCATTGTATTTTTCTGAACCAATATCGTTGCGACTAAAATCTTGATCGTAAACCGCAATCAATTTGCCTGTCGTGTCGGTGAGAGCCACGTGGGTCAGTGGTAAAACCTGAGCTTTGAACAAATCGGTCACGTTTTGTTGAACAATTGCCAAGTTAACTGGGGTGTTTAAACCACCGCTGGCATCGTCCACACCACTTAAAATTTGTCTCGAGAACAGGGCGGCTGTCTGAAGCGCACCGCGCACCAACAAACCCTCGGAGGTTTTGGCGCGGCTGGTGAACGTATCGGTGAGCCATGCGCCGCCCAGCAACAAGACCGGCAAAATTGCCAGTGGCAGAATTTTGTATTGCAACGACAACCAACCTTTTGGGCGAGTTCCGAACGTTGTATCTGGAGCTTTGATGGTTGCAACTGAATTTAACTGCTGGGAAACCCCCGAGCCTGCATTGGCTTTGCCTGGAACAACATTTTCTGTGTGCGGTACAACCTCAACATCGACCCCTGCCGCTTTAAACTTGGTGGCAATGTCGTTGACAGATTGAATCGACTGCGGTTTTAACAACAAACCACCTGCGCCCAAAAGTTTTTCGACGGTTTCACTCGAGACGCCCATGCCCGCCGCAATCACCGCCGCTTTGTTGGAACGCTCGAGCGGCTCGAGGATGGGTTGTTTTAACCTAAGATTGTAACTGTCCTGCATAAAACTCCTTTTTGCGATTCATTTTTTGATGCTCGGGTTTGATCTTTCAGCGCCTGTTTACTGATTTTCGTATTGGCGCAACAACGGTTCGACCAGCACCACAAATTGCTTCATTTGATTGCTGGGGACTTCTTTGTGAAGTTCGGTCAAGAAGGCGCGAACCAATTTTTTGTCGAGGTTTTCCAAGCCAAAACCGAGCCGCTCGGCGGCATCGACCATCATGATGTGCGCCATCGGTCCGACCAGGCTCGAGAGTCGCGGGCGCAGGTCTTCAAAAAATTGTGGGTTGACGCTTTCCACGGTGTTGGTTTTGACCGCCACCAAACCGGATTCGACCAATTGTGAAATCAAGGCGGTGACGTCGCCGATACTGCCGCGCACCGCGCTGGCGAGTTGGCTGATGCTGCGCTGAGAGTCAATCATGGCGACCACCCGAAGCTGGGCGGCTTGCAAATTGATGTTCCCAGAGGTCGAACTGGGCAAAATGGAGGGCACATCACCTGGTTGAAATTGGGTGCGGGCGTGTTCAAAAGCGGCGGCGCCCATCAACAGACGCTCGAGCGAACTGTCAATCGAGGCTTTGACATCGTAAATTCCGGCTTTGAATGCAAAGTAACCGTTTTGGGTTTGCATGACCTGAAAAAGCGCCAGTTGTCCGGTGTGTTCGCGGTAAATGGCGTCGATCAATTTGCCCTTCTCGAGGCTGAGGACGGCTTTGTCGTTTGGTGGGATGGTCAGCACCAGTTCGCCCGTCGCGCCAATCATGCCCAAGTACTGCAATAAACTGGGCAGGCTCGATTTGGTGAAATCTCCTTGCAGATCGTGCGCGTTGCTCATCGGTTGATCCATGTGTTGAAAGGTTTCCTTTATCTGATGAAAGCCGTGTTTTTACCGATTAAAAGAATACTTTTTAAAAACTTTCAATTTGCTTACAGTTGACTATTTGGTTTTGAACGCTAAAGATTTTGGTGACCGTCGATGCTTTACATGGCGACAAGAATTTTGGGCATCATCCAACGATACACGAGAATTCATGAAATCTTGGTGCAAAAACTGTTTGTGTTGCGACATAAAAATGGCTTCTCGAGAATATTTCCGAGAACATCCAAGACCAGAATCATTTCTCAAATGAAACAAGCGCGACTAAACTCGGCGCACCGCCAGCGCCAAACCGTTTGCACCACCCATGCACAAACTCGCCAGACCAACTTCAAGATTTTGCTGCTCGAGCGCGTGTAATAAGGTCACGACAATTCTTGCGCCCGAGCAACCAATCGGATGCCCGAGTGCCACCGCGCCACCGTTGACATTGACCTTGCCCTCGTCAATGCCCAGATCACGGATCACCGCCAGGCTTTGCACGGCAAAGGCTTCGTTGAGTTCAAACAAATCAATGTCTGAAAGCTGCATGTTCAGTTGCTCGAGCAACTTTCGCGTGGCTGGCGCGGGCGTCATGGCAAACCATTTTGGCTCGAGTCCGGTGGTGGCATAACCCAAAATCTCCGCCAGCGGTTTTAAACCGTGGGCTTTGGCAAAATCTTCGCTGACCACCACCAGCGCCGCCGCCGCATCGTTCAAACCTGGGGCGTTGCCGGCGGTGACCGTGCCATTTTTGGAGAACGCAGGTTTGAGCTTGCCGAGCGCCTCGAGGTTGGAATCCCTGCGTGGCGCTTCGTCCTGGTCGATCAGCACCTTGCCTTTTTTGGTCTCGAGCGAAACTGGCACAATTTCGGACTTGAAACGCCCTGCATCGATTGCCTGAATGGCTTTCTGATGCGAACGCAAGGCAAATTCGTCTTGCTCGAGCCGTGAAATTTTTTGTTCAACCGCGATCATTTCGGCGGCGTCACCCATGCCCCAATGCTCGAAGGCGCACCACAAACCGTCGACGTTGTTGGCGTCCAAAATTTGTTTGTGACCCGCCTTCAAGCCCATTCTGGCATCGGGCAGCAAGTACGGGCTGCTCGACATGCTCTCCATGCCGCCTGCCAGCGCCGCCTGAATGTCGCCAGCTTTGATGCCCTGGGCAGCCATCATGATGGCTTTCAAACCCGAACCGCAAACCATGTTAACCGTCACCGCGCCGCTCGAGACTTCCATTCCCGCATTGACCGAGGCTTGACGGGCGGGGTTTTGCCCCGCGCCCGCCGTGACGACCTGCCCCATAATCGTGTCTTGGATCAAGCTGGAATCCAGCCCAGCTCGCCGCACCGCCTCTCGGGCGGCTATCGCCCCGAGTTGCGGGGCGCTCAGGTCTTTGAGGCTTCCAAGGAACTTGCCAATTGGCGTGCGGGTGGCTGAAACAATGACGGCTTTCACAATGTCCTCCAAGGTTTAAAACCGAGTTCTTTCAAGGCTTAAAACGGAGTTCATTTTACCCCAGCGCATCTCGAGGGAAAGTACTGTTTGGCTTCTCATGAAAAGTTCTGTTTTTGGCGTTTTGGTCTTCAAAACCCTGCCCAATTTCGCTTAAAAATAAAGGAACGCAATTCGTAAGTCTTACTTAAATTGGTTGTAGCGAAGTTGCTGCACACATCAGATTGTTGTAAGGAATTGGTGAGGCAGGCTGTTGCACAATGGCAGGCAATACGGATTGTTTTTTGAATGACAATCTCAATTTCAGCTTCTCATAAACCGACGTTACGGAAGAAAGCAGGTGTACCATGAGTCAATCCATAGGAAAGTCGTTTCTATCTCGAGTCCTCAGTGTAGCCCTAATTGGCGTACCCTCAATTTTGGTGGGTTGCGCCCAGTTGCCAGCGATTGTCACCGGCACAAGCAGGCTCATGACGGTCAATATTCAAGCAGGGGATACCGCCGAAAACTTGGCAAGCAAATACGATGCCAAAATCCTGACCTTTCACCCAGAAACCGGCGAGGCGGTTTTGGCACTCAGCCAAGACCGAGCTGCCCGCCTCAGCCGTGAAGCGTTTAACGCCACCGACCCCAACGAAAACACCTTGGAATCTCAACAAGACACCAGTGCCGCATCCGCCGTCAACTCAAACATGAGCGGTTGGACGACCTGGGCGTCGGGTTGGTCGGTTTACGGCTCTGGGTTGGTGACCGATCTCGTCTCGAGCGTCACCAGCAGTTTAAATGCCACCACTTGGACCAAAATAAAACTGCCCGAAGCCTTGAGCCTGGCACCAAAAGCTGGCACTGGAATCATTGTTGCCGTGATCGACACGGGCATTGATCTTAACCATCCTGCATTCGCCAACCGTTTGGTTGCCCCGCACGACATGTACGATTTTGTTGACAACGACGCAACGCCACAAGAAGTTTACGTTGATGGCTCGAGCAAGGGTTTTGGTCATGGTACATGTGTCGCAGGCATCGTGGCTCAAGTTGCACCCAAAGCCAAAATCATGCCGCTTCGGGTACTGGCTCCAAACGGTTCTGGAAATTCTGACAGCGTGGTCGCCGCCATCGACTGGGCGGTTGCCCACGGTGCAAAAGTCATCAACCTTTCGCTCGGCTCGCAGTATTTGGCATCCTTGGACGCCGAGATCAACTGGGCAACCCAGAACGGTGTGATTGTGGTGTCCTCATCGGGCAACACGGGCAATACCAACGTGACCTTTCCTGCCTATGCCTCCAAAAATTTTGGCACCTGGGGCGATTTGACCGTCGGTGTCGCCAGCACCGATTTGAACGATAAGAAATCATCGTTTTCGACCTATGGAAACGTCGAAGTGACTGCCCCAGGCGAGAACATTTTTGTTCCAGCCCCAAACTTGAGGGTGGCAAAATGGACGGGAACCAGCATGGCTGCGCCAATCGTTGCCGGAGGGTTTGCCTTGGCGTTGGGACAAAAAACATATTCTGCCTGGGGATTACGCGAATTGGGCAAAACGATGGGCTACACCGCCGATGGTTTGGTTGTAAAAGACCTCCAATACGGGATTAACCTGGGAAGTGGTCGCGTCAATCTTCAACGCTTTATGCAGTTTGCATTGAATCTATTCTAAAATTCTTGTCCTCAGCTCGGTCAATATGACTCTTCATGCTGTGGGACAACTAAACACATGTACCCAAACAAGAGGTAAACTGATGTCAACCCACAACCTGACCTGTTGCCTCGAGACTGTTTTTCACAACTTTAGCCCCTCAAACAGAAGTCCCCAAAAGGTTTTATGCAAAATCGATCTCAAATTGAAGAGCTTTTGCACGGCGCTTGGATGTTGCGATTCGAGAACCGTGAACGTTGCCTCGAGCAGAGCGTGCAGGGTCTTGAACAAGCCAAAGCCATCGGGCATGTTTTTGCCCAGGGGCTTGCCAGGCGCAACATCGCCTACAGTCAATTCCACTCGGGCGATCATGCCCAAGCCCTGCATCACCTCGATTTGGCACTCGAGGTGGCTCGTAACTTTGGGGACCTCAAGCTCGAGCGCGATTGCTTGAATGTCACCTGTTTTGCATACGCGTCCTTAGGAGAGTTCGAGTCTGCCATCGATGCCGTTTTTAGCGCCTACCGAATCAACACCGAGTTAGAGGATGTGCTTGGCATGATCTGGAGTTTAAACAACATTTCGGGGATGTACCACCAGCTTGGTGACAACCAGACCTCCCTCGAATATGCCACCAAAGCCATTGAACGCTGTGATTCGATAGGCGATCTGGTTCGTAAATCCTCGGCACTCACCAACCGAGGGATTGCGCGTTGCGCCCTCGGACGTTTTATTGAGGCGATCAACGATTTTGAGGCGTCGCTGGTCATCACCCGCGACCTCGAGCTGCACGATATTACCGCCCAAACCCTGGTCAACCTTGCCGAGGCGCTTTCAGGTTCTGGATCGCACGCCAAAGCCCTGGCAACCCTCGATACCGCACTCGAGATGGTTCGCGCCAACAAACAAACCGAGGGTGTGGTCTATTGCCTGCTGAACGCCGCAAAAATCGAACTTGCGCAGCGCCATGCAAGCGAGGCTATTGCTTACTCGAGCGCCGCCATCGAAGCCGCTCAAGACAGCGATCTTAAATCGCTCGAGTTTCAAGGTTTTGAGATCAAAAGTCAGGCGTTTAAGCAACAAAACGATTTTGAACAGGCATTAAGCGCTTTTGAAGAATTTCACCGTCTGGAAAAAGAGGTTCGTGACGATGCCGCCAACCGAAAAATGCGGGTCTTCAACGCCCAGCGCGAGGCAGAGCGCCTTCGCGGCGAAGCCAAACTCGAGCAACTGCGCAACGTCGAACTGATGCAAGCCCTCGAGGCGCTCGAGCAAGCCAATCAAGCCAAAACCACACTCCTGGTCGAACTCGAGGAAAAATCTTCTGAACTCGAGTTGCTTATTTTACAAGACCCACTCACCCGTTTGTACAACCGCCGCCACCTCGAGAATTATCTGACCGAGGAATTTACCCGTGCCAGCCTTGGCAACCATCCCTTGCCGGTGGCAATGCTCGACGTTGACGATTTCAAATTTGTCAACGATTCCTTTGGGCATTTGATTGGCGACCAGGTCTTGCAGCACTTGGCTGGAATTTTGCACACGGTCCTGCGCAGTTCGGACATGCCAGCCCGTTACGGCGGCGAAGAATTTGCCTTTGTCCTGCCGCGATCATCTCCTCAGGATGCCTTGCTGGTCTGTGAGCGAATCCGCAGTACGGTCGAGCATTACGATTGGGAAGCGATTCAGGCGGGTTTGAAAGTCACGGTCAGCATTGGCATGGTCTGGGACACCAGCGTTGCCAATTTTGAAAGATTGATCGCTCGAGCCGATGACCGATTGTACGAAGCCAAACGTTACGGTAAAAATCTGGTGCGCAATGATCGACTGGAAGAGGTCCTGTAAGCCTATTTGAGCAAATCGAAAAGCCCCGAACTTTTTAGTTCGGGGCTTTTCGTTGATGTTTTTTGGTTGCGCAATTTGTGGGCGCTCGAGTCCGAGAATAGTTAAAATTTCAGTACTCCTCGAGAATCTTAAGCGAGCCAGTTGAGGCTGTAGCTCGAGAATTGCATCAATCTTTGGGACTTAATTTAATTCATGAAGCTCACGTTAAACTACTCATTTTGAACGAAATAAAGAAACTTTAATGTTCTGAATTCTTGTGCTTTTCAAGGCGAGGACGGGTTTAACGCCCAGTTCATGGGCTGTTTCGTAACATAAGCGGTCAGAATCGTGAAGAGAATGAAGCCATCCAATTTGCCTAAAGTCCATCCAAGCAAAGCATTAAGGGGAACCATGAAAATTTACCGTTATTTGTCGATTGCACTGCTCATCGCAGTGATTGGCTGCGGCAACCAAACGCCAAGCACACCAGCCGACGATGCCGTCACCGATACCGAACCAGCCATCCAAACTGGAACCTCGAGCAACCGTCTGCCGTTGCCAGACCTGAACAACCTGCCCGAACCTCAAGTCCAAACCGCCGCCATCGACGACGCAAACATTGCCCGAGCATTCCCAGTCAATCCAACTCGAGCCGCCAAAACCAGAGGTCTGATCAGCCCTCGGGGCGTACCGGCGGGCACAGCAACACGGGTTCAACTCAAACTGTTGTTAATTACGGCAACCGATACCGAAACCGGTTTTGACGCCATGAAAACCTTTTTGACCCGAATCGGCGTTCCATTTGACGTTTTGGTGGCATCGAAAAATATTTTAACCAGCGATAAGCTCGAGGCTGAACCAGGGTTAGGCAATTACTCGGGCGTGATCTTGACCACCAACAATTTGGCTTATTTTGACGGCACCACTTGGCTCTCGGCGTTTGACCCCGTTGAATGGCAAATTTTAAGCGACTTTGAACGCGATTACAAAATTCGTCAAGTCACCATGTACGCCTATCCGGACGGTGCCAACACTGGATTAAACTACACCGGCTACGCCGACACCTCGAGCACGCCACTGAATGTCAGCTTGACCACCCAGGGTAAGGCAATTTTTAGCGACCTCAAGCCAGACATCAGCATTGGCATCCGTCAAGCCTACACCTACCTTGCCCAAGTCACCGACAGCGCGATTCCGCTGCTGCAAACCGCCAACGGATCGGTTGTCGCCGCACTCCACACCTCACCCGATGGACGTGAAGGTCTGGCAGTCACCGCCGCGCACAACCAATACTTGATGCACTCGTTGCTTCTACAATACGGTTTGGTTCGCTGGGTCAGTCGCGGCGTGTTCTTGGGCGAACAAAAAATGTATTTTGCCGCCCACAGCGACGATTACTTTTTGGACAACGATGTCTGGAATCCAAGCACCCACGCCAACAGTGGTATCTTCAGGTTGCGTTCCAACGATGTGATCAATTTGGTCATTTGGCAACAACTCTTCCGCTTCACCAACCCGCTGTTTAACAGCTTCACCATCGACCATGCTTTCAACGGCGAAGGATACCAGGTCAACTCGAGGGCGAACTGCTTTCCAATTGGCACCAGCACCAACGATGCGCTTTCGGCAGTCACCCACTGTTATCACAGCGCCTTTCGCTGGATCAATCACACCTTTGGACACCTGTCTTTTGATGACAGCACCAGCCTGGCAGATGTCAACTCGCAAATCTCCCAAAACCTTGCGGTGGCAACCGGTTTGGGCGGCTTGAAGCTCTCGGCAAAAGAGTTTGACCCCAGCGTTTTGGTCACAGGCAACCACTCTGGACTCGGCTATTTCGACGAGGTCTTGCCGCTGGTCAACGCCGGTAAAAGCCATGCCAGTGCCAATTTGATCACTGGTGCTCAGGCTTTGGGGATTCGGGTTTTGGCAAGCAACACCTCGGCGCCCACCACCCCACCGATTTGCATTTCCACCCCGGAAGACTGCTCGCAAAATAACCCGTCACCAAACCAAGGCTTGCGATTCCCAAGCAATCTTCCCGCCAACGACATCTTGCTCGAGCCACGCTTTCCGATCAACATTTTTTACAACACCACCACACCCGTCGAACTCACCGACGAGTACAACACGATTTACCGTGGTTACTGGGGACGTGACCTCAGCTTCCAAGAAATCATGGATTTCGAGTCGGACGTGGTGATCTCACATATTCTGTCGGGTTCGGTCAACCCACACTTTGTCCACCAATCGAACTTGCGCAATTACGGAAATGGAAATTGCCTGCTGTGCATTTTTATGAAAAATGTTGCCAGCAAATACGCCAAATTAAAGACCTTGCCCGTGGTTAATTTATCAATGGCAGATATTGCCAAGCGACTTTTACTGCGCACGGCTTTTGACAATGCTGGCGCAACGGCAATTTGGAATAAAACCACCGGCGTGTTGACGGTCAGCTCCAACAATCCAGGGGCAATCATTCCACTCACCAATCCGGTACAGGGAACCCAGTACGGATCGGATCGTGTGTTGAATGCCGTCTCTGGCACAAGCATCATCATTGCCCCCTAAATCCGGAGTCGATCAGCCCTGAATACTCGAGTTCCTTAAAAATTTTAAGCAACAAAAAGACCTTGTGTTAAACAGGGTCTTTTCTTGGTTGGGGTGGCGAGATTTGAACTCATAC
>CAXTTL010000029.1:0-31254 GCA_964247135.1 uncultured Deinococcales bacterium | reverse complement strand
TTGGCGGCTGGTTTCTTGGCGGCTGGTTTTGCTGCAACTTTTTTCTCTGCCATGATAGTTCTCCTTTTGGAATTTTTATTCCGTAAAACACGTTAGCACAAATTTCACAAAAAAGTGCAAATTTCCCAACGCGGGCTTTTACATG
The DNA here is from genome assembly GCA_964247135.1 of uncultured Deinococcales bacterium. Taxonomy (GTDB): domain Bacteria; phylum Deinococcota; class Deinococci; order Deinococcales; family JAAFIG01; genus JANXTZ01. The sequence goes on along the minus strand of CAXTTL010000029.1, from coordinate 31,109 downwards.
AACAACCCCACGAGGACAGCTCTGAGGGTGCTCGAGGTCAAGAATGCAAATAGAAAAAACATCAATAAACGCCTTTCTTATCGGTAAAATTGAGGTTTTTGTAAACGTCAAAAAAGCTGTTTATCCCCAGCCCAAGGCAGTATTTGATGCTGAAAAACATCCGCAGTTGTGATACGCTAAAAGACCTGCTCGAGAGAATGACCACGGTGTTCACAGGTTAAAAGCCGATTGCCAAAGAAATTCCAAAATCTAAAAATACCAGAAAAACCCTTTGCAATCACTCATTCTCGAGGTTGAAAGAATGCTTCGATAAGTGAAGTATCGGGATTTAAGCCAGGTTTAAAATTAAACGTCAAAACTTGCTTACCTCGAGCCAAGCCGTTTTTAAACACTCGACGATGCTCAATTCAGTTGTGAACCACAACTTGAATTCAATTGACTTCTCGAGCGGTCTTGAAAACGAAAACCTGTTTTTGAACTCGAGCAACCCTATTTTGGGCTTTCGATTTGAGACTCGAGCGATTGGTGGTGATTTGAGAAATTTCTGATTTTGCCTCGAGAAAACCAAGAATTCAAAAAATACGGTGAGACACAGACTTCTTGAGTCTCCAGAAAAAGCTTTTCTTAACCCCTCACAACATGCTTCGAGAATTGAACTACCTCGAGAGGGATAAAAGTTAAAGAAAACCTTAAGACTAAAATCTGGTTTTAAAGTTCTCTTTACCCGAGAGACTGAAATCATTTCAACAACCGATTCGCAGTTTTGCAAAAGAAGATCAACCCAGTTTTTCGTAATTGCTGAGCTTGGTCGTATCCACCGCCACATACCCCAAACTGGCTGGCGCGTAAATGTCGGCGAATTTGGCGTTCCAAACCGCTTCGGTGGCTTTGTACGAACCCCTGGCATGAACGCGCTGAAACAAAACATCGTCCACACCCTGAAGCACAATCAAGAACTCGGCATCAGATTCGAGCAACATGTTTTCAGTCACACCCCACAACGGACTGTCCTGAGTGATGGGATGCACCACCGTCCAAGACAAATTGAAAAACGCGACCTTCTGGCGCTCGAGTTTTAACTGACGGAACTTACGGACCCGAGCACCGTTGACGTTTTCGTACCAGGAAAGTGTCACCAGGGCTTCGATGTCAAGCACTTCATTTTGTAAACCATTCACCACCCGTATCATCCAAGCCGTACCGTCTTGATACGGTGCGAACAACATGTTTTTGGAAAACAAGATTCGGGTCATCGGTTTGGAAAACCTGGCAAACAACAAGCCCGTTGCCAAAGCCACAGCCAACAAACCCACAAAAGCCTCGACGGTCGCCACAATGTTCGCCGCGACACTGGCAGGCGCGACATGCCCGTAACCAATCGTGGACAGCGTTTGCACGCTAAAGAAAAACCCTCGCCAAAACCGATTCTCGAGCACCACATTGGAACCAGATTGCAGTGCATCGTTGCCACAAAGCCAGTACAAACTGGCGAACAACAGGTTGAGCAAAAAAAATGTGGCTGCCAAAAAAACGAAAAACAAAGCAGGCTGCAAGGTAATCAACCCGTAAAACGCATTCTGACTCGAGAGGAACCCCAAACCCAAACGCCTGGTGTTAAACGACCCATCCTGATTGACAAACCGCGCCGTGCTTTTTTCTGCCGCCACCTGCCCAATGCCAAGGTCTTCGTTGGTGTCGCTCGCTCGAGGTTCTGATTCTGTGATCTTGCCCGAGGATTTTGAATCGATCATAAATTCAGAATACGACAAGCCCCATTTTCAAACTCGAGCCAGATTCCAATTGCCAACCAAAGCTCGAGATTTTAGTGTTTTGACTTGACCAACAAGAATGAACACGCATGTTATGCTCGAGTTGCTTTACAAAATCAATGCTTCAAAAGGAGCACGCATGGCAGATGTTATCATCCAAGTATCCAAGGACGGCAAGCACCTGGTCACGGGCGACGGCAGAACCATCTACCGTTTTGTCCCCATGAAATCCGACCCCGACCATTTGTACATTCCCTGGGGCGGAAACTTCCCACCGTACCTGCTCGAGTTTATTGCCACCTGGAGTCCGTTGATTGGAGCGCCCAAAGCGGGGGCAGGCGTCAAGCAAGAAGACCTGAGCGACTTTGACCGCGATGGTCCACCCGACGAGGGTTTAACGCAAATCAGTTACCGTGGTTGGTGGTTGTACTTTTACCCCAGCGCCACTGCCGATTCGATCCATGAAGTTCCGAAGTTGTTTCAACTGGTTTCACCAAATATTGCGCCATTACGGGTAGGGGTATCAATTGCTGGTGCGGATGACCCAGATGATATTGGTGGACCTACCTCACTTAATAGTGGACCTTAATCATTGCTAAAGTAATGCGTACATGATTTGGGGTATTGTATTTTTTTTTTTGAATTAAAATTTGCTTGGAACGAATAAATAAGGCTGTTCATTCCAAGTCTCGAGCAACTTTGTTTGAGATTGTTTAAATCTACAAAAGCCTGAACCCTAATATTTAAATTTGAAGGAGGTGAATTGAATGAAAAAACTATCAAGAGTGCTTGCGGTGTTTGCGGTACTGGGCTTGGGAGTGATGGCTGGCGTGCAAAAAGGCATAATTACACCGCCAATTGCACCAAATGGTCCTAGTACAGTGAATGGTGGACCTTAAATCACTACGGTTGATTCGGTAGTATCCTCAAGTAATATTTCATGCACAATGTCTTGAATAGAATATTCTGGATGCACACCTCGAGACAAAATAGGTTTCTCAATAACCAAGCGATCAAAAATCGCTTGGTTTTCTTTGATTTGTGCATCATGTAAAAGCGGGTGGTGTATAACGGTTTGAAGATATCGAATTGCTCGAGAAATTTTACCATAACGACTCTCAAGGTCTGCAAAGTAGATAAGTGTGTCTAAAACCCTAGGAATCTCGTCAATGTTATGTGCAAGTTTTAACCCAGCAATAAGAAAAGTTTTTGCTTCTTCAGCTTTTCCATACGCTAGTGCAATTCGACCTTGAATGTTTAAAACTAAAACTTGAAAATCAGGTACATTTGATTTTACTGCTTCTACGTAGATTGTTTCAGCAATTTTTTTAGACTCTTCAAAATCTGAAATATTAAAATAAGCCAAGCTCAACTGCCAACGGAGATGAATAATCGCCAAAGTATCATTGTTTTTTTCTGCCAAATCCAAACCATTTTTTGCTAAAAAGATTATTCGCGAATAGTCTTTTTCACTCGTATCAAAGATAAGTAAATTGGTCAAATTGACATGTGCAAGAATGCTGACACGATCATTTTTACCATCTTGAGAAATCAATAAAGCTTCTTCATACCGCTTTTTTGCGTTATGGAATAATTTAAGCATTTTTTCCGCATTTGCCAAATTGATAAGGCAAATTGCCTCTCGAGCGGAATCACCACTTTTTTTGGTAAGTTCTAAAGCTTCTTCTCCAAAGAGCACGGCATTCTGATAATTGTGCATAAACAATGCGATGCTTCCAAGTGTATTTAAAGCCTTGGACAAAATCTCCTCAGCACTTTCACCCATCGCTCGAGCCAAATCTGCCGCACGTTGGGCTTTCTGTTCCGCTTCTTGGCTTTGCCGCAATCGGTAATGCAACCACGCCGCACCGACCAGCATTCCAGCCAGGGCAAGCGGTGCGGTCATGTCCAACTCGAGTTTGGTAATCGCTTCTTCAAACCAAATCAAACCCTCGGCGTACCTCGAGCGTTGATCGAAAAACACCACCAAATCTTGCACTTTCTCGAGCCTTGGGGCTTGATGGTTTTGAATCGCGTGCGACCATGCCGCCCGAATATTCTCGAGTTCGGTTTCGATGTTGCGCATGGCACTCGCGGCTTCAGACCCGCGAATTTGGGCGGTGTCTCGCTCGAGTTTGGTTAAATAATAATCGCTGTGACGTTCAAAACTGCTGGCAAAATCGGCAAGCTCGAGCAGTTTTTCAAGCGTGAATTGGTACAAAAGTGGGTGAATGCCAAAACGATTGGTTTCGTCGCGTTGCACCAAACTCTTGTCGGTCAGGTTTGCCAGGGTTTGCAATTTGGTGGCGTTGATTGCGCCAATGGCTTCTCGGGTTGCGCCGCCCCTGAACACAGCGAGTTGCGCCAGGGCATGTTGCTCGGGTGGGGTCAGCATCTTCCAAGAATGCTCGAACACGGCGCGGATGCTGCGGTGACGTTCGGGCGTGTCGCGCAAAGTGTTGTCCAAAAGGTCGAGGTTGCGGCTTAAATCTTCACGCAGTTCGCTCAAGTCCAGGGCGCGTAACAGCGGCACGGCAAGTTCAATCGCCAGCGGAAAACCGTGCACGAGTTTGCAAATCTCGAGGGCATCTTGGCGGTCTTCTGGAGTCTGAACGGGCATTCCAATTCTGGCGGCACGATCCAAGAACAACTCGAGCGCCGCATCTTGATCGGAGCTTGCACTTAAACCTTCGAGCGGCGTGATCCATTCGCTGTTCAAATTCAGGCGTTCTCTGGAGGTCACGATCAGGCGCAAGTTTGGGCAACGCTCGAGCAGCAGCGTCAGGTGAAAACCGTGTTCGGTCAGGTGCTCGAAATTATCGAGCACCAACAAGATTTGGTGTTGCCCGATGCCTTCAATGATTTGTTCGAGCACGGGTGCGTCGGGTTTCAGGCTCAATTTCAAAACTTGAACGATTCTGGACAGCAGGGCTTCAAGGTCATTGACCGCCTCGAGCATGACCATGAACACACCGTTGCTGAAACCCTCGAGTTGCAAACTTTGCCGTGCAATCTCGAGCGCCAAACGGGTTTTGCCCACGCCGCCAGGTCCGACCAGGGTCACCAAGCGGGCTTCCTCTTGCAGCAACTCGAGCACGTGCGCCGACTCTCGGGCGCGTCCGATAAAACTGGTTGAGCTTTGCGAGAGGTTGTTTGGAATTGCCAAAGGTTTTGTGACCTCGAGGTTGAGGCTTTCGAGCGTTTTGATTCGTTGCAACCAGGCTGGCTCGAGATTTTCAAAACCAGAAACGTTCCGTGCCGCCTCGAGATGCCCTTCTCGAATTGAACGTTCAATGCTTCGTTCTGCCAGCGTCAAATGCGCCTCGATCACCCCTCGAGCCAAATACGCCCGCATCGATTCAACCCACTCGAGCAACTCGGCGTGAACCTCCGAAATTTCCAAATGCTCGAGAAACGGCGCGGTATACAGTTCGACCGCCCGTTCCAAATCCTGATGCTCGAGCGCAAACAAGACCTCTGCCGCATCACACGCCACGCCGGCTTTCAACCTCGAGCCTGAACCCTCAAACGCCGTCGGCAGAATTTGCCGCACGCGGTTGATGGTGCTGCGCAAACTGCCCGCCGCGTCGCTCGCATTCGGGAAGAACAACTCGCGCAAATGATCGCGGTTCTGCTCACCCTCGAGCGCCACATACACCAACAACACCAGCGGCTTGGCTTGAGAGAACCCAAACGGCTCGAGCCGTACATTTCCGAGCGCCCTTAAGCGCCCTAAAGTATTGGTTTCTCGAGGCAGCGTTTTAATGCAGTCAGTTTACCTCGAGTTGAGAAAATACTTGCCATGTTCCTCGTGATCGAATCTCGAGTTTCAAAAATCGGTAGACTGTAATGAATGATTAAAGCAGTGTTGTTTGACCTCGACGAAACCTTGATTCTTGACGAAGCCGTATCGAGTCACGCGTTTCGGATTGTGGCGCTCAGCGTGACTCGAGATGCAAGACAAGCCCAGAAACTCGCGCTATCGGCGGAGCATCATGCGAAGCGTTTATGGCAAACCCTGCCAGTCCCAGCCCTCGAGTACGCCACCCGAATTGGTCACAGTGCGCTTGAGGGCTTGTGGGCGGTTTACGATCCGAAACTCGAGTTTGAGGCTTTGCTCGAGGCGCACATTGTTGATTACCGTTTTGAAACCTGGAATGCGGCGCTGACCGATTGCAGTTTAACCGCCGATGCTCGAGCTTTAGAACAACTCTGGCAGGGTTTGCGTGCCAGGTATCCACTTTACCCAGATGCGGACGAGTTGCTGGTACAGTTAAAATTAAACTACAAACTGGGAATTGTGACCAACGGCGTGGCTGGTTTGCAACGCCAGAAATGGCACGGTTGCGGACTCGCGCCCTGGTTTGATGCGGTGGCAATCTCTGGGGAACTTGGTGTGGGTAAACCCAACCCAGAAATTTTTGAATGGATTGCGCACGAATTAAACGTACCGCTCGAGGCTTGCATCATGGTGGGCGACAATGCTGCCCGCGACGTTCAGGGCGGCATCAACGCGGGCATCAAAACGGTTTGGCTGGATCGCGGGTTCAAACCGCGCACGGCAATCGCCACGCTCGAGGTCAAACAATTGCTCGAGATGCTGCCTTGGATTGAAGCCCAAACCTGACTTTTGTCATGTCTGGCTTCTGACAGCCTGCACTGTCTAAAAAATGCGGCACGCTCGAGAATAACCGCAGGAGGATATTTTATGACTTTGGCGGTTGAACTCGAGAATGCCAGTAAATCTTTTGGAAGTGTTCAAGCACTTCGCAACGTGTCAATCAAAGTTGATTCGGGTGAGGTCGTCGCGTTTCTCGGACCGAACGGCGCGGGAAAAACCACCGCCATCAGCATCATGCTTGGTTTGCGTTCACCCTCGAGCGGCAATGCCAGAATTTTTGGGCAGAACCCTCGAGAACCCAAAAACCGTGCGCGAATCGGGGTGATGCTGCAAGAATCGGGCGTGCCAGGATTGTTGAAGGTGCGCGAGTTGATTCAGTTGTTCACCCAGTTTTACAACGCGCCCTTGATGGTTTCCAAGGTGCTCGAGATGGCAAATTTGACCGAGAAAACCAATGCCATCGCCTCCACGCTTTCGGGTGGGCAGAAGCAACGCCTGTATTTTGCACTCGCCATTTGCGGCAATCCCGATGTCTTGTTTCTGGACGAACCCAGCGTGGCACTCGATGTCGAATCGCGTCGCGCGTTCTGGCAAGAAATCTCAATCTTTGCCAAAACGGGCAAAACCGTGATCCTGACCACGCATTACCTCGAGGAAGCCGACGCGCTGGCAAACCGAATCATTGTCATCAACAAAGGCGAGATCGTGGCGCAGGGCAGCCCCGCGCAAATCAAATCTCGGGTCGGTGGCAAGAACGTTTCGTTCAAACTCGAGGTTGGAAATGTGGGCACAATCGAACAACTGGCGAATGTGCAACGTTTCAATCAGACCGCCGACACTGTGAACTTGTACACGCTCGAGCCGGAAAAAGTTTTGCAAGAAATTTTCGCTTCTGGCTTGCAGATTTCAAACCTTAGCGTGACGGGTGCCGGACTCGAGGAAGCCTTCATGGAAATCACCGAACAAGGAGCAAAACAATGACTGTTCTGAACCCCAAAAATATGCCTGCTCGAGCTTACAATCCGTTCAAACCGCTGGGCTATCAGTTGTACTGCGAGGTCATTCGTTTGCTGCGCAACCCAGGTTTTTTGATTCCCACCGTTTTGTTCCCGATCATGTTCTTTACGCTCTTTGGTTTGCCCAACGCCAAAGAAAACATTGGCAATGGGGTTAAGCTCGGCGCGTATTTGCTGGCTTCATATGGGACTTATGGAATGCTTTCGGCAGCCCTGTTCGGTTTCGGGGTCGGCATTGCCGCCGAGCGCGGTTTGGGCTGGAATCGTTTGACCCGCGCAACACCGATGCACCCAATCATGTACTTCAGCGCGAAAATTATCACGGCGATGCTGTCGGGCTTATTCACACTTGGGGCATTGTTTATTTTTGGAATTCTGGTCGCGCACATTTCACTCCCACTCGAGACTTGGTTGTTGCTGACCGCCAGAATCATGCTCGGCATGATGCCCTTCGTGGCGCTGGGCTTGTTCATTGGTTATCTTGGCAACCCACAAAGTGCCACGCCGATCACGCAACTGATTTTCTTACCGATGTCGTTCGCCTCAGGCATCTTTTTGCCGATCAAGAACCTGCCACAGTTTGTCCAAGACATCGCGCCGTACCTGCCCGCCTATCACAGCGGTCAACTGGCTTGGCACACTTTGGGCGCGGGTGACAGCGCCAGCCTCAACTCGCACATCATGTGGAATTTGGGTTTTACCGTGCTGTTTTTGGCGTTGGCGGTCTGGGCGTACAAACGTGACGAAGCCAAGCAGTACGGTTAAACTGTTTCTCGAGAAGGAATCATGACAAACCCAAATCCCAATACCTTGACACGTTGGTTTCCGTTGGTGTGGTTGGTGTTTTTGAGCTTCCCAATCGTAGCTTTGGTCAATCAACCACGACCGCTGCTCCAGTATTTTTACAGTTTTTTTTGGATCGTTGTTTTTATTGCGATTTTCCTCTGGGCGTTTTTTTGGGTTCGTCGCTCGGACATCAACCTCGAGCAACCGTATCAGATGCCAAGTTTGATTGGCATGATCTCGAGTTACGTCATTCTGGGTTTGTTGTGGCTGGTCGTTCAGGGTGACAGTATGGGGTTTTTGGTTTACGCGGGTTCGTTCGCAGGTTTTCAAAAAAGCATTCGACCCGCTCTGGTCAGCATTGCCATTGCTTTTGTTGCGACACTGTATTTCGCACTGGCTGGTTCTGGTTGGTTGATCTGGAGCATTCCAATCTCGACCATCATTGCGGCTTTGGGCAACCACATGGGTTATCAAGAAATGATGACCAAGCGAAAACTCAGGCGCTCGCAAGATGAGGTTTCACGCATTGCCAAAGTTGCCGAACGCGAACGGATTGCGCGTGACCTTCACGATTTGCTCGGGCACACGCTTTCGGTGATCGTCTTAAAGTCCGAACTCGCCAGCAAGCTCGCCGAAAAAAATCCTGCCAAAGCCATCGCCGAAATCCGTGATGTCGAACGGATCAGCCGCGAAGCCCTGTCCGAAGTCCGTAGCGCCGTGCGCGGGTACCGCTCGAGTGGACTCGAAGCCGAACTCGCCAACATTTCCTTGGCGCTCGAGGCGGCACAAATCAAGCTCGAGCCGTTCATCGTGCCGCTCGAATTGGAATGGGCGACCGAGCAAACCCTGGCGTTTATTTTGCGCGAGGCGATCACCAACGTGGTGAGGCACAGCCATGCCAAAACCTGTTTTGTCAGCTTGGAGCAAAAAAATCAATTCGTGATGCTCGAGATTTATGACGATACGCAACTCGAGCTAACCGAAGGCAACGGCATTGCCGGAATGCGAGAACGGGTCGCAGCCCTGGCAGGTGAGTTTGCCCTTATCACCTCGAGCGGCAAACGGGGCATCAGCGTGAAGCTTGCCTTAAGCGGTGCCACCGAATCCAATCCAAATCCTGCGCAACTCGAGGTGCTTTGATGATCGAATATTTTAAACTTTCAACCAAAATTCTTTTTGGGTCACCATGATTCGGGTGATCCTCGCCGAAGACCAAGCCTTGGTGCGTGGTGCACTGTCTGCACTGCTCGAGCTTGAAGGTGACATTGAGGTGATCTTCCAAGCCCAGAACGGTCTTGAAGCCCTCGAGCAAACCCAAAAACTCCAACCCGATGTTCTGCTGACCGACATCGAAATGCCCAAAATGACGGGTTTGGAACTCGCGCTCGAGGTCAAAAAACACAACCTCAAAACCAAAGTCGTGATCGTCACGACCTTCGCCCGAGCGGGTTACTTGCGCCGTGCGCTCGAGGCTGGCGCGACGGGATATCTCCTGAAGGATGCTCCCGCCGCCGACCTTGCCGACGCCGTGCGCCGCGTTCATGCGGGCGCTCGAGCGATAGACCCAAGTTTGGCGCTTGAAGCCTGGAGCGAAGCCGATCCGCTGACAGACCGTGAACGCCAAGTCTTGCGCTATGCCAGTGAGGGTCAAAGCAGCCTCGAGATTGCGGGCAGTTTGAAACTTTCTGAGGGAACAATCCGCAATTATTTGTCCGAAGCCATCGCCAAACTTGGCGCGAACAACCGTATCGAGGCGGCAAGAATTGCCAGGGAAAAGGGTTGGTTGTGATCGCTCGAGATTTGTAGGGTGCGCCATGCGCACCGTCACTTACGTCCTCGAGATGCGCCCGAAAATTCTGTTTGTGGTTTCTCGAGAAACGTGATATTTTCTGACTGTGAAACTCGACTTACACCGAATACCTTTCCATTGCGCCCATAGCTCAATGGTTAGAGCATCGGTCTTATAAGCCGACGATTACGGGTTCGAGTCCCGTTGGGCGCACCACTTTTTTAGCCCAACATCAAATCCCAAGTCCTCGAGTCAGGTATCATCAATCCATGAAACGTGGCATCGCGCACATGGCTTTGGTGGTTCGTGATTACGACGAAGCCATCGCTTTTTACACGCAAAAACTCGGCTTTGTGCTGTTCGAGGACACCTATCAACCCGCGCAGGATAAACGCTGGGTGGTGATCGCTCCAGCCGAATCGGGCGGCGCGACCTTGTTGCTGGCTCGAGCGTCCAAACCAGAGCAGGAAAAATTTGTTGGTCATCAGGCGGGTGGGCGCGTTTTCTTGTTTCTCGCCACCGATGATTTTTGGCGTGATTATCGAGCGTTTCTTGCCAAGGGAATTGAGTTTGTGCGCGAACCAAAAACCGATGAATACGGCACGGTTGCAGTTTTTAAGGATTTGTACGGCAACCTCTGGGATTTGCTCGAGTTCAGTGAAGATCATCCAATGCGGCAGCGATTGGGTATTCTTTAAACTCGAGACTCTGATTACTGTTGAACATCCACCGAAACCTCAACCCCAATCGATTCTATGCCCCCACCGCGCCGCAATCCGCGCAAGGGTGGTACATCGTCGTAATCGCGTCCATGCCCAATTTTGATGTGCGATTCGTTGATGCGGGTGTTGTTGGTCGGGTCAAAGCCAAGCCAGCCGTAACCTGGAATCAAACACTCGAGCCAAGCATGGGTGGCTTCCGCGCCAACAAAATCGCTGCCAGCGTAAACGTAACCGCTGACGTACCGCGCTGGAATGCCGTTGCTTCGCGCCACGGCGAGCATGGCGTGGGCGTAATCTTGGCAGACGCCAATGCCACCCTGCACAAACTCGAGCAAGGGCGTGTCCACTTTTGTGAACCCAGATTGATAGGTAAATCTCGAGTGTAAATGCGAGTTCAGACCGTCCAGGTACGCGACATAATCTTCCGCTGTCCCAAGCTTGTGCCAGCCCAAAATGATCGCCCAGTCAAACTCGAGCGGCACGCGAGGGCTGGTGGTCAGGTATTCAATGTTCGGTATTCGGTGCGGCTCGAGGACGCTGGCGGGTTGCCCAATCGGTTGGGTCATGGCGTGCGTGACGACCAACGCTTTAGTTTCAATCCTCAAGATGGTGTGCTTCTCGAGCACATGAAAGTGATGCAGGGTCGTGCCGTAATAATCCAGGTGCGAGTAAACGGGCACGTTCGGCTCGAGTCGCAACTGAAATGACAGCACGCTCTGTCTCGAGTCTTCAATCGGTTTCAGGCGCAGTTCGTTAAACGAATCGAAGGCGGGTTCGGGGTAACGGTATTCGGTGATGTGATGGATGTTGGCTCGCACTGAAACCCCTTTGGCTCTAAGCTCCAAGCTTTAAGCGATAAGCCAAAATCATTTTCTCGTACCCAAAGAAGCTGGGTTTGCTAATTGCTAAAATAGGCTCGGTAGACCGCCGCACCCACCGCGTTAAAATCGCCCAGCAATTGCTCGAGACTGGGGTTTTCAAGGTCTAAAATCTGATCGATTTGCGCGTACTCGAGTTTCGCGGCGAGCCAACCGACTTCGCGCAGGGCGTCGCGTTTGCCGCTGCGGTTGGCTTCGGCGATCAGTTCGAGGGCGGCGCAGAGGGTTTCGGCGCAGTAGCGGACGCTGCGCGGAAAGTCTGGTTCGAGCAGCAAAAATTCGGCGATACCCCTAGGCTCGAGGCGGGCTTTGCTTTTGCGGTAAGCCTCGTAGGCGCTGGCGGTTTTCAGGACTGCCATCCAACGGTGATTCTCTAAAGCTTCGGCGACGGCTGCTCCGCCCGTGTTTTTGTACCTGACTTGCAAGAGCCGCAACAGGGCATCGCCGCGCTCGAGGTGTTGTCCCGCCTGCAAAAATTGCCAGCCCTGATCGCGCGGCAAGGTGGCGAAGGCAATGCCGAAAAACAGGTGGCTGGCGTCGCGCACGGTCACGCAGTATTGGTGCAACTCGTCGTTGGGCAAAACGTGTTCGGTGCCAAAGCAAAGTTTGTGATAGGCGCTGTTGATGCACTCCCACATTTCGCTCGAGATTCGGTCGCGCAGCGCTCGGGCGTTCTCGCGGGCTTGAGCGATGCAACTGCGGATGCTCGAGGGATTGCTGGGATCGAACGCCAACCAGTTTGGTACGGTTCTTGCGTCGGCGCGGTAACCCTTGGCTTTGAACTCCTCTTGTGAGCCTGTAATCGCCAGCAGGGGTGACCATTGCTGGGTGACCAGTCCTGCCCCCTCGAGCGTGGCGTAGTAGTTCACGTCCAAGAGCCTGGCAATGTTTTCGGCGCGTTCGATGTACCGCGCAATCCAGAATAAACTTTCGGCAACCCGAGAGAGCATTAATCATCACCGCCCATGTTTTGCGATTGACTCTGCGATTGGGATTGGCTTTGTCCCGAGTGCGTGTCCTCGAGCACCCAGGTGTCTTTGCTGCCGCCGCCCTGACTGGAGTTGACCACCAGACTGCCGCGTTTTAAGGCAACTCGGGTTAAGCCGCCTGGCACAATTGTGATCTTTTCGCCGACCAGAATGTACGGGCGCAAGTCCACATGGCAGGGTTCAAACTGTCCTGTGTCGGGGTAATACGTCGGGTGTCTCGAGAGGGCGATGGTGGGTTGTCCGATGTAATTGCGCGGGTTGGCGGTCACTTTTTTCATGAACTCGGCAATCTCGGCTTTGCTCGATGCCGTACCGACCAACATGCCGTAACCGCCCGCCTCGCCGACGGCTTTGATCACCAGTTTTTCTGGACTGTTCATCATTTCGGCAAGCCCTTCTTTGTCCCAACCCAAGAGCGTTGGCACGTTCGGCAAGATTGGGCGCTCGGAGAGGTAATACTCGATCATTTTTGGCACGTAGGCGTAAATCGCTTTGTCGTCCGCCACGCCCGCACCAATCGCGTTTGCCAGCGCCACACGACCGCTGCGGTACGCCTCGAGCAAACCTGGCACGCCGAGGCTCGAGTTGGGATTAAAAGCCAGTGGGTCGAGGTAATCGTCATCGACGCGGCGGTAAATCACGTCCACCTGTTCGCGCCCAGATGTGGTGCGCATCCAAACTTTGCCGTCCGAGACAAACAAATCCCTGCCCTCAACCAATTCCACGCCCATTTGCTGCGCCAAAAAGGCGTGCTCGAAATAGGCGCTGTTGTACATCCCAGGGGTCAGCACGACGATGGTTGGCTCTTCGACATTCCTGGGCGCGAGCGAGCGCAGCAACTCGAGCAGCACCGTGGTGTAATGCTGGACTGGGCGCACGCCCTGGTCTTGAAACAAACTGGGCAAGGTGCGGGTCATGGCGACCCGGTTTGCCAGCAAATAACTGACGCCCGAGGGTGTGCGCAGATTGTCCTCGAGCACCATGTACGTGCCGTTTTCGTCTCGAATCAAATCCGAGCCGACCACGTGGGTGTACAAACCGTGCGGCAGGTTGATGCCGTGAACCTCGCGGCGGAAATGGCTGGCACTTAAAACCAAGTCTCTGGGCACGACGCCGTCGTTCAAAATCTCGCCCTTGCCGTAAACATCGCGCAAAAACGCGTTCAAGGCAAGCACGCGCTGCGTCAAACCCCTCTCGAGGTGCGCCCATTCTTGGGCGGGAATGATGCGCGGCACTGGGTCAAACGGAAAGGTGCGTTCGGTGCCTTCGGTGTCGCCGTAAACGGTAAAGGTGATGCCTTGATTGCGGAAGCTCAAATCCGATAAGGTGCGCCGTCGCTCAAATTCGGGGCGTCCCAAAGCCTCAAGTCGCTCGAGCACCTTTGCGTAGTGCGCTCGAGGCGTGCCGTCGGGTTCAAACATTTCATCGAAGAACCCGTTTGGTGCGTAACCGTTAAAAACGCCCTCGTTCCCCATGAATAAGTATACAGAGCCGTTTCAAACCTGACAAGTTTCTTGGGTTAATTCGGGTCACATGCCGCGCTCAACCATTTTCACCAGCCGTTGCTCGAGTTGCGCTGCAAATGTTGCATCCAGTTCGCCCAGTGGTCCGTCGATCAATAATGTTGCCAGCCCGTGTACCGCCGACCATGCCAGAAACTCGGCGTGTTTTCGACGCTCAGGCTCGAGGATGCCTACGGCTACCAAGTCGTCGAGTGCGGCACAGAGCAGTTCAAATGGGGTTCGTCCGCTTTCGCCGCGCCGCTCAAAGCTGGTCGCTTTTTGAAGGTCTTTTGAAAGCCAGAAGGCGGTGCGGAACAATCCAGGTTGGTTTTGCGCGAAGCGCATGTAGCCAATCCCAACCGCATGAAAGCTGGCGCGTGCCACTTCAATTGGGTCTTGTGAAGGGTTGACCTGTGCGATTTGGGCTTCGATGGCTCGAGCGAATTCGGCTTGGGCGGCGGAGCAGACGGCGGCGAGCAGGGCATCACGGTCTTTGAAGTGACGGTAGGCGGCATTGGGAGCGACACCAATGCGTCTGGTTGCTTCGCGCAAGATAACGGCATCGGGTCCGCCGACTCGAGCCATGTCGAGACAAACGCCGATCAGGGCGTTGTGCAAGTCACCGTGGCGGTAGGTGTCTCGCTCCTCTGGCTGATCTTTTTTACGACCTATACAATCAACCCCCTTGCTATTCTGTCCAAAACATAGTAATGTGTACAGCGTACACAAGTAAGCGAAGTACCGATTTCACGCCCAGTGAGCACAAACAAGCCGCAGTTTTCAAGGAGGGTTGTATGAGCGACTGAAAACATCCACTTACTTTACCCTCCCAGAGACAGCCAACTTCAATCAAACAAAAAACAACATGGTTGCCAAGAAAAATGGCAAGGACTTCGACCAAACTGGTTTCAGGACGATGGCTTCTCAAAAACTCGGCGACACGATCAATATGGGCAGTTCAGTACGTGAGGAATGTTTTGGGCATTGAACTTTGGAGGCTGTAACCATGAGAAAAATAGTTGTCGGATCATTTATGACCTTGGATGGCGTCATGCAAGCCGCCGGTGGACCCGAGGAGGGTTTCAAATATGGCGGTTGGAGCGCTCCGTATTACGATGAAACCCTTGATAAGATCGCGGAACAACAAAAGCAACCGGCGAAAGACCTACTTTTGGGCAGAAAAACCTTTGAGACTTTTGCTTCCTTCTTTCCTGAACACGAGGACCTCTGGCACGGCGTTAATGAAGTCACAAAATACGTGATGAGCAGCACCCTGGAAGAGTCAGATTGGAAAAATTCAGTTTTTTTGAAAAGCGTGGATGACATCAAAAAACTCAAACAATCGGAAGGTTCTGATCTTCAAGTCCACGGCAGCGGTAATTTGGTGCAGACGCTGCTTAAACATGATTTGGTGGATGAACTCTGGCTTCTCATTCATCCGGTGACGCTCGGCACCGGAAACAAGTTGTTTGCGGACGGTACGATTCTGGCAGCCTTCAGTTTGATAGAGAGCACCGCGACGCCAAGCGGAGTGATTGCTGCCTATTACAAGCGAGCCGGAGAAGTTAAGTTGGGTTCTATGGGAACTTGAGGCGTAGTCATCATGCGCAAAAATACGTTTGACACCAGATTGACAAAATCTTATTATGTTTAAGACGAAACGCTCGAGAATCCCTTGAGCCGAATATCAAAATCACAATCCGGTGGTGACTCGAGATGCAAATTGCCAAGATGATTTCGCAGAACAGGAGTTTTCGATGAACACCGAACCAACCGTCAACCAACGCGGCATCGTCCTCTGGATGACCTACCTGATTTTCTTTGCCGTCCTCAACGAAACCGTGTTCAACGTTTCCACGCCCAAAATCGCCGAGCAGTTTTCCTTGAACGCTTCGGGAGTCAGTTGGGTCATGACGATTTTTCTGGTGTTTTTTGGCATCGGTTCGGTCATTTACGGCAGGCTGTCCGATATTTTCAGCGCGCGAAAATTGCTGGTGATTGGAATTGTGATTTACAACCTCGGTTCGATCTTGGGTTTTGTCTTTCAATCCTCTTACCCAATGGTGATCCTGGCTCGAGCCATTCAGGGCATCGGCGGTTCGGCGCTGCCCGCCCTGATTTTTGTGGTGATCGCACGCCACATCGCGGTTTCAGAGCGCGGCAAGGTCTTTGGCTTTATCACCTCAATCGTCTCGATAGCCATTGGTTGTGGTCCAGTGATTGGCGGTTTTATCGCTGGGAGTTTTCATTGGGCTTTTCTGTTTTTAATTCCTTTGCCGGTTCTGATTGCCATTCCATTCTTGGGTAAGGTACTGCCCCAAGAGACACCTCGAGCGGGCACGGTTGACCTTGTTGGCGCGGCTTTGGTTGCCCTGACGGTCGGTGGTCTGATCGTTTACCTGAATTACAGCCAATGGTATTTCCTGCTGGCGTTTGTCGGTTTTCTGACGGCGTTTATCGTTTGGATTCGGACGGCAAAAAATCCATTTATTGAACCCTCGCTTTTTGCCAACACCAAATTTCGCAACAGCCTGATCGTCGGTTTTAGCCTGTTCTCCATCGTCATTGGCATTCAATTTCTAATTCCGTTGATGCTCCACCAGATTCATCAGCTCCAGACAAACCAGATCGGTTTGGTGCTGTTTCCTGGCGCGATCAGTTCGGTGGTTTTTGGTCCGATTGCGGGCACGCTCTCCGATAAACGCGGCAGCAACTTTGTGGTGAGCCTTGGCTTGACGCTGCTGGTTTTCAGTTTGGTCTTGATGTCGTTTGTGCTCGGCATATCGCCGCTCGCGGTGGGCGCAGCGATGCTGTTTACCTTCATCGGTTTTACCCTGTTTCAAACCGCAATGGTCAACAGTGTTTCCCAAACCCTAGCGCCGCACGAAACTGGTGTCGGCATGGGAATGTTTAATTTGGTCAGCATCATCTCTGGTGCGGTTGGCACGGCATTGGTCGGTAAAATCCTTGACAGCGGTTGGTTTGCGTTTTCACTTTTCTCGAGCGGTGCTGTCCCAAAACATGCGGCGTTCAGCAATTTGATGCTGGTGTTTGCGCTGGTCGTTGTTTGGGGCGGGGCTTTGTACCTTCGCAGTTACCGCCCGACAACTTCCAAGCCTGGCAACAACACCATGATTGAAGTCTTGTAACCATCATTTTGAATACCCTCGAGGAAGCCAACAGAAGTTTCCTCGAGTTGCTCTAAAAGGAGACTGATGATGAATACAGCCAGTGAACTTCGTGCCGTCAGTGATTGGAGCATCAACGTTGTGACGTTATTCGTCGAGGATTTGGCTGCCACCAAACAGTTTTACCAAGAGGTTTTTGGGTTATCCATCGTCTTCGAGGACCCGAACTCAGCCGTGTTCAGTTTCAAAAACATGATGATCAACTTGCTCAAAATCACCCAGGCAAACGAATTGATCGCGCCGGCGAAGGCGGCAAACCAGGAAGCGGGGTCACGTTTTGTGTTCACCATCACCGTTGAAGATGTGGACGCAAGCTGCGAAGACCTGAAAAAACGCGGTGTGGTCTTGCTGAATGGTCCAATGGATCGACCTTGGGGCGTTCGCACCGCCAGCTTCAAAGACCCAGGCGGTCACATCTGGGAAATCGCAAAATAATATGGATATCCTTGATCGGTTGTTAGCCCACAACGCCTGGACGACGGCTCGTCTGATCGAACAGAGCCGTGGGCTTAGCAATGACCAACTCGATCAGAAATTTGACATCGGTCTTCGGACGGTACGTGCCACGATTGACCATATCATTGAGAACATGGAGTGGTGGACAGACCTGATGAATGGTCTTCAAAGGCGCGGTTTTGAACATCTTGGCGAAGACCCAATGACCCTCGATGGCTTCAGCAAACGGCTCGAGGTTGTGGCGCTCGAGTTTGCCGAGGTTTCCCAGCGCCAACAGACGGACGGGCTACTGGACGAAAAATGGCAGGTGCGTGACGACCAACCGACTTCTTTCAGTTACGGCACGACCATCGTGCATGTGATCACCCATTCGGCGCACCACCGCTCACAACTGATGTACATGCTCAGACGCCTCGGTGTGCCCGATGTCATCATGGGCGATGCGCTCGCCTGGTAAAAATAAAGATTTCAAAAGCTCAACTCGAGTACAGCCGTGACGCTCACCTCGAGTTGGGCTTTGATTCGTTGCGCCGAGCTGGACAGCCTCGAGTACGATTTCAGGGTTTGGGCACCAGATTCTTTGCCTCGAGCGCCAAGGCTGCATACTTGCTGCCCGCATCTTTGCCCAAAAAAATCACAATGTTTTTCGCGCCATCAGGGTAACGGTAGGGCGTGCTGACGCTGACGCCCAGCACCCTGGCGTAAAATTCGGCGCTCAGCGCATCGCCCCAACTTCGCCGCATGATCTGCGTGGGGGTGCTGCTCGGCTCGAGCGTGATGACGTTGGCGCTGAGCCAACCTTTGCGTTGTAAATAATCTGCCATTGCCTCGCCCAAACCTGGAATACCGCTCTGGTTGACCACGGTTGGAGGACTGGTGGGCAGCACGAGGTCGCTCGAGGTTGGCGCTTGGGTCAAGACCGTCTCGAGTTTGGCTTTGATCTCGGCATCGTTTGGAATCAGGTACGAACCGGCAATGATTTGCTGTCCAACGATATTGTTTTCGGTGGTTGGCAGGGTGTCAAAGTGCGGGGTCAAACCCCTGGCGGAAGCCAGCATTTTTTGCACCAAATCTGGGGTGACGTTGGTCACGACATCGTTTTGTAAACCTGATATTAAAGTTGGCAACAAGCCGAAGGCGGCTGGACTTTTGACTTTTGCCAACAATTGTCCAATCACGTCCTTGCCGCGATCCATGCGGGCGTAATCGCTGCCCGTGCCGTGACGAAAACGCAAGTACCCCACAGCCTTCTTGCCGTCCAGGTGCGAATTTCCGGCGGGCAGATCAATGTAGAGGTTGGCGGCGCGGTCGGTGTACTTCATGGCTTCGGGCAAATTGACGTTCACGCCGCCCAAAGCATCGATCACTTTCTCGACCAGTTCAACGTTAAACACCACATAATAATCGATGCCCACGCCAAGCAGCGACTCCGCCGAGGCTTTCAATTGCGCCACCCCGCCTTGCAGGTAAGGCTCTTCGGCACCTGGGTCTTTGAGCGCCGTGAACCCAGCCTCGAGCATCGCCGCTTGACCGCCGTCAAAGAAACTCGCGTTGATTTTGTGATAGCCAAATTTATCTTTGACCAAGGTATCCCTGGGAATGGACATCACATCCATACGTCCAGGTTGAACCCGCACAAACATCATCGTGTCGGTGCGTCCGTTGTAACGCTCTGCACCTTTGCAGGGTTCGGCTGCCAATCCAATCGGTCCAAAACCAGGTTTGCAGTAGGCAATGTCGCGCCCAGCAATAATCATGTTAAAGGTTGGAACGTCGCCGCTTGGCGTGTACCAGTTGGGGGTCGCCAAGCTTCGTTTTTCGGGTTTGGCTTCGACAATGTAATACGAGGCGAGGCTTAAAATGGCTGCCATCAACCCACCGACTTGAAACGCCCGTCGCCAACTCATGCGTTCCTCGAATGACCAAATAATTTTGAATCGTTCAACATGCGGTTCTCTCAACCTCTCGAGCATCGCGCTCGGTACCAGCATCATAAAATACGATATGAGCTTACCGTGAAAAGTTCAATCACCACACTCGAGATCGTCGGGGATTTGACCCTCGAGTGTCAAGCGCCCATACGCCGCTAGGGTGCGTGGATGCACCGGCACGCCCTTTTTTTGCAGGTATCTGACTTTGCAAGCCACCGCCTCGGCAAAGGCTTTGGGCAAATCTCGAAATGCCAATTCCCGAATGTGGTGGTTGACGCCGCGCCCTGGCTCGGTGACATCGGCAACGTAGAGGCACATGCTCAGCAGTCTGTCCTCTCGGGGGGCGGTGGTGTGATCCTCGACGGCGTCCAAAATTTCGGTGTCGTTGAAGCCGTAACCTTCCAAAATAGCCCGTCCCGCCCGCCCATGAACCGCCAGCGGGTGCGCGGCGTCCATCTCGGACTCCGGCGGCGCGAGGCGCAACAATTCTTCGCCTGATAAATCCCTGGCAATGTCGTGCAAGACTCCTGCCAGGTAGGCTTTAAATTCGTGCAAACCGTTGGAATGCGCAATGTCCTTGGCGAGCGCCGCGACCCGCAAAACATGCTCAAAACGTTCGGGTTTGACCATGCTGCGCACCCGCTCGAGCCAGAATTGAATCGTGTCCGAACCTTCAATATCAGTTTCGGTAAAGTTGCTGCTCAACGATGAACTGGTTGACACTTTTTGGGACGAGGTACTCAATCGGTGCTCCTTGTGCAATCCGAGCGCGGACAACCGTGCTCGAGGCGTTCACACCCAACCAATGAAGCTCGAGTGTCCCTGAAGGCAGGGCTTGTAAAGTATACGTCTGAACGCCCGATTTTGGTTCAGAATGAACTGAGGATTTCTTGCTCGAATCTTCACGATCTGCGACCACCAAGGTTGCCAGGCGTAAAATCGTCTCGGGTCGAAACCATTCCTGAAGCGACAATGCCGCGTCACGCCCAGTTAATAAAAAAATTTGCGCATCAGGCTCGAGATCATGCAGCCGCTCGAGCGTCTTTGCGGTGTAATGCGGACCTGGGGAGTCAAGCTCGAGGCGCGTGGCTTCAAGAAGCGGGTATTCGAGCGCGGCGCGGCGCACCATTTCAAAGCGTTGTTCGGGGCTGGCTCTGGGGGTTTTGTGCGGCGGGTCGCCGGTGGGGGAGAGCAGCACTTTGTCCAACCCAAGCTGATAGCCAAATTCGATGGCAGCCCCCAAATGACCCCAGTGAATCGGGTCGAAGCTGCCGCCGTAAAAACCAATTTTCCGTGTCTTGGTCAATCGAAACCTCTTGACGCATCATACTCGAGCTTGAAAAGTTTAACGTCTCAGACCCTCGAGCATGGCTTCGATGACAAGATACGCATTTTCGGCGGGGCAAGCGGATTTGTCTTTGCAGGCGGCATCGAGTTTCGGTTGGTACTGATCGGCAAAGCCTCGCACGTTGGCGCTCGAAAAACCACCGTAATTCAAAACCAGAAAGTAATTCACCTCGTCAAAGACATCTTGTGCGCTCACGGTGGCGGCACTTGAAATGCTCAGGCTGAGGGCGGCAAGCATCAAACCGAAGATCATTTTTTCATGTTCACCATTCAAAAACCCTCGAGTTTTGAGGCTCGAGGGCGGTTAGAAGAGACTGGCTTACTTGGGTTTGGCGAAGGTTTTGTCGCTGAAACTTGGGTTGATTAGAACACCCGAGGTTGTGGTTTCGATGGAAAGTTCTGTACCCTGATAAAGTTTGCTGGAAAAAGCGACTTTGATACCGTCAACCAGGCGAAAATCGCCGTAAACCGAATTGGTGTCCTCATCTTGAGAACCCACAACTGTTGCGTCCGTATCAAAAACCAGTTTGCTGACCGCCCCTTTGGCGCTGATCGTGACCGATTCACCTTTGATGCCGCCAGGCAATTCGACCATGCCGTTGCTGCTTGCCGCATCAAGCTCTTGTGTGCCAAAGCGCAGCGCAAAAATACCTTGATACAGAGAATCTCGAATTGGTTTTGCCTGGGCTGCCGGCAGTTTGACCGTGCCAGATGCCTCGGTCCAAGTCCAAGCTTCGTTTGGATCGACCTGAATGATCTGAGCCAAATTGCCCGCCGCGCTCAATTCGAGGCGCACCTGTTGTTTGCCAAAATCGACCAGTGAAAGACCGTCCAATGCGCCAGCCACAACGCCATTTTGATAGATGGTCAGGTTTGCCTTTTCCTGGTAGGTTTTCAAATTCTCGAGCGCCTGCCCGCCCTGGGTGATTTTGGCTTTCTCGAGCAACGCCAGGGTTTTTGGGGCGATCACGGTTTGAGCCAGGGCAACGCCCAAGAAGAGTGTGCTGAAGAGAAAAGCAAGTTTTTTCATAAAGCCTCCTTGAAATCCATTGACACGATGTGAATGGCGCAAAAGTTCCGTTCAGCGTCTCGAGTTTAAAATGCTGACGTGTGTTCTTGATTTGGGTCAATGGATTTCATTCTTTTTGAGGCTTGAGCAATAAAAAAGCCCAAGGCAACCGCGCCTCGAGCCTCAAAAATCCTTTAGCGGACCGCTTTTAACTCTTCCCCTCGAGCCTCAAAATACTGCCCCTCATCGGTGCGCACATCCACCGTGCCCTTTAACGGGTTGAGTTTCACGACCTTGCCCACCAAACTCGAGTCGTTGTGGCTGCACACCTTCGCACCCTTGCGCGGCAAATCCTTCAAGAGTTCAATGTACATCTCATGCTCGTACTGTAGGCAGCACAGCAAGCGCCCGCAAGGACCAGAAATTTTTTCTGGGTTTAAGGGCAACTGCTGATCCCTGGACATCCTGATCGTGACCGGCGTGAACTCTTGCAAATGTTGGCTCGAGCAATTTTCCGTGCCGCACACGCCCAGCACGCCCATGATCCGCGCCTGATCCCGAGCGCCAACCGCATGAAAATGAATTTGAGCGCTGGTTTTGGTGTTCAAATCCTGTACCAAACCGCGCAATTCGATGCGTTCCTCGCTCGAGTAGCTGACGGTCAAACTCGTGCCGTCCAGCGTAATTTCGACGCAAATAATTTTGACGTTCAACCTGCGCTCCCTGGCTTTGGCACGCAAAAACCATTTCAGGTCGCCCGCTTCCACCTCGAGCTTGGCGTGCTGCGCCAAGTCTTCGGGCGTTGCAATGCGCTCAATCCGCCCAGCCGTGAGGGTTTGCGGACTGTTGTCCTTGGTCCGAACCGTGGCGACTTCCAAACCGCGTCTGGATTGCACCACCACGCGGGTATCGATGATAATTTCTGGCAATGGATTCTCGAAGGCGTACAGTTTTGGTCCGTTGTCAAAACGAATCCCTTGGGTGGTCATGAAGTACTCCAATTCATGGGTTCAGTTTACATCTCGCGCAAGTCCAGAAAAGTTACGGGTGTCCGAATCGCTTTCTCGAGCAGTGGTTTGTACTCCCGCTCCCGAATTTCAAACGCCCCAAAACGCTCGAGGTGCGGGTTTTGAATTTGCGCATCGAACAGCATGAAACCTCGGGCGCGAAGGTGTTCGACCAGACGCACCATTGCCACCTTGGAGGCTTCAGGTACGGCATAAAACATGGTTTCGCCAATGAATGCCCCGCCAATCACAATGCCCAAAATGCCAGCCGCCAGTTCGCTTTCAAACCAAGTTTCAAAACTAAAAGCAAAACCGGCGCGGTTTAACTCGAGGTAAATCTGTTTAAGTTCGGGCGTGATCCAGGTTTCTTCCCGTGAGGCGCAACCGTTCACTACGCCGATAAAATCGGAATTGATTCTGGTTTCAAAGCGTCCAGAGTTTAGCGCACGGCGCAAACTGGTCGGCACGTGAAAGCGTTCATCCAATGGGATCAGCGCGTGGCGGCGACTCGAGTACCAACCCAAACCCTCGCCGTTGTCCATCAAAAAATAACCCTCTTTATACGCTTGAATGATCGTGGTCACATCGAGCATCGAGCTTTAATTCTTCTGACAAGATTGACAGATGCCATGAAATTCGACTTTGGCTTTTTGGACCCTAAAACCATTCAGGGCTTTGGAGGCAATCCCATTCAAATCGGGAAGCTCGAGCATCACATCAAAAACCTGGGCGCAAGAATCGCAGATAAAATGATAATGCCCGTCCAACCTCGCGTCGTAACGCGTGGCTTGACCAGGTTGTTGAATCCGAATCAAATGCCCCTCGAGCGCCAGTGCCTCGAGCGACCTGTAAACCGTTCCCAAGGAAATGTTGGGCACGGTTTCACGCACGGTTTCAAACACGCGGGCAGCGTCAGGGTGTTCTCTGGAGGCTTGCACCACCTCGAGCACGGCTTGACGTTGACGGGTAAAACGAATGATTGCCATAGATGACCTCGAGCGTCTCGAGAATCGGAGTATACCCAGGTTTGAGTCAGCTTTTCAATCTAAAGTTCCAATTCGATTTGAGTGAGCCGCGACACAGCCATTTTGCGATTCGAGGACTATGCTCGAGTCACTAAATGGCTCGAGCGTTCTTGGAGGTTTTATGCGAAATAAACTTGCGTTCTTCGGTCTCTCGAGCCTGTTGGTTTTTGGCGGTCTTGGCACACAAATTACGGCTCAGACTGCGTTTGTGGATGTGCCAAGCTGTCACTGGGCGGTTGAAGCCATCAATCAAATCTCGGGCGAAACTTCGGTCACTCCAGCTCAAAACGCCAGCACCGCCGCGAACGCCTTCAGGCAGGTTTTTGAAGGTGTGAAATGCGCCGATCCAAACTGGACGTTGCGCTTCATTCAAAACGCGCCAGACTCGCTTCGTGCCCTGATCGCCAGCGACCCATTAAAAAGTTTTGGCTTGCCAGTCGTGAGCGCTACAGTCTCGAGCAACGTTGCAAACGTCAAATTCAAACTGACCGTGACCCTCAAAAATGGTTTGAGCGTTACCAAAACGGGTAACGCCCAATTGGTTGCCGATCAAAAAGCCGGTTGGAAAGTGATTTACTCGAGCTTGAGTGCCCTCAACATCCCCATTTTCCCAAAGTGATTACAGTTTAGCCGTCACCGCCATAAACTTGATGTTGGGACCTTCAAACCCGTCACTGCTGACCGAAACAAACACGACCAAACTCGAGTTGGAAACAAAAACACTGTGCATTCTGTAATCGGATGCGCAATGACGGCTGGCGGGGAGTTTGGTATCGTTTTGCAAAACCCTGGTGGTTTTTCCAGCCAGAGTCACTTTTAAGAGTTGCGGCGCGTGACCATCACAGTCCGTTTGGGCACCGCTGTCACGCATCGAAAGCTCGAGACGGTACGAAATGCCTTTTGCATTAAACTCGAGCGAGTTGTCCACCGCCGCACCCTGAGCGCCACCCAAGCCACCCGCCACAAAGCGACCCTGGTTGCCCATTTGAATACCGTACTTTTTCAACATCGGCGCAGCCTTGGAAAGTACCGCCGCACGCACCTCTGCCGTGCTCGAGTTATCGGTTTGGGTATCGACATTGGCACTGGCGACCAAAGTGTTCTTGGCAACGTCGATCACATCAATGCCAGCATACGGAAAACCAGTGCCGTCACCGATTGCGGCTTGACCAAACGCCACATACGCGCCGCTCTTTGAGAAACCAATCAAATCAAAATGCGTGATGTCCCCAGCTTGCGCCAACGACAAACCAAGAAAGCCGATCAACAAGAATTTTTTCACGAATTCAGCATAACTTGATTCTTGCACGCCAAGCGTGCAAGCTTGGTACGCTAGAGGCATGGAAATTCGAGAATACACCCGCAAAGACCGCCTGGCGTGTCTGCGGGTGCTCGATTCCAACATTCCAGGCTTCTTCCCGCCCGAAACCCGAGACGACTTCACCGATTACCTCGACGAAATTGACAGCCCAGGTCACACCTTTTTTGTGCTCGAGAATCACAGCAAGCACTTGATCGCCTGTGGCGGCGTCTACATTTTTCCAGGCGCAATTCTTGCCAGTCTGAATTGGGGCATGGTTGCTCGAGCCTACCACCGCACAGGCATAGGCTCTGCCTTGCTCGAGTACCGTCTGAATTGGTTGCGCGAAACTGCAATTGTTCGCACAGTCATGCTTAACACACCAACAGCCGCAATTGGTTTTTTTGAGCAATTTGGTTTTGTTCCTAAAAGTACAGAACATCAACTTGGTCAGCCACTCGAGATGCTTCTTCAATTGCGCCCATGACCTTAACCGAACACCGCAAAATTATGCTTGCACGCACCTTAAAACTGCAACTCGAGCATCCGCAACCCGAAACTTTCGAGTCTTTAATTGCGTGGTTAAAAACCAAGCTCGAGAAACGGGTTAAAACCCAGAAGAAAAAGTGATTTTTCACGCACTGGTGCTAAACTTGGCGCATGGCAATAACACCCGAGCAAATGATTCTTGATGCTGCCAACATGAATGTGCGGCTCGAGTTTGTGCGTGGTGTTCCACTGTGGGAAGCCAGTCCAGTCGCAGGGCATCAACTCGAGATTGACCGAATTCGAGAGAGCATTAAACCAAAAGATGATTCTCGAGCTTGTGCCTGCACGCACCTTTCGGACACGCTTTTTAAGTTTGGCGAAGGTTCACTCAAACGTCCAGACATTGCGATTCTCTGCCAAGAATTAAAACCCGAACAACTTTACAGCGCCCTCGAGATTATCCCCGAAGCCGTGGTTGAAGTGATTTCCGAAGGTTACGAGTACAAAGACCTCGAGGTTGCCCCCAGTTTTTACCTTGGCTTGGGCGTGAAAGATGTTTTGATTCTCGAGCCACGGCTTAAAATCGTGTACCATCACAGAAAAGACTTTAAGATACGGCTCGAGTCACCCGTGAAATTAAATCTCGAGTGTGGTTGTGAAATTGAGGTTTAAGGATTTAGTCAATCAATTGACGCAATCGCAAAAAATTTAAGAACTCGGCTGGAGTCAAAATAACAGCTTCTCCAAGCGTTTTCAATTCCAAAACGCCAATGTTATCGCTGCTCACCAAAGCATCGGCATGACCTTGTTCGACAATAGCGATTAAGAAATTGTCCTTTGGGTCTTTGGATTCCCTCCAGGTTCGGTTGCCTTTAATGTACAAGCCGTCCGAGTGCAATTGATTGACAAGCGCACCAATCCGATTGCGTTTCAAACGCTTTTTCAAACGTGGGTAAGCGCAAACCAATTTGATTTCCTCGAGCAACTCAAAGTTATACAACACCACAAAAGCGCGGTGTTCCCAAGCTCGAATGATATTTCCACAAACGCCATCTGGGTGAAGCATCGCACTGATAAAAACATTCGTATCCAAAACAACTTTTAACACTAACCTCGAGCATCCCGCACAGCACGTTGCGCCTCGAGTGCCAACAACATTCCATCCTCTTCGGACAAATCATGATTGACAGCATCATCCTCGAGAATTGCCCGAAAATTATCGGCTCGACGCTCGAGTTCGACCAGTGCTTGTTCAATCACGTCCGCACTGGTGGTTTTTAGGCTGTTTTGCAGTTTTTCAATGCGTCTGAGCGCATCTTTTGACAATGCGATTTCCATAGCTAGATTGTACACGATTGAATCGGTTTTTTGCGCGAATCACATGTACAATTGAATCTCGAGTGCGGTTGTGAAATTGAGGTCTGAGGACGAGGTATGGAAGTTTTTAGAGCAATATTATTGAGAGAGGATTTATGCAAAACAAAATAGTTCAATTCGAGATCACGTTAAATGATTTATCACTGGTTTTAGATTGTCTTAGAGAAGTAATACATGATCCTTCAAGCGATATAAATATTCGTGTTGGCGTAAAAAGTAGGACAGAAATTGAAGTGGTTTATGAAAAAATTTGGAAAACTTTTGAAAATCATAAAACCATTGATAAATAAAAGAATCTCGAGCCTCTAAATCAAGCTCGAGATTCCTAAGTTTTACCTCAATTCACGGTTTTAACGCGTTTGTTCACGTAATCCATCAACACATACTGCCCTACATTGTGCGGCGTGGTGAAATACGCCTTACCATGCGTCATCTCGGCAACTTTTTTTACGAACGCAATCAAATCGGGGTCTCGAGCCAGCATGAAGGTGTTGATTTGAATACCCGAACGCCTGCATTGCGCCACCTCGCGGATGGTCTCGCCCAGCACGAATGGGTCTAAACCCCAAGCGTTTTTGTAAATTCTGCCGTCGGGCAAGGTTAATGCCGAGGGTTTGCCGTCGGTAATCATGATGATTTGCTTCATGTCTTTGTTCTCACGCTTCAAGAGTTGTTGCGCGAGCCTTAAGCCGCCTGCGGTGTTGGTGTGGTACGGACCAACTTGGCATTGTGCGAGTTTGCCCAAAGGGATTTCTTCGGCAGAATCGTGAAACAACACAAACTTGATCGTGTCTCCCGCATATTGCGTGCGAATCATGTGCGCCAGCGCGAGTGCGACTTGCTTGGCGGGTGTGAACCTGTCCTCGCCGTACAAGATCATGCTGTGCGAACAGTCCAGCATCACAATCGTTGCGGCGCTGCTTTTGTACTCGGCTTGACGCACGACCAAATCGGATTCCTCGAGGTTCTCAAGTCCTTTTGCCATCGTGTTGGTCAGGGTTGCGCCAATGTCCAAATTGAGTGTATCGCCAAATTCGTAATCCTTCAGGTCGCCCGTCATTTCGACACCCGAGGCGTACTCTTTGGTGTCGTGCCGTCCCATGCTGGACTTGCCCAAACCGCCGAGCAAATCGCGCAAGGTTTTGTAGCCCAGAAAGTCAATGCTTTTGTCGGTCAGTTGAAATTGCGCCTGCCCTGGGTCGCCCGCACCGCCTTGCCCGCTGGCTTCGCTCGGGGCGGGATCATCGACGCGAATGTACCCCTCGTCTTTCATGCGTTGAATCATTTTGGAAATTTCTTGCGAAAGGCGCGTTTTGTCAAAATCCTTGGTGCTTTGCGCCTCTTTGAGCATGTCGTCAGGAATCAAATCGCGTTCCATCAACGCCTGCAAAATCGCTTCGCGCAACTCGTCCATGCTCTGCCCAGAGTTCGGGTCTGGGTCGTAAGGATTGTTGAACGCAGAGCCAATGATCGAATCGCGGATCATTTCCATGATGCTCGAGGTGTCGATGTCGTCGAGGGTGGATTCGTATTTGGAATAACGGGTCGAGCGGGTTGTGGTTGGCATAAAAGACCTCACTCTCGAGCTTATCTGTACACTTCGTCATGCGTGCCAATTGTAATAAGTACGATATAATCCTCAGTTTTATTTTCCTCAAAAACAATACGTAAATCGTACCCTGCACTACAAGCCAAATATCCTTTTAATTCACCTTGTAATTTGTGCGTTTTAAGTGATGTTGCTCGAGGGTCTAACTCAAGTTGTAACAAGGTTTCGTTGATTTGATCAATTGATTCTGGGTGCTTAGAAACATAAAACTTATAAGCTCGCTTAAAAGCGGGACTAGGTCGAATGCTCGGCATTTACTTCTCGTATAAAATCGGCAACCGATTGCGTTTTTAGCTCGCCACGAAGATTTGCTGCGCTGGTTTCTTTTGCTTCAGCAATAATTTCTGCATGTCTTCGTTCAAGGTGTCGCTGTTTCAAGATATTTAATACAATTTCCTGATCTTCATTAGAAAGCAAATCGAGACTATGCAGGACTTGATCTACTGGTGTGGATATTAGCATGGGTATCATCTCCAATCAAAAGGTTATTTTTGGAATTTAATAACACTCGTTCAGTGCTTTCATGGCTTGTTCAACATTCATGGGTTTCAATTCACTGCGTTGGTATTCTGCTCGAGACTCCTGTATGTTTTGTGCGATCTGTTCTCGACGCAGTTCATGGTCGCGTTTATTGACAATATCAATCGGTGTTTGCCAATTTTCTCTGGGAAGTCTTTCGATCACGTCCAAGGCTTCATCGAGTGAAACGGTTTGGTTCATGTTGAACCCTCCTAATCATTAATTCCAGCGTCCACCACGTCCACGGACTTGTTCTGGTTCGGCTGCCGCGTACCCAAATTCTTCGCTTCTCGAGACTTTCTTCTTGCCGTACAAGCCTTCCAGAATAAATTCGGCGGCAGCCAGGGTGTGCGCGTCGCTCGAGCCTTCGGCTAAATCTCGGGCGTATCGCAGTAAATTCGGAACTTTCTCGAGGGTTTTCACGGCGGCGCTCGAGCCACCTATTTGCGGAATGTTCAGAACGTTGCCCGCTTCAAACCAATCCTCGAGTTCTTTGGTGTTGAGTTTCCCAGCGCGTCTGGAAAAGACGGCTCCGGCAGCTTTGCGAATCATGTCTTTGGCGATGGTGTCCGCGCCTTTTAACTCGCCTTCGTACTCGAGTTCCATCTTGCCCGTGATGGCGGGAAGTCCAGCGTACAAGTCGAGCGGTCTTGCAACGGCGTCAGCATTCTCGAGGAATGAACGGCGTTCGGCGTTGCTGGCGACCAGTTCGATCAAACTGATTGGCAAGCGCTGTGAGACACCCGATTGCTTGTCCACGCGGTTGTCGTCGCGGGCTTGAAAAGCAACTTCTTCAATGATCTCGGCAACAAAACCTGGAATGTCGGCTCGAGAACTGACATCGGTTTCTTGGCGCGTGATTTCCATGCCTCGGGCAATGTCGCTCGGATAGTGCGTGCGAATTTCCGAACCGATGCGGTCTTTTAAGGGCGTGACAATCTTACCCCTGGCTGTGTAATCTTCAGGGTTGGCGCTGAAGACCAGCATCACGTCAAGCTCGAGCCTGATGGGGTAGCCTTTGATTTGCACATCGCCTTCTTGCATGATGTTGAACAGACCGACCTGAACTTTTGGCGCAAGGTCAGCGAGTTCGTTGACGGCAAAAATGCCTCGGTTGGCTCGGGGCAGCAAACCGTAATGGATCGTCAATTCGTTGCCCAGGCTTTCGCCCATGCGGGCGGCTTTGATCGGGTCAACGTCGCCGATCATGTCGGCAACGGTCACATCTGGCGTGGCAAGTTTTTCGACGTAACGGTGGGCGCGGGGCAACCAACCAATTTTGGTCGCGTCGCCGTCGCGCTCGAGAATGCGTTTGGCTTCGCTCGAGATGGGGTTGAGCGGGTCATCATGGAGTTCTGTGCCCAGAATGTATGGCACTTCTGGGTCCAAGAGTTCGGTGATCGCACGCAAAATTCTGGATTTGGCTTGTCCGCGCAAACCCAGCAAAATGAAATTCTGGCGTGCTAAAAGTGCATTCACCACTTGTGGCGTGACGGTGTCTTCGTAACCGACCACACCTGGAAAGATTTGTTCGCCGGCTTTGATTTTTTTGATCAGGTTTTCGCGGACTTCGTCTTGCACGCTGCGGGCGCGATAACCAGAGGCTTTGAGTTCTAAGAGGGTTGAGGCTTTCATTGCACCATCCTTGTTTGCAAGAGGGCGAAGAGGGGAATCTTGATCTCTAGCCTACCAGTCCAA
This sequence comes from uncultured Deinococcales bacterium, assembly GCA_964247135.1. Lineage (GTDB taxonomy): Bacteria > Deinococcota > Deinococci > Deinococcales > JAAFIG01 > JANXTZ01. The sequence goes on along the minus strand of CAXTTL010000029.1, from coordinate 82 downwards.
TGCAAACCCGACTGTGCCTTGCATGACGGGACGCTCGAGAATCAAAATGACATGAGACTCGTGCGAAACAACATTTTTTGCA
>CAXTTL010000028.1:0-31284 GCA_964247135.1 uncultured Deinococcales bacterium | reverse complement strand
TTCGCTCTGCCGCCTGAAAACGCCAACCCGAATCCGAGTCATCATTTCAAAGAGCCAGGGTTGTCAGGGAAATCTGCAATACCAAAGCCAATCGAACCGCTCGAGAAACCAAATCAAACCCTGAATTGCCAAATGCCGTTCACGCGATCAAAACCATCTCATGATGATCAACAAAACTTGAGGTTCAACTTGCCAAAATACTTTCGATCAATTGCAGTTCGTCGCTGGCAAAATTCGGTTTCTCGAGCAAGCCAACCGCGTCCTCGACTTGTTCTGGACGGCTTGCGCCAATGAGGGCGCTGGTGATTTCGGGGTGGCGCAAGACCCAGGCGAGCGCCATTTGCGCCAGCGTTTGACCACGTGCCTGCGCGAGTACCTGCAAACGCCTAACCTTGTCCATTTTGTCACTCGAGATTTGCTCGGGTTTTAAAAATCCAACCAAACCAGCCGCTCGAGAATCGCTGGGGATACCCGCCAGGTACTTGTCGGTCAACATCCCTTGCGCCAAGGGCGAAAACGGAATGCAGCCGATGCCCTCCTCGCGCAACACCTCGAGCAGACCATCGTTTTCGACGAGGCGGTTGAACATGTTAAACACAGGTTGATGGATCAGGCAGGGCGTGCCGAGCGACTTTAAGATTTTTGAGGCTTCTCGGGTTTGGGCGGCACTGTAATTCGAGATGCCAACGTATAACGCCCGTCCGCTGCGCACGATAAAGTCGAGCGCGGTCATGGTTTCCTCGAGCGGCGTGTTCGGGTCAGGGCGGTGATGGTAGAAAATATCGACGTACTCGAGTTTCATACGTTTTAAACTCTGATCGAGGCTGGAGACCAAATACTTGCGCGAACCCCATTCGCCGTATGGTCCCGCCCACATGTAATAACCGGCTTTGCTCGAGATGATGAGTTCATCGCGGTAGGGTTTAAAGTCAGACTCGAGCAAAACCCCAAAATTGCTTTCGGCGCTGCCTGGAGGCGGTCCGTAATTGTTTGCCAGGTCAAAATGCGTGACGCCCAAATCGAAAGCTTTGCGCAAAATCGCGCGTTGTTGCTCAAGCCTGTCAATGCCGCCAAAGTTGTGCCACAAGCCCAGCGAAATCGCAGGCAGTTTTAAGCCACTGCGTCCAGAATGGTTGTATTTCATGGTTCCGTAACGGTTGTCGTTGGCTGAATACATGCGTTCACCTCAAGAAAAAAGTTTGAGGCTCGAGTTTACAGCAAAAAAAGGCAACGCCGAGCGGGAGGTCCCGGCGTTGCTGAGGATATGCGCTCGGTCAACACCAAGCGCGAAGAAGGGGCAATGTTAAGCAAGCACGGGCGGAATCCAACGGGCAATAAATTTGAGTTTCAACTCGCCAGAATCGTTCATGTCCTGAACGGACATCATCATCACTTCAAATTCGTGGTTTTGCCAACGGATGCGAATGTTGGACGTCCAGACGTTCGGACGGATGGCGCTGCTGACGCTGAGTCTGCCACGCACCTCGCGGGTGGTCGGGTCAAAATGTCCGAGCTTGCCCGTGGTGACGTTCATGCGGTGTCCAGCGTATTCAATCTCCGCGCCAGTCAAATCGAGCGTACCAACGAATTGGTTCATCATTGATCCCCAGATGGCTCGTGTGTGATTCACTTGGTGTTCGGCACTTGAGAGCATGGTGTCCTCGCTGTCTCTCGAGATTCGCTCGAGGCGCTTTGATTGCCGTCAATATAAAAGGGAGGCGTCATTTGGGCGTCACATGGGCGAGTGACGGCAATTGACGCCGCAAGAAAATCGCTTGAGACTTGTGCTGAACGCGCTATTTAAAATCAGGAAACAATGGTGGATGCTCAAGCAGCAATACCTCTTGTGCCTCGCTTCGCTCAAAAAGTGCCAAAATCTTTTGATCCAATTTTGAGAGCGCAAGGCTTGAAGGCAGCTCGAGGCTCTCGAGTTCGGACTGAACTTCAAAAACCTGAATCTCAAATTGACGGTGCGTCATGGTGTGGTTGACCACACCGACAAAACGGGCTGGGGTTTTGATCTGGTATCGGCTCAAAAGTTCCTCGAGCGTGAGTTGCCGATTGACCTCAATCTCGAGCAACGGAAAGCCGTGCAAGCCACCCAGCAAACCCTTTTTCGGGCGTTGCTCGAGCAGGTAACGCCCGTGGTTGCCAATCACCAGCGCAACGGCTTTGACTTCCTTGACCGCACTGCGGATTTTGGGCGCTGGAATACTGGCGACACGCCCCTTTAAAAACGCGCAACACTGGCTCGAGACTGGGCAACTGTCGCAGGACGGATTTTTTGGCGTGCAGACCGTTGCGCCCAGTTCCATGATCGCCTGATTCCAATCGCCAGGACGGGTTTTCGCCAGGAAGCCCTCGGTGTACGCCCACAACCAATCGTCGGTCGGTGTGGGTTCGCACAACCACCGCGCCAAAACGCGCCGCACGTTGCCGTCCACGACCGGCACGGGCAGCCCAAAGGCAATGCTGGCAACCGCGCCCGCCGTGTAACGCCCGACCCCTGGCAACTCGAGCAAACCTGCCAATGTTGAAGGCATTCCGTGTTCTGCGATGACCTGCGCCGCCCTGTGCAAGTTTCGCGCCCGAGCGTAATAGCCAGCGCCCTCCCAGGCTTTCAAGACCGCCTCGAGCGGGGCTGCCGCCAAATCCTGGATGGTCGGGAACGCCGTCATAAAACGCTCGAAGAACACCACACCTCGAGAGACCTGGGTTTGTTGCAACAACACTTCAGACAGCAAAATTTGGTACGGATCTTTGGTCTTGCGCCACGGCAAATCGCGCTGGTGGGCGTCAAACCAAGCCAGCAATTGGGAATGCAGCAACTCGAGCTTCATGATCTCGAGTCTAAGCCAAGGCTTTAACAGTGTATGTCATGTGAACTGGAAAGACCGTTTGAACATCCAAACATCAATTCTGCTTCGTATCTACCATCAGAGTGGCAGGTTCAAGACACTCGACAATTTCGGAGGATTTTATGAAGAAAGTATTTTTTATTGGCGCACTCGGATTGGCAGCCCTCTCGATGACTTCGGCACAGATGATGATGCACAACGGTTACGTTCGCGTGGTTCACGCCATCAGCGACGCGCCAGCCGTTGACGTTTTCCTGAAAGATTCCAAAGGCATGGAAGTCAAAACCGTTGACGGTGCGCCTTACACGGGCGTCACCCCATACGGCGACGTTCCAGCAGGCAAGTACGAAGTGACCGTCACCGTTCACGACGACAAGAAATCTGTTTTGTTCAGCGTGCCAAGCTTTGAAGTCAAAGCCAACACCTACACCACCGTCGCCGCCGTCAACATGGCTGCCGACCGCGCTTTAGAGGTGTTCAAAGACCCAACCCCAAACCGCAACAAGAACAAAGCCCAAATCACGGTCTATCACCTGTCGTACAAATCACCAAACGTTGACGCGCTGGCAATCGATTTGAACAATGCCAAAGTGGTCAACAACCTGGCGTACCGCAAGAGCGTGACCGTCAAAGTCAGCCCAATGGGCGTGAATTTGAACATTGTGCCAGCCGGTGCGATGACGCCAGTGGTTTACAACCTGAAAGGCATCAGCGTGGCTGGCGGCAAGTCGTACAGCCTGTTCGCCTTCGGTTTGCTTGATGGAAAAGACGCCGCATCGTTCAAAGTGACGCCGAACGAAGACAAAATCGTCAAAGGTTCAATGGGTTTTAAATAGGTTTTAAAGCTTTCGCTCGAGAGAACACCCGCCAATATTGGCGGGTGTTTTTTTATTGTTGCCTCGAGAAACACTGTCCCAGATCATCAAAACATCCACTCGAGGCTTGGAATGCGTATATCAGGGTATGAGAATTTCTGGTTTGATGCGCGGTTTTGTTGCCCTGGTAAGTGTTAGCGCTTTGGGTTTGTTGTTGCGGTTACTGCTCGAGCTTCCGTATCCGCCCCAAGAGTTGTTCAACCACCTCTCGCAGTTCATGGGCACGCCCGCGATGTTTCAGATGGTGCACAAGATTTTGGGTTACGGCGTGGCGGGCAAGGTCTTTGCTTTTGCGGGCAGTTTTGGTTTGTGGTTGGTGGTGCTAAGCCTGTTTGGGTGGTTGCGCCCTTGGCTGGCGAGTGTTTTGGTCTTCCTGGCTTGCGTGTTGCTCGTGCCCGTCACGGTCGCCCTGGGAACAGCCCTGGTTTATTTTGGGATTCGTTATGCCCTCGAGTCCCCAGTTTTGGGCGATTCGATTCGTTTGGATCGGCGCAACGCCCTTGGTTGGTTGACCATCGGTTCGGGGGTTCTGGTTGGCGGCGGCGCGGCAGCGCTTTTGAAGTACACTTTCGGCTCGAGCGAGACAACACCGCTGATCAAAAGCGGTCAAAAACTGCCATCAGGCATTACCGCGCAGTCCGATTTTTACAGCATTTCCAAGAATCTCGAGGCGTTCGACCCGAAACTCAGCGCCGACAAGTGGCAGTTAAAAGTCTCGGGCTTGGTGAAAACCCCGCGTCAGTTCAGCTTGGCGGAATTAAAAGCCAAGCCGCGCAACGACCTCGAGGCGACGATGGTTTGCATTTCCAACGCGGTCGGCGGCGGTCTGATCGGCAATGCCATCTGGAATGGTTTTCGTTTGCGTGATTTGCTGCAAGAGGTCGGGATTGAACCCAGCGCACGGTTTATCAACTGGAAAGCCGCCGATGGTTACACCGAGTCTCTGCCTTTGGCGCAGGCGCTCGAGGATGATGTGTTGCTGGTGTACGGCATGAACAACAAAGCACTTTCACAAAAGCACGGTTTTCCGTTGCGGGTCTTGATTCCCGGGCGTTTGGGCATGAAACAACCCCGTTGGATCACCGAGATTGAACTCTCAGACAAAGAGACCACGGGGTACTGGGTCGAGCGCGGTTGGAGCCGTAGCGCCTACACCCAAACCATGAGCCGCATCGACAGCCCAGACGAGCTGGCGGTCAACCTGAAGGCAGCAACAATTCAAGAGATTCGCGGCATTGCCTTTGCCGGCAAAAAAACCATCACCAAAGTCGAAATCAGCACCGACGGCGGCACAAGCTGGACGGAAGCCGAGTTGTTACCGCGTCGCTCGAGCCTCGCCTGGCAGCAGTGGCGCAGCCCCTGGACGCCCAAGGCGGGATCGCATCAATTGGCGGTACGTGCCTACGCCGACGGCATCATGCAACCCGAAGAGGAGCGCGATGCACTGCCCGAAGCCTCGAGCGGCTGGCATCATTTTATTACCAATCTGGTTTAGGTTTTGATTTGGTAGGGTGCGCCTCGCGCACCGTTGGACACGTGCTTTTGGTGCGCACGGTAATCTAGCGTAAGTGCGTTTTATAGTCCAACTCATGTTGGTGAAATCGGTTTCCATGAACCGCAATTGAATAACGTTGCGATTTCGCGGCAAGGGTGAACCCTGTGTTCACCCCTACACCACATGACTTTCTTGTAGGGCGCTGCTTATTATTCTTGGTGCGCACGGCGCACCCTACTCGAGCAATCTTCATAAACAAGCTCTTTGACATTTTGAGGCTCGAGCAGAACAGTTCTGCTCGAGTTTTACAACGTTATTTGTTGACCACCAATTCCCAACGTGGCAGGCGCAATTTATCGAATTGCACCTCGAGTTCGGGGTCGAGTTTGAGTCCCAAAACCTCGTGTTTGAATTCCAGACCGTGCGGGCAGTATTTTTCGCACAAATTATGAATGATCTTGTCAAACCAAACCCGTCCTTGTCCGTGCCAGCCGCCCGTCGCAAAGGCTCGAGCCTCGCCGTCAAACTTTGGTCCAATGTGATACAGCTCGTGTACCAGCGTCTCGAGACGGTCGCGGGGGGTCATTTCCCAGTAGCGTTCCCAGGCGAATGCCAGCAGGTATCGCGCCTCGAGGTTGGCGTTGGTCAGGACTTTGGAAAGTTTGAAACTGCGCCGTCCTTTGGTTTTGATTTCGCGGCTGAGTGGATAGCAACGCGCATAGGTCAGCGTGCGGCTGGCTTTGCGCGTGAAGAACACGGCAAAGTGGACTCGCTCGAGTTTGATGTGTTGCAAGTCTGGGATGCGGTTGATCATGTCTTGGGCGGCAATTCTTAAGCCGTCGGTTAAATCGAGGCGGGTTGAAACGTTTTGTCGCTCGAGTGGGTGAAGTGGTGCTGGGGGTTGGAGTTCTGGGAGTTCAAAGAGTGGCAGTTGATCGTTGCGCATGGCGACCTCGGCTGGTGGGGTGTGGGTTAAGGGACGGGATTCGTTTCGGGCGGGTTGGTAGGGTGTAATGCGAAGTAGGCAAACAGTGTACCTTGAGGGTAAAAATTACATTGAAGCATAAATCCTATTCTTAAATTTTGTTATTTACAGAATACACTCTCGAGATTTGCAGCATTCCTTGAATTTCAATTTGCTGATCAAAAGTCAACATAGCCACATTATCGTGCCGTGCCCTAAGACCTACAATGATGAAATGAACTTGCTCGAGCGCAACCCTTTTATCGCAGAATTGACAACGCTGCTTTATCAAGCAGCATCGGGGCAAGGTCATCTGGTTTTCTTGGGTGGCGAGGCTGGCGTTGGTAAAACCGCTCTGGTACAGCAATTGTCTCAAGAGGTTAAAGCCACAACTCGAGTTGCCATTGGCGCTTGCGACCCACTTTCGACCCCAAGACCGCTCGGACCTGTGCTCGATGTCGCTCAAATTCTGAATCTGGAAACACCCGAGACCTCGCGCGAGCAGATGTTTCAGGGATGGTTGACCAACCTGAGCAAAGGTTCTCAGCCGACACTGTTGGTGTTTGAAGACCTCCACTGGGCGGACGAAGCCACACTTGACCTGCTGCGTTTCTTGGGACGGCGCATTGGGGCAACCAAAACGCTGCTGGTGGCCACCTACCGCGACGACGAAGTGGGTGCTCAACATCCATTGCGGGTTTTGTTGGGTGATTTGACATCCGTACCTGCGGTGCGCCGAATGGTCTTGCCGGCACTCTCAGAACATGCGGTTCTCGAGCTGGCTCGAGGCAGCGGCTTGGACGGTGTTGTGCTCTATCGGCAAACCCGAGGCAACGCTTTTTTCGTGACCGAAAGCCTTGCCGCCCAAGGTCAAGCCGTACCCAACACCGTGCGCGATGCGGTACTGGCTCGGGTTTCACGGCTTTCGGTTTCAAGCCGCGCCGTTCTTGAGGCTGCGGCATTGATTGGTCCCCGAATGGAAACCTGGCTGTTGAACGCCGTCGTGGGTTCTGAAATTCATGCCCTGCAAAACTGCCTCGATGGCGGGATGCTGGTCGTTCAGGCGGACGGCTTTGCCTTCAGGCACGAATTGGCACGCCAAGCCGTGCTGAGCACCGTTGCGCAACATCGTCAAACGGTGCTTCACAGCCTGATCCTCGAGGCGTTGAGAACCTCAGTCACGCAAGATTTTGCCAGACTCGCCCACCATGCCGAGGCGGCAAACGACAGGGCGGCGGTGCTCGAGTTTGCCATTCAGGCGGCGCGACGGGCAGCCGCCTTCAAAGCCCACCGCGAGGCTGCCGAACAATACGCCCGCGTCTTGCGATTTTCAAATGACCACCAATCTGGCGATCACGCCCTGGTGCTTGAGGCGTACTCTTACGAGTGTTACCTGACCGATCAATTGGAAGCCGCCGTCGCCGCCCGCAAACAAGCCTTGAACTTTTGGCAATCGTTGCCAAATTTTGAAAAAGAGGGCGAGAACCTGCGCTGGCTTTCGCGCCTGAGCTGGTTTCTGGGGCGCAACGCCGATGCCGAACGCTACGCCCAAGCCGCGCTCGAGGTTCTGGAAACTGACGCCAAGGGTCCTCAGTTGGCAATGGCTTACAGCAACTTGTCGCAATTGAGGATGTTAAATTCCGACGCCGACCAAACCATCTTTTGGGGCGAGAAAGCCATGTCCTTGGCGCAGCAATTTGGCGACACCGCCACCCTGAGCCATGCTTTAAACAACATCGGCACGGCACGGCTGGGAATTCAATCCGATCTGGGCTGGGATCAGCTCGAGCAAAGTCTGCGCCTGGCATTGTCGGCAAATCTTGAAGAACATGCGGCTCGAGCCTGGACCAACCTGGTCTCGCAATCGGTTCAATACTGGCAGTTTGAGCGGGCGACACGTTATTTGAATGAAGGGATCGCTTACACCAGCGACCACGACCTGGACTCTTGGCGCCTGTACATTCAGGGTTGGAAGGCGGTCTGGCTCGTTCACCAGGGGCGCTGGTCAGAGGCGATTGATTTGATTCAAAACCTGACAAGCCACCCGCAGCTTTCAACCGTCAGTCGGATTCAAGCCCTGGTCGCTCTGGGTTTGGTCCGCCTTCGTCGGGGCGACCCCGAAGTTTGGCTGGCGCTCGACCAGGCGCTGGCTTGCGCGGTGCCAACCGCCGAATTGCAGCGCCTTGGAAAAGTCTATATTGCCAGGGTCGAGGCGTTCTGGCTCGAGGGCAAACAAGAACATGCCGTTCGGGAGGCGCGTGCCGTTTACGACCTGGCGCTCGAGAAGCAGCAACCCTGGCTGTTGGGCGAGTTGGCGTACTGGCGTTGGAAACTGAACGACCTGGACGATATTCCAGCAGACATTGCCCGCCCTTTCGCCCTGCAAATTGCTGGGCAGCCACTCGAGGCAGCCAAGTTCTGGCATGAACTCAACTGCCCTTACGAGGCAGCCAGAGCGTTTTGTGAAAGCGACGACGAGAACGCCCTGAAGGCGGCGCTGGGGATTTTTGAAGATTTGGGGGCGCGTCCGATGGCACAATGGTTGATTCGACGATTAAAAGATTTGGGAATCAAAGGCATTCCCAGGGGGGCGCGACGCACCACAAAAACCAATCCTGGCGGTTTGACCTCCAGAGAACTCGAGGTGCTGCGGCTTTTGGTGGTCGGTCAAAGCGACAAACAGATTGCCCAACAACTTCAACGCTCCACAAAAACCGTGGGGCATCATGTCAGTGCCATCCTGGTCAAACTGGGCAGCCAAAACCGTCTTCAAGCGACCCATAAAGCGCTAAAACTCGGGCTGCTCGAGCCAAACTAGGGAATCAAAATCAGCAAATTGGGGAATGATCCCGATGTGCCGCCCAGCCCGTTGGGCGCATACTCGTTTCACGCCGCAAGGCACCCGCCAAAGGCGGCGTAAATTCTCAGGAGGTACAACATGCCAAGGTATCTGGTCGAACGCACATTTCCAGAAGGTCTCGAGATTCCCGTCAACGAAGCAGGCGCTCAGGTCTGCCTGAACGTGGTTGGCGGCAACAGCACGGTTGGGGTGACGTGGGTGCATTCGTATGTCAGCGAGGACAAACACAAAACCTACTGCATTTATGATGGTCCCGACCCTGAAAGCATTCGCAAGGCGGCGGAAACCAACAAGTTACCGATTGACCGCATCATCAAAGTTTCGGTGCTTGACCCTTATTTTTACAAATAATACGGAATTAACGAGAACACTCCGTTATTCCGCTTCGCTCCACAACTCCGTTAACCTCGTTGATTCCGTACTTTTGCCACTCCCGTTGGTCGGGGGAACAGTCGATAAAGCATGACTGTTCCCCGCAATTTGGTATAATTGATCAAAAAATAAAATAGCCTTGGTTTTGGAGGCGTAAGGTTAAACACAAATAATCTTGTGCCTCTAAAACTTGTCAATATGAACGCTGTACAACACTCAAACCCTGCTTCTCGAGCCAGTCCGTGACCACACCCACCGCCGCCTTCACTCCTGGGGTAATCAAGGGCGCCCCGAAACTCTCGAGTCCAGCCACCACGCGACCATCGTCGTGTTTGGCAACCGTGATCAAAATTTCTTGGGTGAAATCAATTTCTTCGATGCGGGTCAAGAGCGCCAATTTTGTGTTGTGCGCAAAACCCTCGAGCACAATGACCGTGTAGTTTGAGCCTTTGAAAACAATTTTTTCGGCTGGCGGCGCCGGTATTTCGCCGCGCAATTGACTGTGGGGCATGGTTTCTCCGATCATCACAGGTGAAAAGACTTGCTGACTGACGCCGCGTTTTTGGAATCTGGCATGAAAAATCTCGAGCTTCATGCCCTGCCATTTCATGGCGTACTTGGTTTGCAGCGCGGCGGCGGGCGGGGCGGGTTTGGAAATCTCGAACAAGCCTGTGCTGGCGGCACCCTCGAGCGCAAATTCAAAATAGCCAGGGTGGTCGGTGGTCAACCAGATTTCAGACTTGTCCACAAGCCTTGTGGACAAGAGTTCAAACACGCCAGGGCGCAAAAACCTGGCGTCCTCGTGGCGGGCTTTGGGCCAAGGGTCGGGAAAATTGACGTAAACCCTCGAGAGGCTGTTCTGGCGCAGGACATTGCGCACCATAAACTCGGCTTGGGTCCGAACCACAACCGCATTTTGCACGGCTTTGGCGCGGTATCTGGCGAGGGCTTTTTGAACGCTGACGCCAGAAACCTCGACGCCCAAATAATTTGCCTCTGGCTCGAGCTTATAATGCTCCGCCCAGAACCGACCGTCACCGAACCCGACCTCGAGATGAAGTTGCTCAGAACCGCCAGGGTAGAGCCGCTCGAGGGTGTCGGGATATTTGAATTCGTTGGGTCGCAAATAACGGACTGCTTGGGTCATGAATCTCCGTAGGGACGTTAAATGCTGTCCCCTCAACTTATCGCCGTATTTTCAGTACGAGCGTTGCAAACTCAGGGTGTCGCTGCCGTCGGTGAACAGCAAGACAATGCGTTTCTCGAGTGGGTAGCGCACAAATCGCAGCACTTTGGCGTTTGGGTAAAGGTCTTTGCTTTCGAGCAGCATTTCTCGGGCGGCGTCAACTTCACCAGTTTGCAGGGGGTGATCTTCTTCGAGCAGCACTATTTTGCCATCCTCAGGTCGCTCGAGCGGTGCGCCCGAACCGGCGGGGTCGGCGAGGTTACCGTCATACGTTTCGCCCTCGTTGATGTGATGTGGCAAACCCGACAAGACTTCGGCTTTTAAGGTGTTCAAATCCCTGGGGTAACTGCCCGTTTCGATCACCGCGCCCTCAATGATTTTGCGTCCGCTGGGGATTTCTTCGCTCAAGCCAGGAAATTCGCTCGAGCCGGCGGGGGTTTCTTGCGTCTCGAGTTGAACGGGTTGGCTTTGACGTACTTCGCTTGGGTAAGTTTGGTTGTCAATTTCGATCATGTTTTTGAGATTACCACGTCATGATTTACGTTTCTTATGACTTTTGCTGGGCTTGCTTGGCGCTCGAGGTTCACGACCTTCATCACGCATCAGCAAACCGCGTCCGCGTTTGACCAACTCGAGGGCGATGGTTTTGGCGGTTTGCAAATCTGTGCCGTACTGAAAGCCTGGTCCTGCCAGGTAATGCTTTTGGCGCTCTTCTGGCGGCATGAGGATGTGAATAAACCAGATTCCGGTGTCTTTGTGTTTCTTTTTTTGCTGCTTTCGCGCGGCGTAAGAATCTTCAAAAGGCTCGGTGCGCAAAAACACCAGATAACCTTCCAAAATGGCGCGGTGGTACTCGAGGTTGTTTTCATCCTCGAGTTGCTGCCAGTCGTTCATGATTTTTAGCCTACCGTGAAATTCAGAGTAAACTGCTGACCTGATGCCGAAAATTTTAATCTCCAATGACGATGGCATTTACGCCCCAGGCATCCGAGCGCTCGCCAAAGCCATGCAGGGCATTGCCGAAATTTTCGTGGTCGCGCCCGATGTCGAACAATCGGCGGTGGGTCACGGCATTACCGTGCGCCGCCCCTTGCGCTTTCGCAAAACCAATGTGCCAGGTTTAGAGGGCGTCACGGCGTACCGTGTGGACGGCACGCCAGCCGATTGTGTGGTACTCGGCGTTCACAAACTTGGGCGTCCCGATCTGGTGGTCAGCGGCATCAACCACGGTCCAAACCTCGGCAACGATTTAACCCATTCTGGAACCTTCGCGGCGGCACTCGAGGGGACACATTTGGGCGTTCCGAGCATCGCCTTCAGTTTGCAATTTTCCGACGAGATGGATTTTACCAGTGGCGCGAATTACGCACCGAGTTTGGCGCTCGAGGTTTTAAAACGTGGGCTGCCAGCCAAAACGGTGTTGAACGTCAATTTCCCGACTGGCAAGCCCAAAGGCGTGCGCGTGACCCGTCAAGGCACGCACCATTACGAAGACTCGTTGCTCGAGCGCACCGACCCCGACGGGCGGGCGTATTACTGGATTGCGGGCAAACCCACGGGCGACAGCGAACCCGATTCGGACTTTTCGGCGCTCGAGGCTGGTTTTGTTTCAATCACGCCCTTGTTTATGGATTTTACGCATTTGGGAATGCTCGAGGCGGTGAGAGGTTTTGCGCCGAATGTTTAAACAATACGCTTTGGCTTTAATCGGGCAAAGTGAAAGTTTTTGTCAAGAATTGTCTTGCTAAGATAGGAGTCGCCATGGATTCAGGAATCTGGTCAAATGTCTTGTTGGACGCCTTGAGTGAGGCAATTTTGATCTTTGATGAAGAGTTGCGCCTGATTGCCATCAACCCTGCCGCAGGGCAGATGTTGGAAGTGGACCAAAACCAAGCCCTCGGTCAAGACATGTCGTTTCTGTTCGGTCCGGGCTTTCAAGGACAATCTCCCAGCCCACCGCGCGAATTTTTGTTGCGCGGCGGGGTTTGGCGCGACCGAATTTGGCATCAAAAGCCCAGCGGTCAGCGCCTGCAAATCGAATTTAACATCAAAGCCATATTGTTCTCGCCGTTGCCCGTTGACTGGGTTTTTAGCGAAGACACCGCCGCCCATTACCTTGGGGGTTTGGTCATCACGATGCGCGATGTGACCGAAATTGAAGCCCAAGCCGTGCGTCAAATTCTCTTGGCAAAAGCCTTGCAGGCTTTGACCGACGCCAATTCGCTCGAGCAAATCTATCAAGCCATGTTGGAGGCTTTGTCTGGTGAACACGGGGCAGATGCGGTTGTGATTCGAGAAAAACAAGCCGACGGTTATCATTTGGTTGCCGCTCGGGGCGCTTACGAAACCCCAGAGTTAATGACTTTTCTGCCCGAGACCGAACAGGCTTGGACGCACGGTGAGGCAACCAGTTTTGTGCTCGCTCAGGGCAAACGCACCGAACTCATCAAACCGCTTTTAAAGGCTGGTTTTGTTTACGTGATTGGGGCGGGTCAACGCAGCGCCGGACGTTTGGTCGGTTCATTGACCCTGCTGTACCGCCAAATGCCTCTCATTGATCTGCAACCCATTTTGCCCCAAATTGCCGCCGCCATTGGCACGCAACTCGAGCGTGGACGCGAACGAATCGCGCTCGAGGCGCTGGCGGGTGCAAACCGTGCCATGCGCGAAGCCACCAACCTGACCGAGTTGTATCAGTCGGTGGTGGATTTTGCGCTTCAAACCACGCACTGCACCACCGCCAGCGTGGTGATGTACCATCTTGATCGAGACATGCTCGAGGTGGTCTCTGCGGCTGGCGAGAATTCCGAAAAATTCGTTGGCTTAACCATGCCACGGGGTCGCGGTTTAACCTGGGGGGTCATTGACCACGGTCAAATTCGACTCTCGAGCCTGAACGATCCCGGGGTACGTGAACAGGCGGTGACGGTGCGTGAAATCGAATCTGGTTTGTACATCGGTATTCCGCTGCGCGAAACCCAAGTTGACGGCTCGAGCCGTGTGGTTGGTGCAATCACGGCAGACACCATGTCAGACGGTTATCATTTTACCAACGGCGACGTTGAACGCTTAAAAGCCATGAGTGAAAGCCTCTCGATTGCCCGTTCTCGGATGTTGGCGCTCGAGGTTGTGCGCGAACGCGCCGATGCTTTTGCGCAACTCGCCCAGCTCTCGAGCGATCTAGAGCGGCTCGATGACCCAACAGAGATTGCAAAACGTGGTTTGCAAACCATGCTCCAGCTCAGCGGTTTGGACGGGGTTGGGTATTTGCAGTATCAACATTCAGGATTTTCCCTGTTGGCAAAGCTTGGAACCGCACCGCCAGAGTTTATCGAAGCTTTTTCCTTGTTTGAACTGAGTCCACAGACCGTTTTTTTTCAGTCGGTCATCGCGCATGGACGCTCAGCCATTATTGAAGATTATCTGAACAGTCCTTTTGTGCTGCCACAATATGCTGCGATGGGCGTGCGCACTGTCGTGCTCGCCCCCGTGTACTTGAATTCTGTGGTTCAAGGCTTTGTCGGCGGCGTGAGCTTTGGTACGCCTCGAGCCTTACCGGAGCATTTTAGCGAGGTGATCGAATTTCTGGTCGGGCGCATCTCGAGGGCGATTGAACGCGCCGAGCACTTGAATGAAATCATGCACACCCGCGAAGCCAGTTTCAGAACCCTGGGTCGCGCCCTCGAGTTGCGCGATTTTGAAACCAAAGGGCATACCGACCGCGTGATGGAACTGAGTTTGGAGTTGGGACAGGGGCTGGGGTTGAGTCAAACGCAAATGCAAGCCCTGGCGTGGGGTGCCTACCTTCACGACATTGGCAAAATTGCGGTTCCCGATAGCATTTTACTGAAGCAGGGTGCGCTGACCACCGATGAGTGGGCGGTCATTCGTGAGCATCCAGGGCGCGGCTTTGAAATGCTCAAAGACCTCAATTTTTTGCCGCTCGAAACCCTCGAGATTGTGCTCTACCATCAGGAGCGCCTGAACGGCAGCGGCTATCCCGAAGCTCGAGCCGGCGATGACATCCCGTTTTTGGCGCGGTTGTTTGCCGTGGTCGATGTCTATGATGCCCTGACCTCTGAGCGCCCGTACAAGGCTGCCTGGACGCACGGGGACGCCATGCTCGAGTTGCACCGTCAGGCTGGGAAAACCTTGGACAAGAGTTTGATTGCGGCGTTTGAACAGTCGCTCGAGCGTAATTTGGTTCGATCATAATTGACTTCAGCTTATTTTGTTGGTAACATAATCACAACTTGAAATTTAAGCCTCGGGTTAGAATTTCCATAACCGCCTGAAAGGAAGCCGCCATGCTCAACCACGCCAGAAACGAAGCCGCCCGAGTTCGCATTTTCATCCAAACAAACTGCACGACCTAAGCACATCCAAGACCATCGGGTTTCAGATTGCATCCCAATCGAATAAACCTAAAATCTTGGAACTTTTTTTAAAAACCCACGTATTGAGAACCATAAAAGCACCCAATCTCGAGCGACAACCTCGAGATCGGCGGTGATTTTATTGCAAAAAAGGGGCTGACATGAAAAAAACGGCGTACTTGACCCGAGCCACCAAACGATTCTTGGAGGGCACGAATTGTAAATCCCCGATTCAAGCCGTCGAACAAGGCGCCAAGACATTGAGTGACTGGATTGAGACGCTCAGTTTGGAACAAGAACTCGAGGCGGAACAACTTGAATCACGTCGCAATAAGCGCAAAATCATCAAAGAACAGGACGCGGCAAGTTAGGGCGCGGCAAGCGCGGCAAGCTAGGGCGCGGCAAGCAGCGCCCCTACTTGATTACATCCGCAATTTTGACGGTTCGTTTCTCACGCAAACTGATGGTCGCCGCCACACCCAAGCGCAGACTCTCGAGCGCATCCCTCGCGCCTGGCATGGTTTGCGTGCCCGAAGCCAAGCACCTGAAAAACGCTTCCATCTCGAGCTTGTACGCCTCGCGGAAGCGATCCATGAAAAAGTGAAAATGGTCGTGCTCGAGTTTGCCCGCGCCGACGCCGCTCGAGCCGTACTGGGTGAGTGGTGTTTTGGGCGTGGCGTCCATGACCAGTTTGCCTTTTGCGCCAAACACTTCGGTGCGCACGTCGTAACCGTAAGCACTGCGGCGAGAGTTTTGAATCACGCCGAGCGCCCCGTTTTTAAAACGCAAGTTGATCATGCCCGTGTCCACATCGCCAATTTCGCCAATCGCGGGGTCAACAAAAACATGCCCCCACGCCGAAATCTCTTCGACCTCGCCGACCAAAAACCGTGCGCAGTCGAGTTCGTGAATCGATTGATCCAAAAACATGCCGCCCGAAATTTTCAGGTACTCGAGCGGCGGCGGCGCGGGGTCACGCATCACCGAAATAAACTGTTCAATCGCGCCCAATTCGCCAGCCTCGAGTTTTTGTTTTGCCAAAATATACGGCGGGTCAAAACGGCGGTTGAACCCAATCTGAAACGGCACTCCCGTCTTGTTGACCACCTCGAGCGCCTTGACGGTGCGGGTCAAATCGAGCGCCACGGGTTTCTCGCAGAAAATCGCTTTGCCCTCCAAGGCAGCCATTTCGATCAAATCGGCGTGGGTGTTGGTCGGTGTGACAATAATAATCGCGTCAACGTTCGGGTCAGAGACGGCATCGCTGGGTTCGGCATAGGTTTTTTCGGCTCGGGTCAAGACTTGCGCCGCGTCTCGAGCAGCCTGAATTGGGTCGGCAATCGCCACGACCCGAGCGTTGGGGATGCCCAAAAGATTTCGGGCGTGTTCTTGCCCCATGCGTCCAGCGCCGAGAATGGCGACACCAATGGTTGATTTCATAAATTTATCTCCTCGAGATTCGCAAGTTAAATTGATCTGCCGTTTGAAAGATTAACCCGATTTCGGCTTCGGTAGGTGCAACACTGGGGTTGCGAACCTTGGCGCTCGAGATCAGACCCGCGCGTTTGGCAAGCTGTTTTCGGGCATGAAGTGAGAACTCGTGACCCTTGCTCGAGACGGCACTGACGAGCGGTTGATGCTGGGTCAAAATCTCGGCAACTCGAGCCTTATCGCCCAAGTTCCAAGCTTTCCAAGCCATCTTGAAAACCTCGTTGAAGCCCACACCAGGAATCACACCCGCAATCCCAACCTCGAGTTCCTCGAGAAAGCTGATTCCACCGACGCCGCCAAACAGTTTGACGTTTTCGGGAATCAGAGGTTTTAAGGCTCGCATTCGATCTGGAGCGCCAGGACCTTCGATCTTAAAATAACCGAGGTTGCCGGCACGGTTCGCCATCTGTGCCAAATGTTCGACCTCGAGCAACACGTGCGAATACTGCGCGATGTGCGGCGAGTGCTGCATCATGATCGGCGTGTCGCTCGAGTTTGCCAGGGTCACGTAATGCTCGACCAGACTTTGGGGCGTGTAATCAAACGTGGCTGGCGGCAAAACCATGAACACCGCTGGCTCGAGTTTGGCAAAAGTTTTCATTTGAGTGATGGCGCCTTCGGTGCTGCCTGCGGCAATGCCAATCACCAAAGGCACTTGCCTGGCGACTTCATCCGCCACAATTTCGGCGGTCTGCTCGCGCTCCTGGTCGGTCAGTTTGTAGGCTTCGGAGGCAAACCCGTTGATGCCGATGCCATCCGCACCACCCTCGAGTTCAAACCGCACCACACGGCGCAAGCTGGCTTCATCAATGCCACCAGCTTCATCAAATGGCACAAAAACAATTGGAACAATCCCTTGCATGAAACTCCTTTTACGACTCGAGAATCCTCGAGAAACGTTTGATGTGATCTTTTAATCTTTTTTTCGCCAATAGAATATCGCCAGCTTGAACAGCGTCCAGGATGCTGCGGTGCTCTTGCCATTCGGTTTCACTGCGGTTTTCGCGTTGCCAACCTTGCACCGACAGCAACCTTCGGCGATCCGATAAGCCGTCCAACCAACCGACCAGCAATTGATTCGGCGCAAGCGCATACAAACCACGGTGAAAGTCAATGTTGAGGCGACTGAGTTTCACCAAATCACCTCGAGCCACAGCTTTTTCGGCATCCAGCAGCAGTTGCTCGAGTGCCTTGAGTTGAGGTTTCCCAAGCCATGCCGCGCTTTGTTCGAGTGCCAGTGGCTCGAGGTAAAGGCGCATCTCGAAAATGTCATGCACCTCTTCGCGGGTCAGTTCGACCACACTCGCGCCTCGGGTGTTCTCGAGCCGCACAAGCCCCTCTTTGGAAAGTCGTAGCAACGCCTCGCGCACGGGGGTTTTGCTGACCCCAAATTCTTCGGCAAGGTGCTGTTCAATCAGTGGCGTGCCGCTTGGAATGGCTCGGGTCAGAATGGCTTCTTTGATCGCATCGAACACGCCATCGGTGCGGTTGCCAGAGCTTGCTCGAGCGGCAAACCCGAGCTTTAATTCTGGTCTGGGTTCGGATCGTCGCGCCATGCTTGAAATCATATATCATATCTGATAATCTTTGCAAATCAAGGCTCGAGGTTTTCAAT
This sequence comes from uncultured Deinococcales bacterium, assembly GCA_964247135.1. GTDB lineage: Bacteria > Deinococcota > Deinococci > Deinococcales > JAAFIG01 > JANXTZ01. The sequence continues at coordinate 13,192 of CAXTTL010000028.1, read as the reverse complement.
TGTCAACCCGTAGGGTGCGCCTTGCGCACCGTCAACCATAAACCCGTGGTGCGCAAGGCGACCATGCCCGATAGGTGCGTATTATGGTCAAGAAGCGCACCCTACCAAAGCCGTTTTGAAAGGATAACAATGAACGCCCTACAATTGATTGCAGACTGGAACCCAAAATCTGGGTATCAACTTTCCCAAAAAGAACTTCAAACCCGCAAAGTCAGCACAGGCTCGAGCGTCTGGCACAACCCGCGCCTCGAGCTTGGCAACCTGCCCGACCCTGAATGTGCCAGCGATGAAGTGCTGCTCGAGGTTTGCGCGGTTGGCATTTGCGGTTCGGACATGCACATGGTTGAGACTGGCGCGGATGGTTACATGCTCTACCCTGGTTTGACGCGATTTCCAAATATTCTCGGTCACGAATTCAGTGGTCGCATTCTCGAGCTTGGCAAGGATGTGCACGGTCTGGCAAAAGGTGATTTGGTCGCAGTGGAAGAAGTCAACTGGTGCGGCACCTGCGACGCTTGCCGCCGTGGACTGGTGAATCACTGCACCCAAATGGAAGAACTCGGCTTCACCACCCCAGGCGCGATGGCGCAATACATTGCGGTCAAAGCCAAATACTGCTGGAAACTCGAGGAAATTGCCGAACGCCTCGGAGACGAGCGTCAAGCCATGCTGCTGGGTGCAATGGTTGAACCGACGGGAGTCTCTTATCACGCCATGTTCAACCGACTTTCGACCTGGAAGCCAGGGGTGTACACCGTGGTTTTTGGCGGCGGTCCAATCGGGCTGGCTGCGATTGCCTTGGCAGCAGCCGCAGGTGCATCACAAATCATTGCCGTGGATGTCAGTGAGTCGCGGCTCGAGATCGCCAAAAAACTGGGTGCAACCAGCACCCTCAACCCAACAGGACTTGATCTGAACGCCTCGCTGCTCGAGTTGACCCGTGGTCACGGCGTGGATTTTGTGGTCGAAGCCGCAGGAGCGCCGCAGCACACCCTCAGCCCGCTCACTTCGGGCTTGGCGGTTGGTGCGACCATTGCGCACATTGGACGCAGCGAAAAACCCACCAGCCTCTCCCTCGAGCATTACCAGGTGCGCGGCGTGCACCTCGCGGGTTCGCTCGGACATGCGGGACACGGCACATTCCCGAACGTCATTCGCCTCATGGCATCGGGCAAACTCGACATGCGCCCGATGGTCAGTGCCCAAATGGCACTGCGCGACGCCAAAGCCGCCTTCAAACGGCTCGAGTCGCGCCAAGATGCGAAAATCATTCTGCTGCCCAACTCAGAACCAACGGTGCAACCATGAAACTCAAATGGTACGGTCACGCCAGTTTTCGCATCCGTAGTGAGGGTGGTGTTTCGATCATCACCGACCCTTACGACCCTGCCACTGCCGGTTTCAAAACCTTTTCCGAACCCGCCGATATTGTCATCATCTCGAGCGACAACGATTCGTTTCACTGCAACGAAAACCTGATTCCAGGTTCGCACACGACCATCAACGCCCTCGAGTTGGCTCGAATTGGCGGCGTGAGGCTCGAGCAAGGCATTGAATTTCGTGCCATCGAAGCGATGGAAGCACTCAACCACGCCGAGCACGACCCAGACCAGAACGGCATGTACCGCATCAACGTAGGCGGCATTCAGGTTGGACATTTGGGCGACATGGGCAACGCCCTAACACCCGCCCAACTCGAGTTTTTTGAAGGCATTGACGTGCTGCTGGCGCTGGCGGGTGGACACCCGACCCTCGAGTTGAGTGATTTGCAAATCCTGATCGAACATGTCAAGCCGAAATTGGTCATTCCCATGCACTTTCGCACCCTGACCTACAAACCCCGCAACATGTTTTGGATCACGAATTTTCTCGAGCTTTTTGATGATGAGGACGTGGATTTTGCTTGCACCAGCGAGGTTGAAATTACACTCGAGACACTGCCTGTGAAGACTCGAGTCTTGGTTGTCGATTACGTTTAAAGCTTGACCGATGACTTTCAAATCATTTTTGATGCTTTAATCGATTCATGCGCGAGGTGACGTTGTGCTTTCCAATTCAGGATGCTCGAGTGTTGCTGGGATTCAAAAAACATGGTTTTGGCGCTGGGAAAACCACGGGCTTTGGTGGCGGTATCAAACCAAACGAAACCCCAACCAAAGCCGCAGCCCGAGAATTGCTCGAGGAATCTGGTTTGCGCGTGCTAGAGGCTAACTTGGCGTTTATGGGAACCGTAGAGTTTTTGTTTCCCGCCAAACCAGATTGGGATCAGTTGGTGCATGTTTTTACCACCCGAGTTTGGACAGGCGAAGCGCTCGAGACTGCGGAAATGAATCCCGCCTGGTTTGAATTGGATGCACTGCCGCTCGAGTGGATGTGGGACGATGCGCGGTATTGGTTGAAGCGGATTTTGACGGGTGAGCAACTCGAGGGGCGTTGCGTGTTTGCGGATGATTGTGAGACGGTGTTTGATTTTCAGGTTTTAAAAACTTAAGAGGCGTTTAAAGTTGACTTCGAGTGTCACCAAACCAAAAACTGGGTGATTTTTCATCTCGAGTTTTCATGGGTTTAAAATCTCGAGGGAGGTGAACCCTGCGGCTCGAGGTACGATAAAACCATGACGGAGCGCATTGGGATTGTGGACATGGGTTCGGGCACGGCACGACTCGTGGTCTACCAGTACGAACCAGGGCGTTGGTTTAAACTGACCGATGAAATCCGCGAACCCGTGCGGCTGGGCGAGGGGTTTGCCTCGAGCGGCGAGTTGGACGAACACGCGATTGAACGCGCTTTGGATGCCTTAAAACTTTATGCCGATTACGCTGGCGCGACCAAACTCGGGCGGCTCGAGGTGATTGCCACCAGCGCGGTGCGGGAGGCGGCAAACAGTCAGGATTTTTTGTCGCGCACCGTTGGCTTAAACCTCGAGTTTAAAGTGCTCTCTGGCGAGGATGAGGCGCGGTACGGGGCGTTGGCGGTGGCGAACAGTTTTGTGTTTGCCAATTGTTGGGTCATGGATTTGGGCGGCGGCAGCGCACAACTGTCCAAACTCGAGAACCGTTGGTTTGTGTGTGGGCAGGCGTTCCCGCTGGGTGGGGTGCGGTTGACCGAACAATTTTTAAAAGGCGATAAAGCCAACGCCAAAGAAATTGTGGCGCTCGAGAAGCACGTGAAAACCCAAATGGCGGCGCAACTCGAGCGGGTCAGGCAAGAAAAAGCGCCGCTGGTGGCGATGGGTGGTACGATTCGGAATTTGGCTCGGGCGGTGCAAAAAGCCAGCAATTACCCGTTTGACATGATTCACGGGTATTTCTTAAAACGTGAGGCGCTCGAGGAGGTGGTTGAGAAACTTCTCAAGCTCGAGAAAGGTGAGCGCTCCTTGCCTGGAATTCACCCTGACCGTGCCGATGTGATTCTGGCGGGGGCGCTCGTCTACCGCACGGTCTTGCGCGAAACCCAGCTCGAGGGCATTCACATTTCGGGGCAGGGCGTGCGCGAGGGCGCGTTTTATCGGCATTTTCTGCCCGAACCGCATTTGATCCCCGAGGTGCGTTCGATGGCGCTACAAAATCTGTTCGCGCAGTACCCACAACCCGAGGCGCACACCGACAACGTGCGCAAACTGACGCGCAAACTTTTTGATGGACTCGAGAGCCTGCACCGTTACGGCTCGAGCGAGGCGTTGCTCTTGGATGCGGCGGCGTACCTGCACGACATCGGCATGGCGGTCAATTATTTTGACCATCACAAGCACAGCGCGTATTTGATTTTAAACTCGCAAATGCCAGGCTTTTCTCACCGCGAACACGTGCTGCTGGCGTTGTTAACCCAGTACCATCGTAAGGGCGACCCAAAACTGGGCGATTTCAAAAGCATCCTCGAGCCTGATGATGACAAACGCCTTCTGCGCCTTAGCGCCTGTTTGCGGCTGGCAGAATACCTCGAGCGGGCGAGGGCGGGGCGCGTGACCGACCTCGAGTTTGAACTGGGCAAAGACACCGTGAAAATCAAATTGATTGCCAGCGAAGTGCCTCGGGTGGAATTGGTCGAAGCCAGCAAGCAATCGGGCTTGTTCGAGAAAGCCTTTGACCGCAAACTCGAGCTTCACGCCGAGGACTTGGATTACCGCAGTCGGCGCAGCACGCCAGGCGGCAAGACAAAACGCAAAAATGCTTGATGTGGCGTCCACTCGAGCGCGTAGAGGCTGGATTTTCTAAACTCGAATTTGTCGCCCAAACTGGCGTCGTTGAGCAGCAACAACGCCGTCAACTCGGAAATCCAGGGTTGATGCCCGACCATCGCCACAGTTTTGTGTTTGCCCGCCAAATCCTCAATCAATTCTTGCAATTCGGCACTTGGCGCTCGAGCCAACAACTCGCAAGGCTCGAGCTTGTCCGCCACGGGTTCGAGCAAACTGGCGGTCTCTCGGGCGCGACGCCAAGGGCTGCACAAGACCAGGTCGTAATTTACCTCGAGCGTTTGCAGAATTTTGCGCAGGACTTTGGCTTGGTCTTTGCCCTTCAAGGTCAATTTGCGCTCGGTGTCGTGCAAGTCAAGGTGCGGAATTTCGGCGGCGGCGTGGCGAATCAGGTGCAATTCCATTTGAGAAGATTACCGCAATTTCAACACCCCGATTCAACATTTCAACCGTAATCCTCGAGGATGTGTTTTTCTGGCGCAGGCGTTAACCTGAACGCACTTTGAATTTGATTCAATCCAAATTTCGAGCCTATTCGGGCAGCGCCTACACCATCGCGCTGCCCGACGGTCACCGCTTCCCGATGTACAAATACGCTGGCGTCCGAGAAACCTTGGCGGCTCAACTCGAGGTTCTAGACCCGCCGCGCCCAAGCTGGGAGCAGGTCGAACGCGTGCATGACGCGGCGTACCTGAAAAAACTGAATTTTGGCACGCTCGAGCCTAAAGAATTGCGCCTGCTCGGGTTGCCCTGGAGTCCAAACTTGGTCGAACGCGCCCTCCGCGCCACGGGCGGCACGCTCATGGCGGCAAACGATGCACTCGAGCGAGGTTTGGGAATCAATCTGGCAGGCGGCACACACCACGCCTACCCAGATCACGGCGAGGGGTTTTGCACCCTGAACGACGTGGCGATCACGGTTCGGGATTTGTTTGAAACCAGGGGTTTAAGCCGAATTTTCGTACTCGATTTGGACGTGCATCAGGGCAACGGCACGGCGCATATTTTCGAGTCCGACCCTCGAGTCTTCACGCTGTCCGTGCACGGTGAACGCAATTACCCGTTTCACAAGGAACGCTCGAGTTTGGATGTTGGGCTGAGTGATTGGATTACGGACGAAGATTATTTTGGCGTTCTCAAAACCCAAGTTTTCCCCGCACTCGAGGTGTTCAAACCAGAACTGGTGTTTTACCTTGCTGGCGTGGACGTGCTGTCCAAAGACCGATTTGGACGGTTTAGTTTGAGCTTGACGGGCGCGAAAGCTCGAGATGCCAGCGTTTTTTTGTGGTGCAAAAACGCTGGCGTTCCGGTGGTCAGTTTGATGTCGGGCGGGTATAACCGTGACCCAAAGGTGACCATTGAAGCCCATGCGAACACGGTTCGGGCAGCGCTCGAGGTTTTTGGTTCATGACACAATATTTCAGCTTCTCGAGTTGGGAATTAAACTCCCTTCTCTCCTCGGAGAGAAGGCGACCCTGCCCGCAAGGTGCACGTTCAGGGTCAAGAAGGTCGGGGATGAGAGGGTACAAGATCACGCTGCTTTTTGGTTGATTATCCCGTGCCCTTGTCTTCATTCCGTTCAACGCTGTCAAGATACGTTGTTAACAGCGCCCGAAATTGCGATAAAAACATGGATTTCTCGCTGCGCACGCGTTCAATATCAAGGCGAATGTCTCGAGCTTTGGAGAGCGCCTCGCGGTACAAATGTTCTTTGGCGCTTTCGGCTTCGGCGAGCATGGCGGCAGAACGGGTTTCGGCGTCTTTGAGGGTCACGGCGGCGTCGCGTTCGGCGTTTTGTTTCATCTCGTTGCCGATGCGTTCGGCACTGACCACCACGCGGCGCAGGCTTTCTTCGCCTTGACGAAGTTCGTTGACTTGATTCTCGAGGGTTAACAAGCGTTCTTGCATTCCACGGTGTTGGCGTTCCATCTCCTCAAAGTCGTCGCCGACGGCAGCCAGGAATTCTTTGACTTCGCGTTTGCTGTAACCGCCCATTTGGTTGGCAAATTCTTTGTGGCGGACATCCAAGGGCGTGTATTTCATGAGGCTGCCTCGTACAGTGCACGTCCGATACGAAGCATGGTCGCTCCTTGTTCTATTGCCAGCACAAAATCATCGCTCATTCCCATGGACAGTTCCTCGAGTCCTAGGGTATCACGCATCAGACGTAAGTCATGGAAAACGGTTTGCACAACTTCTTCTGGGGCAATCGGGGCGACGGTCATCAAGCCGCGCACGTTCACGTTTAATTCTCGAGCCACACCGAGCACCCCCGCGACATCTTCGGGCATCAAACCGTGTTTCTGGGGTTCCCTGGCAATGTTGATCTCGAGCAGCACTGGCGGCACAAAACCCCAGGCTTCGCCACGTTTGCTAAGTTCCTCGAGGATTCTGGTGTTGTCCACGCCGTGCAGCAGTTTAAAATCTTTGCAGAATTTGACTTTGTTGGTTTGCAATTGTCCCAGCATGTGAAATTCGGCATTTGGCAGCGCCTCGAGTTTGGGCAATGCCTCTTGCACTCGGTTCTCGCCGAGCGCAAAATTGCCGTACTCGAGGATGAAATTCTGTATTTCGGCAACGGTTTTGGTTTTGGTCACGGCGATTAATTGCACGGTTTTCGGGTCGCGTCCGACCCGAGCGCAGGTGGAATAGATTTTCTTTAAAATTTCCGGCAGCATGAACGTACAGGTTAACGGGTAAAGATGAAGCTGAACAGTAAGCAAACTCGAGCTTCGGTCACATCCTACGGATAATGCTTTTCACCAGTTTTCTAAAATTTGGTCCAGTTTTTTGCGCCTGTTCAATCACGGCTTGCTCGTTGGTCTCCGAGTGGTCCTCGCGGTCGGCAATCGCCATGTCGGTCACGCTGGACAAACCCAGCACCCGCATTCCCAGGTACAGCGCTTGAATCACCTCGAGCACGGTGCTCATGCCGATGGCGTCCGCGCCCCACTGGCGGTACATGCGCAACTCGGCTTTGGGGGCGTACATGGGTCCGGTAATGCCCAGGTAGACGCCTTCTCGGAGTGCCAGGTCGCAAGCTCGAGCGGCTTCACGGGCGATGCTGGCGAGGTCGCGGTCGTAACCACCCATGAGCGGCAAGAACCGTGGTCCGAGGCTCGAGTCGTTGGGTCCAAGCAGCGGGTTTGTGCCTGTAAAATTGATGAAATCGTTTTGCAGCATGATGTCGCCCGCCTCCCAGGCAGGGTTTAAACCGCCGCAGGCATTGGAGACAAACAGGGTTTTCGCGCCCAGCCCGTGCGCCAAGGATACGGGCAGCACGACCTCTTTGGCGTTGTAACCCTCGTACAAGTGCACACGCCCCTGAAAGGCGATCACGCGTTTGCCCTCGAGCATTCCAAGCACAGCCTTGCCAGCGTGTCCTGGCGCGGTGGACACTGGGAAACCTGGCAGGTCGGCGTAAGGAATCACGGCTCCTGTTTGGCTGTCGATGTCTTCGGCGAGCGGTCCAAGTCCCGATCCCAAAATGATGGCGATTTCGGGTTGAAAGTCGGTGATGGCTCGAGCCGCCGCCAAACTCGAGGCGATTGTGCTGGTGATTTCACTCATGGCTCACATCTTAGCTTAAGGACAAAGCATTTGGCGTTACGAAAAATCGCCTCGCCCTCAAAAAACCAGGTATGATTGCAACGCGAAATCTCGAGCAGCACAGGGTTAAGGGTTGCTCAATTTTCAAATCAGGGTTCTCACGGGTGCTTCACCGCTCCTATACGGGAATGGGCGACACTTTTGAAGGAATTCCGGTGGCTCAATTTTGATTGTTGAAAGCCTAAAGCTGTGCATGGAAACTTGGAAACATCACATGTAAAGACTTGATGAATCAAAACAAGTTCACAAACGTTTTATGCTCTTCCAGTATTTATGGTTTTATAGCAGCACCCGCTCGGGGACGCTCGAGCAACGCGAACCACAGAAACGATTTTGTGGCGCGACACGTTGGAGGATGTCAATCAATGCCTAAAGTCCGTCATATCGCTATCCTATTGCTGTGCTGGTTCGGGTTGATCTCGAGCCTGGGTACGGCATTCGCTCAAACCCAACCCGCGCCGCCGACAGGTTCAATCGATGAAATTATCGTGACCGGCACGGACGACGACACGATCAAAGGTCTGGTCAAAGTGACCATCGACATCAGCGTTGGCGATCCGGTCGAGAACGTCAAAGCCGAGGACATTCAGAATCAATTGCTGGCGCTCGGGTTTTTTAAAACCGTCAAAGTCACGCTCGAGGTTCGGGCAGGGCGCAATGTGGTGGTGATTGCCGTCGAGTCCAACCCTGTGATTGGTGAGGTGATCTTTACCGGCAACGCGATTGTGCCCAGCAGCCAATTGATCGATTTCTTGGATAAGAACTTTAATATTGGCGTCGGTGTGACTGTCAATGAACCCAAACTCAAAGAGGCTGCCACCGCCGTGGCGCAAGCCTACAGGCAAGTGCTGCCCTTCGAGCCTGAAGTTAAAATCGAGCTTGGTGCGATCAAAGACGGCAAGCAAACCGTGACCTTTAACGTCACCGAATCCGCCAGCATCAAGTCGCTCGAGGTGGTCGGCGCGACCCTCGTGCCCGTCGCCGACATCAAGGCGTTGTACAAGTCGATGGTGGACGGTGGGGCGTTCAAAGCCGATGTCTATCAGAATGCCGCCCAAGCCGTCCGAGCCAAATACACGGCTTTGGGTTACCGTTACAGCGGTCCCAGTTTTGAACTCAGCAAACTGGTTGATGGCGTGCTGACCATTCGGATCATCGAATACAAAATTGCCGCCGTCGATGCCACCGCGCTCGGTGTGAACCCAGACGAACTCAGCCTCAAGACGGGCGATTTTTTCAATTACGACACGCTCTTAAAAGACATTGGGCGTCTCGCCAAAGGTCGTGACAAGCAAATCGGGGTCAAGATCGAACCCGCCGGCGAGGACACCCTGATCGTGACCCTGACGCTCGAGGATGCGGCGGCGGGTCCAATCACCAGCATCAACATTCAGGGCAACACGGCTGTGCCAAGCAGGGTTTTGCTGGCACGGTTCAAGCAAAAAGTTGGCGATACCTACAATCCCAAACTTGCCGAAGAAGATTTTGCGGCAATCAATGACGCCTATCAAGAGGCGGGTTACGGCATCGTTCCAGAACCCAAGTTTGGCTTCAGCGACGGTATTTACACCGTGACCATTCAGGAACAAAAACTGATCGGTTACGAAATCAACTGGAAGGGCTATCACCGCACCGACAACCGCGTGATCACCCGCGAATTGCCCAAAGTGGGCGGTTTGTTTAACATCACCGCCTTGCGTGCCAGTTTCGGACGCATTCAACAACTGGGTTTATTAAAAGACTTGCAGGTGGGCGTGAAAATTCCCGATCCCAGCAAACCCTACGAGATCATTTTGACCCTGGGACTCGAGGAAGGGTCTTCGGGCAATATTGTTCCAGGCATCACCTACAGCACTTTGGACGGTTTTGCGGGGCAACTCAGCGTGACCGAGCAAAACCTGTGGGGTCAGAACCACCGTATCAATTTGGGCATTCAGGGCGGTCCAAACAATGCGGGTCAGACCTTCTCGGGCGGCTTGTCGTACACCATCCCGTGGCTCGACATCGACTTTTTGGACTTCCGCGAGACGCGTACCGAGGTGACCTTCAGCATCTCGACCAGCGTCAGCGCCAGTAACCCGATTCCAAACTACGCGGTGGTCGATTCGAACAAAAATTCGCCGCGATTGTATTCGGCGCGTTCTACGGGTTTTGGGTTTAGCGTTTCAAGACCGATTGGCGAGAACTTCAGTGTTCGGGTCAGTTTTGATTTCAGTTACGAATCCAATTACCTCGAGACCGATAACAGCAAACTCCCAGCAGCAACCAATCCGTCAACCACACCTTATCAAGCCAATCAGACTTGTGATCGAACGATTGACCCCAATTGTGTTGACCCTGCCATCGCGGCGTTAAAAGCAAATGCGCCAGACAACTTGACGGTCTTTACGCAGGTCGCAGGGCAGTTCAGCACCAAAAACCGCCAAGACTTCCCAACCCAAGGTGTGCTCGTGACTGGCACAGTGGGTTACGGTTTTGGTACGGCGGGCATTGGCTCGAGTACCGAAAAACCACTTTCCTGGGAGCAAACCACGGTCGGTTTCCGCACGTACTTGGGTTTTGGTTGGGATCAAAACGGTAAGTTTGACATCGGTGATGACCGAAAATTTGCCCTCGCCTTCAGGTTTAACACTGGTTTTATTGCGGGTGACGCGCCAGCCAACCGTTTGTTCCGCATCGGTGGCAGTTCTCAACTCGAGGATTACACCTTGCGCGGTTACGACTTTAACGACCTTCGCGGACAGTTGTTTTACACGGGTTCGCTCGAGCTTCGTTACGATTTTGGTTTGCAAACCTCGTTCACATATGGGTTGCTGGGGATTGCTTTCCTCGATTTTGGTAATGCCTGGGGTGGCGGTTCTGGCGTGGAATTCCGCGCTTCACGCAATGGTGTCGCCATTCCCGAGGGTTTGCAGTTCGGTTTTGGTCTGGGTGTTCAAATCAACTTGGGATTTGGTTCGTTCCAACTGCCAGCGATTCGCCTTGATTACGCTTTCAGCCCTTGGAATCCAGGCGGTAAGTTTCACTTCAGGTTGGGCTTTCCGTTCTGAGTAAATAGCGATTAGCAGTGAGCAAAGCATTTGTAGGGGAGAACCTTGTGTTCACCCGAGCATCCAACCACAATCTGGTCAAGCAATCAGGCATCTCGAGCATCCATGCTCGAGATGCTTTTTTGTTATCCACAGGTTATCCACAAGCCTTGTCCACAGCTTATCCACAGGCAAAAAGGACAACTCGAGCTAGATTTTGAGCAGGTTGCGCACGGTTTCGAGCATCAAAATAAAACCTGCCAGAAACATTAACGCGCTCGAGAAATACAGCGCGGCTTTGTAGGTTTTAAGTGTCAAGAACCGTTTGCCGCTCGAGATCAGAAATGCCAAACCGATTTTCATGCCGATCAGCAAGCTAAAGAATCCCAGCAAAAAACCTGCGGCATGAAGAATCCCCAGTTGGTAGGCGTTGTGCAAGGTCGGAGCACCGACACCGAGCCAGAACAACCACGGGTGCGGACTGAGAATATTCACCAGTGCGCCGCGCAAAAAATCTTGGGATTGCTTGATGGGTTCAGGTTGCACGAGGCTGGCGTGCCCAGCGGCTTTGATGCCTTCGATGCCAAGGTAAATCACAAACGCGCCACCGAATAACCCCAGCAAAACAGTAAAACTGGCGGGCAGGGCGTTGATCAGCAGCAAACACAGGGCAATAATTGGCGCATCGGTCAAAAGTGGTGACAGCGCCACCCGAACGCCCGCCCAAAAGCCGCGCTCGAGGCTGGTGCGCATGACCAAGCTGAGCAGCGGTCCTGGGCTGATGCCTGCCGCCACGCCCAAACTTAAACCGAGCAATTCTGGCGGCATCAAAAGCTGGAATTGTCTTTGGAAATGTGAGCTGCGCCCTCATCCTTGCTCGAGTCGTCCCATTCTTCAAACAGGTTGGCATGGGCGTTGGCTGTTTCTGAAGCTGTTGGCGCGAATCCAGATTCGTCGAATGTGGCTTTGATGATGCCGCTTTGATTTTTGGCGATCATTGTTTCAGAGGTTGTTTTGCTCGAGCTTGGTGGTGTTCGGTCTGCGCTGGAATCGGCGAGGCTGCCGGTAAAAGCCGAATCGGTAAAGGATTTTGGCGTGCCAGATTTGTTGAGTAAATCGCGTACCAGTTTGCGAAAATGCTCGTTGACGATGGGTTTGCTGACAAAAGCATCGGCTTTGGCAAGGTTCGCGGCGTCGTGGGTGCGTTCGTCCATGCTGGCGGTCATGACGATCACGCGGGTGTCACGAAAGCGTTTGATGCGTTTGATTCTCGAGCAGATGTCCAAGCCGTCGACGTGTGGGATCGTGACATCCAAAATCACCAGGTTTGGCGTGTCCCACTGCAAGTGCTCCAAAGCCTCTTTGCCGTCACCGACAATGGTGACGCGGTAATCTCGCCCGAGCAGCGCCTCGAGCACACTTTGCAATGAGGTGTCATCCTCAACGATCAGCACAGTTGGACGTGGGTCAGCGGCAGTCATCTTCGAATCACTATACCGCGTTCATTCTGGGTTGGGCGTGCAAAATGACCGTTTTTTAAGGGTAAGCTCAGAGACACGTTATTTTTGAGGCGTTATGATCTCGGCATGAAAGCTGCGCCATCACTGCTCGAGCCAATTTTTGTCCGACTCGAGCGTTTGTTTGGCTGGAATCGCAATTACCTGTACGGGGTTTTGAACGGCTGGTTCGTTTCGATGGGCGACGGTTTTTTCAATCAGTCGATTGTCCTCTCGAGTTTCGCCGCCGCCTTGGGCGCGAGTAACAGCGTGATCGGGGCGCTGCCTGCCATTACCGTGGGCGGTTGGTTGCTGCCACAATTGCTGGTTGCCAGCAAGATCAGGCATTTGCCGCGCAAGATTGTGGTCTATCAAAAAACCGCTTTTGCCCGCACTGCCAGCATGATCTTTATTGTCCTCTCGAGCGTGATTTTTTCGGGCAACCACACACTTTTGCTGGTGATGTTTTTGCTGGGTTTGTTGATCAATTCGCTCTCGTCTGGCATCAGTGGGCTGCCGTGGTTTGAGGTGGCTGCCAAAACCATTCCCGCCAAGGAGCGATCAAAGTTTTTTGGGATTCGCAACCTCTGGGGCGGTTTGCTGGCGTTGCTGGCAGGATTTTTGGTACGTGCCATCCTGTCCTCGAGTTTGGTCTTTCCCTTCGATTACACCCTAATTTTTGCTTTGGGCGCCCTGGTTTTTACGGTTGGTTGGAACGTCTACGGCTTGACAAACGAGCCGCCAGACCCGCCCCAAGACCCCTCGAGGTTTAGGGATGAGGTGAGAGCCATCCCGAGCACGATCATGTCCGACCCTGGCTTCAGGGCTTACGTCATGTACCGCGTTGCCACCGCCATCGCCAG
>CAXTTL010000027.1:0-31821 GCA_964247135.1 uncultured Deinococcales bacterium | reverse complement strand
CGGCGATAGGCTCAAGCCCAATGGACAGCAACTTCGAGAGTTCGCGTAAAGGCAGCAAAGCTCGAGAGTCCACGGTGCGTTGCGGATATGCCGAGGTGAATTGATTGCCGTTGACGAAGACGGTCGCCCCGTCGAGTGGCCAGATCAATTGGCGTGTCACCAGCTTGGCGGGTCGCGTCTGAGCGAAAGCGCCGCTGCAAAAAAGGCTGGCGATGGTCAGTAAAGCGACACAAACGGATTTAAAGTTACGGTTCACAACAAAATTCACGTGAGTTAGCATAGCAATTCGGGCGGTCAAAGGCAAAACAATTCCAGCACGACAGACCTACAAAACTCGAGCAATGTTGTGACCTACGCGTAAAATCAAGGTCTTAAGGTTTTGTCAATCTCGAGCATTTCATCCGTTAAGCTGAGTTCATGAGCCTGACTCGGGATTTTACGGTTGCCGTTTTTGTGGTCTGGCAAGCCCAAGTGTTGTTGCACGAACACCGCAAGCTTGGCAAGTGGTTGCCGCCAGGTGGGCACATCGAAACCAACGAACTGCCTGACCACGCTGCAACCCGCGAAGTGCTCGAAGAAGCAGGAATTCAGGTGCAATTGATCGCTTCAGACCAGCTCAAGTACACACCCGAAAGTGAATTGCCACGCCAACTCACCCGCCCCAGAGGAATCCAACTCGAGGGGATTAGTGCGGGGCATGAGCACATTGATTTGATTTATTTTGCCCGTCCAGAATCTGGGTATGAAGGTTTGATCGCCAGCGAGGACAAACCGTTTGTCTGGTGCAATGCTGCTCAACTCGAGAAGTTGCCGCTGGGCAATGAAGTTCGTGCTTGGTGCAAACTGGCGCTTCAAGAACTGTCATGAATTCCGCCGCTCGAGCTGCGATTTTTGATTTGGCAATCAACCGCGCCGCCAGTTTCTTGCGTGGCGCTGGACAAAACGCCAATCTCGAGGTTTGGCATTCCAAGACTCGGTTTGCCTCGCGGGTTGAACTTGAACTGATTCGGGCTGCGCTCAAGCGACGCCCGATGGAAGGCGAATGGTTTTGGGCGGGTGGGGAAACTGGTGTGTGGCAAATTGGGAAAGCACCAACGCCGTGATAGTACCCTCGAGCAGCAACACCCAAACCCCAACGCCAGCCGCTGGTTTCTCGAGCAACACCGCCCTTGCTGCCCCAGTTTCAATCACACCAACAGCCATCACGAACATTAGCACCGCCAGCAGTGTGACCGCACCAAACTCGAGTCCGATAGTTGGTTTGCCTGGAAGTGCCAGCAATGTCACACCACCAAATGCAAGCACGCCAACCTCGAGCACGCCAACAAGTTCTGGGGTGACACCACCGAGTGGCTCGAGTCCTGGAACGGCGAGTGGGGTTACGCCTCAAGCGGGTGGGAGTGGTGTGACCGTCACGCCACAAGGATATTACAACGCTGCTGGAAAATGTATTCAATCACTTGCTTCGGATGAATGTGACACCAATAAAGATTTAGATGCAAAGGCAACTGATCTTGAAAAACAAGCGAACAATTCGACTGGGGCGGCTAAAGAGCGAGCAGAACTTGAAGCCTCACGTATTCGAGCACAACTGGCAATGCGACAAGAACTTGGAAGTGACCGAAAAGCCGATTATTACTTGAACCGAATGGACAACTCGCAAGCATATAATCAATTGACACCTCGAGAACGTTTGGAATACTGGACTGGTTTAAAAGGAAAGATTGACAATCACAAGTATCACGAAAATGAAATTCGGGGCTTGATTGTCGCGCTCGAGAATGGCAAAGTTGTTCGAGATGGTAAAGGCGGGATTAAACTCGAGTATTCTCCAAAGGGTGGTGGTAGCTCGGGTGGCTCGAATCAGGATGCGGCTGCTTTAGGGGCATTATCAGTCAATACTTTGGAAGGTGCTCCTCTTGCTGGTGCTGCTATTGTCACGTGTATCTTTTTGTGCTCGAGTTCGGGTCAACAAGCGGGTGCGGAGTTATTTGGTTCGGTGGTGTCGTTGTTCGATCAGGTTATAGAATCTGGTAAGTGGCTTGTTCATCAAATGGAGAAGAAGGAAAGTGAACAGCCAAAATCCACACCACCAACAATTCCTGCTACCCCTGGTACTAGTCCAGGACCCGATTGGGTTTGGAAAGGGCGACCTGGAAGTGTTCCAGGAGACAAGGATGGAAATTGGGTGAATCCGACCACGGGAGAAACTTTGCGTCCAGATATGGATCATCCTGATCCAGTCGGAGGGCACTATGACTGGAAAGACCCCAGTGGAAAATGGTGGCGTATCTATCCTGATGGGAGAATAGAGCCAAAGTGAAAGAGGTTTAAATGGAACAAATTGAACCCACTCATACTGACTTAGTAACTTATGCTCGAAAACAACTTGTTTCTGGACTTCCGTTATCCTCTTTATACTCGAAATTCAAAATTGAAACTGGAAGCTTTAACTTATTACCAGAAGCTATAAATTTCCCAAACCTGCATTCTGGTATTAACAAAGGACACAGTTCAGTTTCAATAGCGACTGAAATCGCTACTAATTATCTAAAAGAGAACATTAATAATTGCGTTATAATTGAATATGCGAGCGCGAGAAAAGGTGATCCATGGTTAGAAAAACATAATATAAGTTATCTAACTTATGAAACTTATATTTATTCTATTTTTCACGGTGACAACTTTACTCGTGCATTAATTGAAGATTCTGTAAAAGCTGCCATTAGTTATCAGCTAGTAATTGGTTTATTCCAAACAGGAAGCCCAATCAATTTACAGTTAGGATCTGAAATAAGCTCAGATTGCTTACAAGAGATTGCTCAAGCAACACAAAAAATTCTCTTTGAAGTATTTGACGGTGAAGGAATACTTATTTGGGAACATTAGTCTCTAGGATAATCCGTAGTCAAAACTTTGTTTCACGCTCGAGATTTCTTTTGTGGTTTATTCTGCAATGCCATCACAATTTGCATTCCAACTTCAAACGCTTTGACCACCAACCACGGCGGTCATGCTTTCAACTCGAGGTTCACAGCATTCTCGAGTTGCTGCTGGGATTTTGAAGACTCGAGGTTTACTTTCTTGTGTTTTGCAAAACCCTTGCCACCTCGAGCACCCTGGCAAGACTCGCGCTGGCGTACTTGCTTGCCTCGTAACGTTGAATTTGTTGAGGTTTCATCTTCAACTTTGCCGCCAGTTCTGCTTGCGTGAACCCTCGAGCCACCCGCGCTTGAATCAATTGATTCGGCAGTTCCTCGAGATTGCTCAGATTCAAAATTTCAGCTTGGCTGCCGCGTAAGTGCTCAAAACTTTGAATGTCTTCCTCGAGTTCAGCAATCACACTGAGCACCGCATTGCGACGCATGGTTTTTGCTTTTGAGCTTAAGTCATCTTGCTCGAGTGATTGAAGTGTTATTTTGAATTCTGCCAATCTGGTTTTGCTGACCCGCAGTTGTAAATCATTCTCGATCATAAATGCTCCTTTCAAAAGACGATGGGTAAGTTCAACCTTACAATGCCTTTGTCTTGGTTGTTGCGGTCATGCCTAAAGAAATCTCGAAATTGTCGTCCTGCACTGTCGGCAACGGCTCGGGCGGGGAAGAATTCGCAGTGAAATCTGGTTTTTGTGCAGCGCGACGGTTGCTGAAGTCCACCAGGCTTGGTTCGAGTTGTTCGAGTAATATGTAGTCAAGGTTGGTGTCGTCGTAGCAAGCGTCAATGTCGTTTGGTTGTATTTTGCTGGTGACAAAACTGCCGTTGACCAGAATCCATTGACTGCCTGCTTGGTGTAGGGCTTGGGCTGCGTCGAGCAATCCTGCGAGCAGTCGAAGTCGGTGTGGGGTGTGTCCGAAGTGTGTGGTGATTTGGGTCCAAGTGGCGTCGTGAATTCCTGGTGGGAGGTTACCGTTTGTTTGGAACGGTGGAATCATGATGACAATGATATTGTTGTTATGAGTTTTTGTCAATGCTTTGTGCTCACAATCCAGTAACGTAAGTCCTCCCACCTTGAGCATTTCAGTCATGCCAGACGCAGTCATGCTTTTCAACTCGAGGTTCGTGGCATTCTTGGGTTGCTGCTGGGATTTGAAGGCTCGAGGTTTACTTCCCCTCGATTACGTACACCACACCGCCCGAATGCCCAATCCAAGCCCGCTCGAGTTCAGCGCGTTTATAAATGGTGCGCACGCCAGCATCGGTTTTGGCGGCAGGGTCGTTGATAATCACATCGCCCGTTTTGGTGAAACCCCGCAAGACCACCAAATGCCCGCCCGATTTGGCAATGTGCGCCCCCTCGAGTTCATTCACGCCCCAAGCGATGCTGAGTGCCAGAGGAATGCCTTCTAAGATATAACTTTCGGCTTGTGTCAGGCTCGAGAGACGGTGCACATAGGCTTTTAAGCCTTTGCTCGAGGCATAAGCCATGTTAAACGCCCAATTGCCCGAACCGTCATAGACCGTATCCCACATGGTTTTGGCGGCGGTCGGAACGGGATCGGCAAGGCTCAAGCCGAGTTTTGTACCCCAGTATCCCAGCATCATGGTGACACTGGTCGGCGAGCACCAGACCTCGCCGCCGCCTTGGTAAATCATTTGTGAATGCACTGGCACGGGCAACTCGAGACCCCAAGCTTGACGGTTGGAAACCGTGCTGGCAGCCGTGAAATGCTGGCTGGCGAGGCTGCTGACCACCGCCAAACCCGTTAGTGTTGGGCTGATGCCTGCAACGCTCGAGTGAAACGAAATCCTTAATTGCAAACCGTTCGCCGCATGTTTGAGTTTTAACGTGTCGGTGCTGACGCGTCCATCGCCATCGGCGGGAACGGCGAACGAATACTTAGCGCCAGCGTTGTTCCAATGCGCAATCTTGTAATACCCAGTCCAGCGCGTGCCAATCTGCGCCCGAATCTCAACCTCGAGATACGTGTTTTCGGGTGTCAGTGCATTCCAGGACGCTATCGCGGTATCGGCGTTGACAGCAATAATGCCAGTCTCGAGTACACCTGTCGTCGCGGTTTTCTCGAGCGTGACTTTTAAATCCGTGCCAGTGCCAAATTGGACATGCTCGAGGTTCGCGTGTTTCACGGCGCTGGTCGTGAACGCCTGCCAGAGTTGCGGTGCTGCCTCGGCGCTGCTCATAAAAACCACAAACCACAACACCAGAATCTTAAAACGCATAATTCACCCCCGAAAACTTTCATGACCCAAGTGTACTGGGCAGCTTAATGAAAAGTGAAGGCGCGAAGTCATCTGGCTGCGCTAGAGTGAGACTCGAGCGTCACTGGAGGATGTATGAAGAACGTATTCAAAATGTTTGGAGCACTTATGGTCGCCAGTTCTTTGATGGGCTGCATCATTGTTGTTGGAGGAACACCAAAAACCGCAAGCCAAACCACCTCGTCGGGAGTTGACAGCAAAACCGTCAAGATTTTTTACAAAGTGACCGATACGGACGGTTTTAATTACGGCGTTGGTTTCAACAATGTCAGCGCCGAAACCCTTGATTCGGCAACGGTTGTCAGCAACAACCCAAACAACCCTCGAGCTGTGGTTGTGGTCAGTAACACGTTGACGAAATGCACTGGCGTGGTTTCTGGTGAGGGTTGCTTCCAAATTGTGACCGATAAAACATCAGCCACCAGCATCAGCGGCACAATCAGTTTTAAACTTGATGGTTCACCTTTGACTTTAAATTACACCGCGACCTTTGCCAAACCACCTGTCCCAGCTTCGGCTACGGTCGTGACCACCGAAGGTATTGATAACCTAAACTTTAAAGTGTATTTTTCTGTCAAAACGGCAGGAAATCAGATTTATACCGTCAATAAAGCAGGTTTGACCGACATTGCCATTCCCACTGTAAACCAATCCAGTGCGTCAACAGTTTTAACTCGAGCCGTGGTTGTAACTCCAGTCACGGGCGCTGTGACTTGTGACGCTTTAAACGCGGGTCAGGGTTGCTTTCAAATTACCATCGGCAGCCGTCCAAGCGGCACTCAAACGGTCACTGGTTCAGTCAGCTTCAAACTTGACGGCACGGCATTGAGTCTTACCTTCAGCCATACTTTCCCAACACCTGCACCTTAAAACCAAAACTCGAGCCTCAACAAAAAAAGACGGGCGCAATGCCCGTCTTTTTACATGCCGTCCATGATTGAGCGTTTCTCGAGGTGTCGCGCTAAACGTTCGGGGGTGGCGAAATACTTGCGTTCGCCGGTGGACAGGTCGGTCACGCTGGCACGCCAGACTTGCCCTTGCGGTCTGGGTTCCCACCAGACGCGAACAAGGTATGAGGCTCGGGTGGTAGCGGTGGCAGAATCCATGAGTTTAGCTTGCCACAATCAGCGTCACAAGATCGTCAAACCGTTGGTTTTTCGTGCCCTGAGAGGCTTTTATAGGCAATCCCTGGTTTGCTGGTCTGCCAAAAAGAGCGCAAGTGTTCGGGCGTGTTGGCGTAAACGCTCTCCAAGGTACGAATTGCCAGTTTGGTGTCATTGATGCCTTGCGCGGCTCGCCAGGTGATCTCGAGGTTGGGCAGTAAACTGGAAAGTTCGAGCGCGGCGTTAAAGTATTTTGCCTCGCCCGCCAGGGCGCTGTAGAGGTGCGCGTAACCCAGTTGCTCGAGCATTCCGTGTTGCCTTGCCAGGGTTTTCAGCTCAGTGGCGTGTTGCAGGGCAAGTTTTGCTTGACCAAGATCGAGGGCGACCTCACTGCAAGCCCGCAAGGTCAGTGCCAGGGCAAAGGTGTGCCGTGATTGGCGTGCCATCTCGAGTGCCGAGCTGGCGGTGGGTTCTGGGTTTTGTCCCAGGGCGCTTTGGATCACGGCTTTGGTGGCGGTCGTGTAGGCTTTCGCGCCAGGTTCAAACCAGCGCCTTATCGCATCATCAACCAACTCGCGCGCCTGAAGGTAATCGCCGCACAGGTAATGGATGCAGGCTTTTTGATGCACGGCATCGGCAAGGTTGCTGGTGTTGCCCGCCAGTTCCTCGAGTTTGACCGCCAAGTCAATGTCTTTGATCGACTTGTGCAGCTCACCCATGCTGAGGTGCAGGCTGCTTCTCGAGAGGTAAATCGCCACGGCTTGCAAGGCTTGATCGCTTTCGCACAAGCCAATGGCTTGGTTGTATTTTTGTTCGGCTTCATGAAAGCGTCCCAACGTCCAAAGCCCGATCCCCTCGAGGTTGAGAAACCTGGCGCGTTTGAAATCGGGCAGGTTTCGGGTTTGAACGCTGTGCGCCAACTCGAGCATCTGTGAAAAATCGCCGACGTGCCAGGCGGTGATGGCGCGTCCAAACAGCGCGTCGGTACTTTCGGGGCTGGCAGCCGTGAATTCGAGGCTGGCGGCTTCAAAATCGCCCAGCATCATCAAACTAAACCCCAGTTGTTCGTGGGCAACAAATTCGGTGCTTTGCGACAAATCCTGCATCGCCAGACGCGTGATTTTGGCAGCCTCCAAGGGTCGTGCCAGTTCGATCAAGGCGCCAGACAACGCCAGGTTCGCCCGCCGCTCGAGGTCGGGGCGTTTTAGTTTTTTGGCAAGCTCGAGCGCCAGATTGGCTTCGACTTCAGCCTCGGTGGCACGCCTGACGCCAGTCAACGCCCGCGCCCGAAGGGTGCGAACTTGAACCTCGAGGTTGGGCGTGAGCGCCTGCATCAGCGCCAAATTCAGGCGCTCCAAGGCGGTTTGCGGCAGGAATGTCTCGAGGTCGATCTCGCTGGCGGCGATCAACCAGACCGTCGCCTCGCTGTTTTGCCCCGCTTGCAGCAAGTGCGCGGCAATCCGGCTCGGGGCGGCTTGCCGCAACTCGAGTTCTTGCGCGACCAAACGGTGCAGGGTTTGGCGCACGCTGTTTGGCGTCAGCTCGAGGGTGGTGGCTCGCAGCAGATCATGGGTGAAACTGGGGTCTGAGGTAATGACTTGCGCCCCTTCGGCTTCGCCCAAACCCTCGGCAACCCGCAATTCTGGTAACTCGAGCACTGTGCCTGCAAGGCTAGCGCTAAAGTCTGCGCCCGCCACCGCCAGACACGCCAGCACGCGGCGCGTGTCGGTTTCCAGGCGCTCGAGCCGGTTTTTGAGGAGCGCCCCAATCCGTTCTGGAGGACGCAGTTGCCCCGAAAGTTGAAAGTTGGCGTCGAGTTGCCCCGTCTCGAGCAGGTATTTCAGGGTTTCGACCACGAACAAGGGATTGCCGCCCGTTGCGGCGTGCATCGCTTGTGCCAGGGCGGCGGCTTTGGGATCGATGCCGAACAACAACTCGCGCACCTCGGGCAATTCCAAAGCCTCGAGTTTTTGCGTGACCGCCAAACCCTCGCGCTCGAGTTGCCCGATCAGATGGCGCAAATTTGCACCGACCTCGAGCGGACGATAACCGCCCAAAATCCCGACCTGTTCGCCCAGGATTCGCGGGGCGGCATATGCCAGAAACTCGAGCGTGGCGCTGTCCGCCCAGTGCAAATCATCAAAAATCACCAAGCCGCTGTCATTGGCGAATGCCAGCACGTAACGCGTTAAGCCTTCCAGAAAACGGACTTTGGCTTCGGTTGGCATTTCAATTTGAACCAGCCCCTCCAGGTTACCGCTGGGGCGCAACTCTGGCAGCAGACGCGAGACCTCGAGTTGCCAGATCGGTTCGACCTGGGGTTGAAAACCGGCTTCCCACAAATCGCGCAACGCCGTGATCAAGGGCGCGAACGCCAAACTCTGATCCGATTCGCGGGCGCGAACCTCGAGCACATGCCCACCCAGGGCGCTCCGCGATGCCGCCAGATCGTGCAGCAACCTGGATTTGCCCGCGCCCGCCTCGCCCTCAACGAACACGGCTTTGCCGCGCTCGAGTCCCTGCACCAGCGCCCTGAGTGCCTTGACACCCGCCAACCTTGGAGGGCGCAACACATTCAAAGGGATGCTTGGACGTTTGCTGCTTGGGCTGGACTGCAATTGCCCCGCCTCCAGAGACTCGAGCATCGCCGCCGTTTCGGGCAGCGGTTCAACCCCCAGTTCCTCGCGCAGCAAACGCCGCAACTCGAGGATTCCGGTCCTGACCCCAATCCGATCATCGCTTAAATACAAGCAGCGCAGCATTCGCACGTGCGCCGCCTCCGATAGCGGCTCGAGCGCCACCAACTTTCGGGCAATCACCGCCGCCTGACGGTACGAACCCGCATTCTCGAGTTGCTTCAATTGATCCTCGAGGTTGGCGCGGCGTTGCTCAGATAAGCTTTCGCGCTGGGCGTACAACCAGTCCATGATGTCCGGCGCGTCGTCAATTTCCAAACCCTGGGCAAATTCGCCACTTGATTCATCGAATTGTTCGAGGTCAGATCGCACGTTTTTTGCCAACCAGACGTTAAAACGATCATTTTCAATCAACGGTGCAATTTGGTTAACGCGGTAAATCTCCTGGCGCAAATTTGCCCTGGCGCGGTCCTCACCGACATCCGCCCACAACAAACCTGCCAGCCTGGAGCGCGGTGTGACCCCCTCGAGCGCCAAATACGCCAGGAGCGCCATCGAGCGTCGCCCCAGCGTCTCGAGTCGCCCCGATTGTTCAAGCACGCAGGTGCCCGAAAGTCGAAGCATCAAACTGATCGCAGGTTCAAGCACAACCCTATTGTGCATTCTGGGGCTTGGGCTTCACAAGTCCCCAATGAGCAAAGTGGAGACTTGAATGTTCAGAATGACCAGTCAAACATTCACAGGCGCTTGTGATGAAAGCACCCGTGCCACAAATTTGAGGGTCAATTCGTCTTTCACCGTGCTTTCTTTTAAGGAAATCATGACGACCTCAAATTCTTGATTTCGCCAGTGAATCCTGACCAAACTCGAGCGCAAGCTCGGTTTGATGGGGCTGACAATGCTGAGGCTGCCGCTGACCTGACGGCGTTTGGGGTCGTAATGCCCAAGTTTTCCGTTGGTCACGTTCAGGCAACACCCCGCAAACTCGAGTTCTGCACCCGTTAAATCCACCGAACCGACAAAGTGATTCATCATCGATTCGTTCATGCCCGATTGCGTCCGACTTTCAAGGTTCAACATCATGGTTCCCCCGCATGACTCAAAATTTGTCAATGATAACTGAGGCTCGAGACGATCAAGTCTCGAGTTGAACAGGTCAAATTTAAGGTGGCAGCATTTAAAACCAGGAATACGTGATTGAAAATGTTCCCCGCAAAAACATCTTAGACCCATTTTGGTCACGCCTTGGTCACAAGGCAGGTTTTAAGCTGTCCAGGACAAACTAAAAAGCAGTCTCGGAATTGTATCAATATTGATGCTCGAGCGTTAAGGTTTTGCCGATATTGCCCGCCAGCGTTTCACCAAATCTGCCGCCGCCGCCTGCCACACAGGATGATTGAACTTGAATCCAGCCTCAAGCAAACGTGAGGGTACAACCCGACGGCTTTTCAAAACCAACTCGGTTTCGGTCTGCATCAGAAGCGTGCCAACCTCAAGCATCCAATCTGTGGAATTCAAGCCAAACCCAATACCCCAAGCCTGGCGCAATTGCTGCATGAAGTCATGGTTTGAGAGTGGGTTTGGACTTGAAACGTTGATTGTTCCAGAGATGTTTTCGTGCTCGAGAATAAATTGAATGGCTCGGGTGAAATCCTGGTCGTGAATCCAGGAAATGTACTGCCTGCCGCTGCCCATGTCGCCGCCCAAACCGAAACGCACGAGTTTTAAAAGCGTGTCAAAAATCCCAGCCTTAAACGGGTCCATGACCATCGCGCTGCGCAATGCCACCTTGCGGGTGTGCGGCGTGTTTGCCGCCTCGAGTGCCACCTCCCAAGCTTTTGCGACGCCAATGCTAAAAACCCAGGTGTCGGGCGCGTTGGCTTCATTTCCGCCAATAATGCCCGTTGCGTCGTCGTTGGCAGCCTCAAAACGGTGCGCGTAAATCGTGGCGGTGCTGGCTTGCAACCAAGCCTTGGGGGGGTTTTTCGCGCCCTCAATCGCCTCGCCAACAATGCGCGTACTGTCAACTCGAGAATCGGTGATCAGTTTACGATTTTCTGGGGTGTAACGACAATTGACGCTGCGTCCCGCCAGGTTGATCACGGCATCTGCGCCGTCAATTTCTGTGCTCCAAGCGCCGAGCGTTCGGGCATCCCATTGCACATGACGAGCGCCGTGAAGCGTGGCTTGAATCCCGCGCCCGAGAATCACAACCTCGTGACCTGCCGCCTGAAAGTCCCTGGTCAGCACCGCGCCGACCTGTCCGCTGCCGCCTGGAATAATAATTTTCACGGTTCGCTCCTCGAGTCTAAAAATTTCTGCCAACCACCGCTTTCAGCCAATTCTTTTAAGCCATCCAACCGCGCCGACATGGTTTTGGTCATGATCGGTTTTAACACCAGAGCATCAACCCATGCGCCCAACGGACTGCGAAACACAAAACAATCCTCGAGTTCGACCAAGCCGGACTCGAGCACTCGCAAACTGTAAACATGCCCAAACTCGAGCAGCAAACCACGCTCGAGGGTTTCGGTCAGCGAAAACGGCGGGTTGAAACGGGTCACTCGAGTCGCAATTTGAAAACGCAAACCAAAAAACCGTGCCGACCAGGTGGTGACATCGTTCAACGCCGACAAGCCCGAAGTTTTTCCCGCCACCGCGCGTCCGTCGATGCTCGAGGTGACTTCGTGCGCCTGGATGCTGCGAACCAAATCACAAATTCGTTCAATTGGCGCGTCGATGGTGCGATGTTGAAGAAGTTGCATTGGATTCCTTGATCGCTTTGGCTGCAATGCGAGATTGACTCGAGTTTTTCAGTTAACTTTATTGTGCATCGTCTGACGTGGGGCATTCAAGCCCGTGGGCGCAGCAAGCAGCGCCCCTACATGTCGAGCCTCAATTCCTGGTAGGCTCGAGCGCATGACCGACACGGGCTTGCCCCAAACCCAACCGCAAACTCGAGGCTTGGCGCCGCGTTGGAAACGATTCTGGCGCGACCCACTGGTGATGCTTGCGCTTTTGACAGTGGTCGTTTTAACCCTCATGGCGGTCTTCGCGCCGCAACTTGCCCCAAAAAATCCTGACCTCAACTTCCCCGAGGGCTTGAGCGACATGGGCGCACCCATCGCCCCAAACTCGAGTTTCTGGTTTGGCACGGATTTACTGGGGCGCGATTTGTTCTCGAGGATTGTTTACGGCGCTCGAGTCTCCTTGTTGATTGGCGTGCTGGCGAACGGCGCGGCGGTCTTGATTGGCGTGTTTGTCGGTCTGATCGCCGGTTTTGTTGGCGGCATTGTTGGCACGCTTTTGATGCGTTTCACCGACCTGATGACGGCGTTTCCGGTCTTGCTGCTCGCCATTGCCCTGACCGCCATCCTCAAACCGAGTTTATGGATTGTCGCGCTGGTCATTGCGCTTCTCAATTGGGTCAGCCTTGCCAGGGTGGTTTACGGGCAGGTTTTGGGCTTGAAATCTCGAGAGTACGTGACCGCCGCCGAAAGCCTGGGCGCAAGTCAAACTCGAGTTTTATTGCGTCATGTGCTGCCAGGCTTGCTGCCCACCGCCGTGGTTTGGGGGACGCTCGGCATCAGCACCAGCGTCATGCTCGAGGCGACGCTCTCGTTTTTGGGCGTCGGGGTGCAACCGCCCACGCCAAGTTGGGGCGGGATCATCAACGAAAGCCAGAGTTATTTCACCTCCGCGCCGTGGTTGGTGGCGTTTCCGGGCATCATGATTTTGCTGACTGCGCTCTCGTTTAATTTGCTTGGCGAGGGTTTGCGCGACGCCATTGACCCCAGCGCGAAACGGACGGGATTTTAAGATGCGATTGCTGCTCGAGCGGGTCTTTCAAGGCATTCTGGTCTTGCTCGCCGTCAGCGTCCTGACCTTTGGGCTGGCAGTGTTGCTGCCTGCCGACCCCGCACGAATGGTTGCCGGTCCGAGCGCCAGCGTGCAAACCGTCAACAACATCAGGCACGAACTGGGCTTGGACAAGCCGATCCTCGAGCAGTTTGTGATTTACCTCGGTAAAGTCTTGCGCGGCGACCTGGGGCGCTCGTACAAGCAAAGCGTCAACGTGACCGAACTCTTGCTCTCGAGGCTTCCTGCGACGTTGCTCTTGATGCTGGCGGGCATCGCGTTTGAACTTTTAATCGGCGTGCCTGCTGGCATTCTGGCAGCGCTGCGCCCAGGGAAATTCTTGGATCGAAGTTTGATGATGCTCTCGTTTGCGGGGGTCAGCCTGCCACAATTTGTGCTGGGGTTAAGCCTGATCTACATTTTTTCGTTCAAACTGGCGCTGTTTCCACTCGGCGGTTACGGCACAATCGCCCACATCATCCTGCCTGCCCTAACCCTCGGCATCAGCGGCGCAGGTTGGTACGCTCGAGTTGTTCGCTCCGAAATGCTCGACGTGCTTGGGCAAGATTACGTGCGCACCGCCACCGCCAAAGGTGTGCTGCGCTCGAGCGTCATCACCAAACACGCCCTGAAAAATGCGCTGCTGCCCGTGATCGGCATGGTCGGCTCGGACATTGGCGTGTTCATGGGCGGCGTGGTCGTGGTCGAAAGCGTGTTTGGCTGGCCCGGCGTCGGCAAGCTCGTCTGGGATGCCATTCGGGTGGTGGACATTCCCGTGATTCTGGGCGTGGTGCAACTTGGCGCGGTCATGATCGTGGTTGGCAATTTGTTAGCCGACCTTGCATATCCGCTGGCTGATCCTCGAGTACGATACGGATAGGGAGGAATTATGGACGCAGTTTATTTGGTCAAAGACTTACCAGGTTTTACGCCGCACATCGGACGGCTGGTGTCGATGATGAATTATGCTCGAGCCACCACTTTACGGGCAGTCAAGGATTTGAGCGTTGAACAACTCAATACGGTGCCAGCAGGTTTTGGCAATTCCATTGGGGCGCTGCTCGCACATTTTGCCGCCGTCGAATTTTTTTATCAAGCCCGAACCTTTGAAAACCGTCGGCTCGAGGATGACGACCCCGAACTCGCGCCTTGGCTTGCGGCACTCGATCTGGGTGAACGCGCCAAAGAAATTTCGGGCGAGCCACTCGAGCATTACCTCGAGCAACTTCAAACCGTTCGTGATGTGACACTCGAGAAATTCCGAACGTTAGATGATGCTTGGCTGCATCAAGAATTTCATTTCAACGACACCCGCATGGCAAACCATTACTGGTGCTGGTTTCATGTTTTTGAAGACGAAATCAACCACCGAGGACAGATTCGCCTGATTCGCAAAAACTTAACCACGTGATTCACAGGAGGTTCGTATGAACAAGGTTTCAAAGAACAGGGTTCCAAAATCCGTCGCTCGAGCATTGGTTGGTCTGGGCGTCACGGTTGTCGCGGCAACCTTCGCCCTGGCGCAATCGCCCGCCAAAGGTGGCATGGTCATCGCCTACAAAGACGACCTCGCCACGCTCGACCCGCAGGTGGGCTACGACTGGCAGAACTGGCCCGCCATCAAAATGGTCTTCGATGCTTTGCTGGATTACAAACCAGGCACCGCCGACCTCGAGCCTCGCATTGCGGCAGCCATGCCCAAAGTCGGCGACGGCGGCAAATCGTACACCTTCCAGATTCGCAAGGGCATCAAATTCACCAACGGACGCGAACTGGTCGCCGATGACATCAAATACACCCTCGAGCGTGTGCTTGACCCGAAAACCAAAAGCCCAGGCGCAGGATTTTTTGCCGATATTGCGGGTTCTGACGCCTTCTCGAGCGGCAAAGCGAAAGACTTGAGCGGTGTCAAAGTCATTAACGCCAACTCGGTCAAAGTCACGCTGTCGCAACCCAATGCCGCATTTTTGAACGTGCTCGCCACAAACTTTGCGTTTATTGTTCCCAAAGAGGAAGTCGAAAAAGCCGGCGCAGATTGGGGACGCAAACCCGTCGGCAGCGGACCGTTCACGCTCGAGTCTTGGACGACGGGGCAAGAACTGATGTTCAAACGCAACCCAAATTACTTCATCAAAGACCTGCCCAAACTCGAGACGGTCAACATCAAAGTCGGGCAAGACCCCAGCGTGGCGTACCTGGCATTGCAACGCGGCGAGGTCGATTTGCTCGGTGATGGCATTGCACCAGCAAATTTTTTGCAAGCCCAGGCTGACCCCAAACTCAAGAGCTTGATCGTCAGCACCGCTCTCGCCAACACGACCTACGTGTCAATAAATACCAACATCAAACCCTTCAACGACCTGCGCGTGCGTCAAGCGCTGCAATACGCCATCGACAAGAAAAAAGTTTTGAAAATCATCAACGGACGCGGTTTGATCGCCAACCAAATTCTGCCGCCCAAAATGCCAGGCTACGACTCGAGCTACAAGGGTTATGAATTTAATCCCGAAAAAGCCAAAGCGCTGCTGAAAGCCGCCGGCTTGAGCAAAGGCTTCTCGAGCACCCTCTACACCAACTCCACCGACCCAAACCCACGCATCGCGCAAAGCATCCAACAAGACCTCGCCGCCGTCGGCATCAAAATCGAATTGAAATCCCAAGCCGCCAGCACCGTGATCGAAGCCGCAGGCACACCCAAAACCGCGCCGCTCGTCTGGTCGGGTGGCATGGGATGGACGCAAGATTACCCAGACCCGAGCGATTTTTACTGGCCCATCTTAAGCTGCCGCAGCGCCGTCCAAGGTGGTTGGAACTGGCCCTTCACCTGCAACAAAGCCCTCGACGCTATCGCATCCAAAGCCGACCAGATGACCGCATCCGAAATGCGCGGCGCGAGGCTCGAGCAGTACAAAAAACTCTACAAGAAACTGATGGATCAAAGCGTTTGGGTTCCGATGTTCAACGAAGTGCGTTACACCATGCACAGCGACAAACTGGTGGGCGCACCAACAGATTTGATTGACCCGATTCACAACATTGCTTACGAGCGTTTAAGCACCAAATAAATCGTAGGGACGCATGGAAATGCGCCCTCTCGAGCATCGAATTCAATTGAAAATGGAATGAAACTTCGCACATAAACTCTCACCCGACTTCTTGCCCTTACAGCAGCACCTAACGGGCTTGGGGCGCTCGCCGAGGCTCGTCACCCTCTCTCACTCCGCGAAAGAGGGTTTAAAACAAAATTATTTTGCCTCTCGAGAAATGACCAAAACTCCCTTCTCCCGCCAGCGGGAGAAGGGTCGGGGATGAGGGTGGCGAGCGCAATCACCCAAACCAAAAAGGAATCCCATGAGCGACCATCATCATCATTGGCAAACCATTCACTCGCACCACCTGGGTTGGGACAACACCTTGCCGCCAGCGCACCGAATCACGCCTGGCACGACGCTCGAGTTTGAGATTTTGGACGCGGGTGGCGGGCAGTTCAGTCGCTCGAGTGGAATAAATGATTTGATCAATTTGGATTTTGGCAATGTCAACCCTGTCACAGGTCCAATTTTTATTGAGGGCGCAGAACCAGGCGATGCCCTGAAAGTCGAGTTGCTCGAGTTTAAAACCTCAGGTTGGGGTTGGACGGCGTTGATTCCTGGGTTTGGCTTGTTGGCGGACGAATTCCCAGACCCGCATTTGGTCATTTCCGAGCATGACGCTCGAGTGGCGCATTTTCTGCCTGGACTGGCGAGCGTGCCAATCAAGCCGTTCACGGGCGTGATTGGGGTTGCGCCCGCCGAAGTGGGGCATCACAGCGTCGTGCCGCCGCGTCGGGTGGGTGGAAATTTAGACATTCGGGATTTGAGCGCTGGCAGTACCCTGTACTTGCCTGTGGATGTTCCTGGCGCACTGTTTTCGGTTGGTGACACCCACGCCGCCCAAGGTGACGGCGAGGTTTGCGGCACTGCCATCGAAAGCCCCATGAACGTGGTTCTCAAATTTGGTCTCGAGAAAGGGCGCAACCTGCCAAGTCCACAGTTTCAAACCAGTGGTCCGGTCACGCGACACCACGACGAAAAAGGGTATTATGCCACCACGGGCGTCGCGCCAGATTTGATGCTCGCCGCCAAAGACGCCACTCGAGCCATGATTGACCACATGGTTCGGACGTACAAACTCGAGCCGAAGGACGCGTATGCGCTATGCAGCGTGGCGTGTGATTTAAGAATTTCGGAAGTCGTGGACATGCCAAACTGGGTGGTCAGTTGTTACCTGCCGCTTGTTGTGTTCTCGTAAAACTCGAGCCTCAGAAGGTTTTTTGAGAATGAACGCTAGATTTTTACCAGCCGTTCTAAACTGAACCATGACCGTAACTCGAGTTGGCTTGATGCTCTTGATTGGCGTGACGGCTTGTGCGGCTTCCGCACCGATCAACCCGATTTCCAAAACCAGCAACGGCATCGTTTTTGTCACCCAAGTCCCCATACGTGATGACTTCACCACCATCGCCAGCGTTTTTGGCAATCAACGTTCAGAGATTCAAGCCGTGCCTCGAGGTGGGGATTTGTGGATTCGCTACCCTGACGGCAGCCTGAAAAACCTGACCAAAGCCGCAGGTTACGGTATGGACGGTTTGCAAGGCGCGAACGCGATTGCGGTGCGCGACCCCAGCCCCTCCTGGGACGGTAAGAAAATCATTTTTTCGATGGTGGTTGGAGCGCCCACCGAACAATACACAGAGCCAACCACGCGCTGGCAGTTGTATGAAATCAGCAACCTCGAGCCGAGCCAAACGCCAGTCATCACCAAAGTCCCCAATCAACCCGCGTACAACAATGTCTCGCCAATTTACGGCTCGGATGACCGCATCATTTTCACCACCGACCGCCCTCGAGATGGCAGTGCGCATTTGTACCCGCAACGCGACGAGTACGAGGAGGCGCCCGTGGTTTCTGGGCTATGGAGTCTGGATGCCAGCACTGGCAATTTGAAAATCCTCAACCACGCGCCAAGCGGTGACTTCACGCCGTTTGTGGACAGTTTCGGGCGACTGCTTTTTACCCAATGGGATCATTTGCAACGCGACCAGCAAGCCGATACCGATACCTACGAGGCTGGAACTTACGGCACGTTCAATTACGAATCCGAAGCCGTGACTGCCAAAGCCACCTCGAGAACTGAAATTTATCCTGAACCTCGAGTGGCACAAGCTTTGCCTGCCAATTCGCCGTTCAATCCACACACTTTCAATCAGTTTTTTCCGTGGACGATGAACCAGGACGGCACCGAATCTGAGGTCATCAACCACCTTGGACGGCACGAACTGCATTCGTACTTGGGCAGCGGACGCAACGATGATCCGCTTATCACCGAGTATTACCAGCAGTACCCGAGGGTCAATCCAAACCCAATCGAGAATTTCTTGCAAATCAAGGAAGACCCGAACACCCCAGGCATGTATTACGGCATCGACGCGCCAGAGTTTTACTCGCACGGCAGCGGGCAAGTCGTGGCATTGTCCGCACCGCCAAGCCAAAGCCCCGAAACGGCAATCGTTCAGTACATCACGCACCGCGACACCCGAGATGTGGTCGAACCAACCGCGCAACCCAGCGCCAACGACTCAGGGCATTACCGCGACCCGCTGATGCTCTCGAGCGGCGATCTGATTGCCGCGCACACCTTTGAAACCCACGGCGAGTACGACCCGAACAAATCCGTTTACGATTTCAGGTTGCGCAAACTCGAGAAAACAGGCGGTGTTTTTAAAGCCACGACAGCGCTCACCGCAGGCATTCAAAAGAAAGTCAGTTGGTGGAATCCAGATTCCAAACTCGAATTTGATGGCACGCTCTGGGAACTGCAACCCACCGAATTGCGTGCTCGAGTTCGACCAAATGTGACCACAACGCCACTGCCTCAACCCGAGCAGAATGTTTTTAGCAAAACAGGGGTCACGCTCGAGAATCTGAAAACCTATTTAAAGCAAAACAACCTGGCGTTGCTGGTTGGGCGTAACGTCACCACCCGAGACGACCTCGACAAGCAACAACCGTTTAACCTGCAAGTTCCAGGCGGCGTGAAAACCGTCTCCTCGAGCTTCAAAGCGGGCGATAAGGTTTACGATGTGACCAACCTGCAATTCTTTCAAGGCGATTTGATCCGTGGGCTTGGCGGCACAAGCACACCTCGAGACGGACGACGCGTGTTGGCACAACCACTTCACGACGCTGCCGCAGTCTCGAGCAACCCAAGCAATACGGGCGTACCCAACAGCGTCAAAGTGGCAAGCGACGGTTCATTCGCCGCGTTTGTGCCCGCCACTCGAGCCTTGTCCTGGCAACTCACCGACGGCGCAGGTACGGGCGTGGTGCGAGAACGCTACTGGCTCAGTTTCCAACCTGGCGAGGTGCGAGTCTGTACCTCCTGTCATGGTTTGTCCGACAAAGACCAAGCCGGAAAACTTGCGCCACAAAACGAACCATTGGCGCTTGAGGGTTTGTTGAACTTTTGGAAAACCCGTCAGAAACGGTGAAATAACCGTAGGGGATGGTCTGAGACCACCTCCTACACCATCCCCTACAATTTTTAAATTGCGGTTAATTTCTCGCTGATATCCCACAAGCGTTTCGCCACGCTCGAGTCGAGCGCGATTGGGTTGACTTTGGCAATTTTTTTCTTCTCAAAATACTCGCCCGTCACGTTCGCCACTTCCGCGCTCGAGGACAGGTAAATCATGGTCTCAGCCCCTTTTTCTGGGGTGATGGCAAGAAAATTCTTGGCGAAATTGAGCGCCTTTCCAAAAAAGTCGCTCGAGTCTCCTGCAAAACCGGTGTTGACGAATCCAGGATGCAAACAGTTGGCGGTCACGCCGGTTCCCGCCAGCCTGCGGCTCAGTTCTTTGGTGAACAGGACATTCATCAGTTTGCTGGCACAATACGCGTTCCAGCCACTAAATTTGTGCTCAAGCTGAAGGTCATCGAAATTGATTTTGCCCGACAAGTGTGCGCCGCTCGAGACGCTGACAATTCGGGCATTCTTGCCGCGTTTCAGTGTTTCCAAGAGCAAATTGGTCAGCAAAAAATAACCGATATGATTGAGCGCGAAGGTCATTTCAAAACCGTCTTTGCTGACTTTGCGATCACTGTAAAATGCGCCGGCGTTGTTCACCAGCACATCCAGGCTCGGGTATTTGGCGGTGATGTTGGTCCCAAGTTGCCTGATGCTCGCCATGCTCGACAAATCTGCCAGCAACAACTCGAGTTTGGCGTTGGGTACGGTTTTGCGAATTTCCTCGAGTTTGGCGCGTCCCTTTTTTTCGTCTCGAGCGACCATCAAAACGGTGGCGTCCATTTTTGCCAGTTCTCGCGCGGTGATAAAGCCTATTCCGTTGGTTGCGCCCGTCACGAGCACGGTTTTTCCAGTCATCGAATCCATATTTTCATTCTGACCTGTTTAGCCATACTCGAAACATCTTCAAAGCACCATTCAAAAAAACCGCCCTCCTTTTGAGGGCGGTTTGCTCGAGAGATTCGGCTTTTAAGGTGCGACCCTGAGATAGGTTTCGGCAAAATCGCGTTCGCCGACGTCGTAAGGGTTCAGAAGTTGTGCGGTCAGATTATTCAAGCTTTGCGCACTGACCCAACGGTACGAACCCTGAGCAATTGGGCGCGGGGTGAAAATCGCGCGAATGCGGGTCGTGCCAAAGGGCGGTGCAACGCCAAGCTCACCGGCGCCGTTTGGAAGCTGCGAGATCAGGTTCAAACCCGCTTGGACTGGAATGTTGGTCAGAACCGAATTGTCGTATTGTTGCGGGTTGTAAATCAGCAAGGTCAGGTAACCAGGGTAGGCAACGTCGGCACGCAAGACCAAACGCTCGCCGTTGACATAGGTCGCGCCCACGCCTTTGGTCGGTTGGAAATCACCGATGATCCTCGAGACTTGAATGCCTGCCGAAATGTAAATGGTGATACCGCCCGAAACCACCGGAGCCGGTTGTTGGATGGGTTGTGGTTGCGGGTTGACCGGTTCGGGACGAGTCGTGCGGTAGACCGGAAAGCAGGAAGAGAACGCAATTGCCAGACCAGCCAGTAAGAAAATTCTTTTCATGCGGGTAGCGTAGCGCAAATTTCATGAGTGTTGTTCTCGAGTTAAGAGAAGCTCAAGTTTTTATAAGCAAAAGCTCAAGGGATTCCTCAAGATAATCCCAGCTTGTCATTGTAAAGAAATATGACTCGAGGGTTATAGTCTCGAGTCATAAAAACGTTCGCAGAACAGCTTTTTTAGCTCCAACTGACATGCCCAAAGGTTTCGGCTCGAGCTTGCCCCGTACCAAAAATCGCCACTGGGCAATTGACCAGCTCTTCAATTCGGGCAATGTAATGCAAGACTTCCTTGGGCAGGTTCTCGCGCTTGGTAATCCCCGTCAAATCGCCCCAACCTGGCATCTCCTCGAGAATTGCCATGCCGTGCTCGTCGTGGTCGATGGCAATTTTGACGGTGTCAAAGCCCGACAAGAAATCGAGTTTGGTGAGTGCCAAACCATCAAAGCCGTTGACCTCGCTGGCGTAACGCACCAGTTTGGTGTCAAACCAACCCATGCGCCTTGGGCGACCGGTGGTGGTGCCGTACTCCGCACCTGGAGCATCGCGTTCGCCGCGCAACCGATGCTCGAGGTCGCCAAAGACTTCGGTCGGGAACGGTCCATGTCCGACGCGGCTGGTGAAGGCTTTCGCCACGCCGTAGACTTTGTTGATGTGCTTGTGGTTCACGCCAGCCCCGACGATCACGCCGCCCACAGTCGGGTGGCTCGAGGTGACGTAAGGGTAGGTGCCGTAATTGAGGTCCAACAGCGTGGCTTGAGCGCCTTCAAACAAGACGTTTTGGTTTTGCGCCAGCGCCTCGCGCAGCATCGTGCCCGTGTCGCGCACGTAAGGCGAGATGATGTCACGGACTTCTGCCATGTCCACATAGGCTTTATCGACACTCGTCCAGTTGACGCCCGCCGTGCTGTTGGGTTTGGCTTCGATCAATCGCTCGAGCCTTTCGCGCAGGGTGTTGGCATCGCTGAGATCACCCGCCCGCACGCCAATGCGGCGTGCGCGGTCGGCATAGGCGGGTCCGATGCCGCGCCCCGTCGTGCCAACAAAATCGTTCTTGCCGTCAACAAATTTGTGATGCGGCAAAACCAAATGCGCACGGTCTGAAACGTAAACTTCTGGGTTTAGACCGTGGTCTCTCAGGTATTTGAGTTCGTCTTTAAATTTCCAAGGGTCAATCACCATGCCGTCACCGAGCACGATTTTGACGCCAGGACGCACCGCGCCCGAAGGAAAGAGATTGAGTTTAAAGGTCACATCGGGCAGCACAATCGTATGCCCAGCGTTCGCGCCACCCTGATAGCGCACGACCCAATGCGCGTCCGGTGCGAGAAAATCCGTGACTTTTCCTTTGCCTTCATCGCCCCACTGGGCGCCAATAATTGCAATTCCTGGCATTTCTGACTCCAAGCTGTTTACCCTGGGGCAAACGTTTGTCAATAGAGGCTCGAGCCGCGAAAATAAAATCACGGCGCGTCAGCACCGTAATGAAGCTTAACACGTGGAAGTTTGCTTGTCAGGTTTGGACTCGGTTCATGTACAACGAAACATCTCTTTTCTGCATATCACGAAATGAAGTTTCAACCGTGTCTGTAATTGACCCTTAACAAATCCAGTCGCTCGAGTGTACAGGCGTTTTGAAGGCTCGAGGTTAAGGCTGCTCGAGGTTAAGGCTGCCAGATGCTGACCACAGTCGGGTTTGACGGCAATCCCTCATAGCCTTTAGGCGTGTACAGCAATTCCACTTTGGAGGTCGTTTTGTCGGCGGGAACATTGATTGCCCAAGTGCCGAAGCTGTTGGGGTTGATAGGGTCATTTGCAGTCGGGTCGATGTCAGGACTGAGCCACCACTTGTGAAACCCCAGTTGCATCAAACGGTACAACTGGCTACCATCCGAGTACGTGACGCGCAGCGTGTAATCGCAACCTCGCGCATGACAAAACCACGGGTATTTCCCAACATTTGGGCGAATGTCAGACAGATCGCCGCTCGAGGTTGGATCAATTTGTTGCAGTAAATTTCCAATGTATTTGACGGGTGCGTAAATGCGGTTGACCGTCGGCGTGGTGTTGCTGAGCGTTCCCATGATGGTGTAGACCGCTCGAGCTTTTTCGGTTGGGAAATTGCCGTTTAAACCGTACAAGCCTTTGTCGTCGGTTGGCACGGTGTATTCGACGTATTTTTGATCAATTTTATCCCATCGTTTATAACCACTGGCAAAACTCGAGTCAATTTCGACGCGACCACCCAGGTACTCTTGGGCGCCTTTGTCGTTGGTGAAGCGGTTGCCTTCAAAATACCATTGGACTTGGGCGGCGTTAAAATCCGAGAACATGGCGTACTGATACCCTTTGGCTTGAGTACCCGCGCCCGACTGCATTGGGTCTTGTTTGACGCAGCGTTTTTGATCGTCAACTTGGTAGCTTCCGCAGACACCATCGCCCTTTGAGTTTGGAATAAACGGTGCCAGAAACTCGTTGTGCTTTGGGTCGTATCCCCAACTCGAGCCGAGCAAACTGCCACCCACATACGGGTATTGTTTGGCGACAAAGCCGTCATTGGCGTGCGGCATTCCAAAAGCATGACCTTGCTCGTGAATGAAGATGCCCGAGAACAGATGATCGCCCACGCCCGCATGACCGCCGCCCAAACCGCCGCCAGTGCCAACAAGCGCACCTGTTGTGCCTTTTTGAATCAGTGAACCATAGTATTGGTTGGCGGTTGGCGAATCACCGTTGGCTTCACGGATGCGGTGAATCAAACTGAGTGTGGCGTCCATGCCAGCAAAACCATCTTTGTAATCGCTCGGGCTTGTGGCAATGTAGGCTGCCTGGTTGTTGCGTGGCGCAATGACCAATTCTGGAAGCTCGAGTTTGCCGAGCGGGTGGTTGAGGATGCTAAGTTTGGCGACGGGGATTTTGGCAAAGAATTCGTCCGTGATATTTTGAGGTGGCGCTTTGACCGCATCAAAGGACAGTAAATCGGTGGTCGCGCCAAACAAGTAAATTGGAATCACAAACAAATTAAAATCCACAGGAGCGCCAATGTTCACTACTCGAGCCTCCGAGACAGCATCGCTGGTTCGGAAACGAACTTTTAAACCCGACTTGACAAATTCGGCTGGAATTTTCGCCCAGTACGAGCTGCTCGAGTAGGCTGGACCATTCGCCTCAGTTTTGGGCAGCGTGGCTGGGGGGTTGAGGCTGATCGTAGTAATGACTGCATCGTTTTGCAGCACCTCGAGTTGTGGCTGAGTGAGATCACTGTTGATGGCTTGAAACAAGACCAGGGCATCACGGTTGGCAACCACGCGCAAGGTGCGTTGTTCGTTGACGCCAAAACCTGAAAGGCTAAACATTTTGCCCTCACTTGGAATCACATGGGTTTGGACAAACTCGAGCTTTACAATCTCGAGTTTGCCTGGATTGATGACGGCATTGGAGTTTTGACAGCCAGAAAACGAACAGCACAACAAACCAGTCAACACGGTCAACGACAATTTCAACATGGCTCGAGGATAACAGGCTTTTTGATCAGCGAAGTTCATTTTTTGCTTCAATTCGCTGTAGTGATACTCGAGGTTTTGGAAGTCCAAATATTATTTTCGGTAATTGACCCTTAACAAATCCAGTCGCTCGAGATGAATTTTGAGTCGCGCCAGAAACCCATCATAATTTCTTGAAGATTTATCGCTCCAAACCACTTCACAAAAAGCAGTCAACCTCGGGAAGCTCATGTATTCGACGTGCGCCGCGTCTTTCATGTATTCCGTCCAATGCTGTGCCTGCGCCCCCAAAACATGCCGCGCCTCGAGTTCGGTTAACTGCGGCGGGATCGGCTCATAGGCATACACTTTCTCGAGCGGCAAAAACCCACCGATTGCCAGTGGCTCGAGTTCGGTGTTTTGGCTTTGGTAATGGTCAAAATAGGTGGCGTACTCGGGCGTCATGACCACATCGTGTCCCGCTTTGGCAGCCGCAATGCCGCCCTCTTCGCCGCGCCAACTCATGACGGTGGCGTTGGCGGTCAAGCCTCCCTCGAGAATTTCGTCCCAACCCACAAGCCGGCGTCCTTTGGCGGTCAGAAATTGATCCATGCGTCCAATGAAATAACTTTGCAATTCATGCTCGTCTGCCAGGCTGAGTTGCGTGATTCTGATTTGCGCTGGACCGTTGTGTTCCCACTGGGTTTTAGGGCATTCGTCGCCACCAACATGAATGTAGGCGCTGGGGAAAATCTCGAGCACTTCGCTTAAAATACCTTGCAAGAACAAAATTGTTGGCTCGAGCGGGTTAAACACGTTTTCGTTGACACCCCACCTGTCCCAAACCTCGAGTGTTTCGCCCGTGTTACCAAACTCTGGGTACGCGGCGAGGGCGGCTTGGGCATGTCCTGGCATTTCGATTTCGGGCATGACCGTCACATGGCGCTCGAGTCCATACGCCACGATTTCTCGAGCCTCATCTTGGGTGTAAAACCCGCCGTGGGGTATGCCGTCGAATTCAGGATTTTTGTTCAGCCCGTGACCGATCATGGTTTGCTTGCGCCACGCCCCAATTTCGGTCAAACGCGGGTATTTTAAACTTTCGAGCCGCCAGCCTTGATCGTCGGTCAAATGCCAGTGAAAAACGTTCAGTTTATGCAGCGCCATGAGGTCAATAAATTTCTTGACGAACGTGACGGGCATGAAGTGCCGACTGACATCCAAGTGTGCGCCGCGCCAGGCAAAACGTGGCGCATCCTGAATCTCGAGACACGGAACAATCCAAGAGTTTTCAACCCGAGACTCGGAAAAAATACTGCTGAGAAAAAGCTGGCGCAAGCTCTGAATCGCGTAAAACAATCCCGCCTCACTCGAGGCTTTTAACTCAATACTCGAGTTTGAAACATTTATTTCATAAGCTTCAGGACCCTCAATTTTTGGGTTCAACTCGAGCTGAATGGTGCCGCCCGAGCCTTCAATGATTGGCAGTGCAAAACCCGTCGCAGGGCGTAAAAACCCAGCCAGTTGTTCGGCTTTCGCTCGCGCACCAGAATTCGCGCCGATGCTGGCATTCTCGAGCAAGACAAATTGCCCCTCGAGCAACTTTTGATGGTTCGGTTGCGGAATGATTGTTGGCATGAATCAGCATAACTCGAGATTGAAAAGCTGTGGCAATGCCCAAAGCCCACTGATGAGCCAATCGGTGAATGAACGCTGACACAGCCTTTGGCGAAAAAGTGCCAGTCCTAAAATCCACAGCTTTGAGGACATTAAACAAACCATAAAATCCTCGAGTGGCACTCCACCCCCAAATTCGTTAAACTCGAGGACAGACAAAAAACTCGGCTCGCTCGGGTTTGACGGAGGTCATTATGGATGTGAACAATTTACCTGAAAGCACCAACGTCTCAGAGGTCGGAGGCGGCTCGGGTTACGCGCCGAGGGGCGGCGGCATTCGGGTCGGTGCGGTTGGAACGATTTTGGCGGTGGTGGTCGGTTTGTTCTTGGGCGTCAATCCCTTGCAAATTCTGGGTTTGCTCTCGGGCATGGGCAGTTTCTCGCCAGGGACTCAGACCTCCAACACCAGCGGTCCAGTCAACACCAAAGACCCAAACAGTGTTTTTGTGACCCGCATTTTGGGCAGCACCGAACAAACCTGGACTGGCATTTTTAAGCAACTCGGGCGCACCTATCAGCCGCCACAGCTTATTTTGTTTCATGATGCGGTCGATAGCGCCTGTGGGCAAGCCAGCGCGTCCTCTGGACCGTTTTACTGCTCGGGCGACGAGCACGTCTATTTGGACACGAGTTTCTTTGCCGAACTCAGTCAGCGCTTTGGGGCGGGCGGCGATTTTGCCAACGCTTACGTGATCGCGCACGAGGTTGGGCATCATGTGCAAAACCAGTTGGGCATTTCTGATCAGGTCATGCAAGCCGCACAGCAAGGTGCAGCCATGAAGGGCGCGGACGGTTTGAGTGTGCGTCAAGAGTTGCAAGCCGATTGTTTTGCCGGGATTTGGGGCAGCACCGCCCAAGAGGCGGCACACATCACGCAAAAAGACGTTCAAGATGCGGTTCATGCCGCCCAAGTGATCGGTGACGATCACATCCAAAAAAGTGCCAGAGGTTATGTCAACCCCGATTCGTTCACGCACGGCAGCAGCGCCCAGCGCGTGAAATGGTTTATGCAAGGATTTAACACCGGCGATATCAACAAGTGCGATACGTTTAACGTCAAAAGCTTGAACTGAAACGACCAAAACCTGCCGCTCGAGCCAGCTTGGGCGGCAGGTTTTTTTATGCGCCAGCAATTTGTTGCGCGAGCGACCCGCCCGTCACCTGGCGGGTCAGTTCGATCACTTGCTGTTTGGTGCGAAAGCTGTGCGACAGCGGTCCGTCGATAATCAGGGTGGCAAGTCCGTGCACCAACGCCCAGGTGTTGATGGACGCGATCTCGAGCGCCTTCTCGCTGGTGATGGGAATGCAGCCCGCCTCGCGGCATTCGATCAGGATTTGTTTTAAGAGCACAAAGGCTGGGTCGGGTTCAGTGTCGGGTTGCTCGAGTTCGCCCAGCGGTGAGCGCAGTTCTTGTCTAAACATGATGCGAAATTCGCTTGGGTGCTCGAAGGCGTAAAGCACGTATGCCACCCCCAGCGCCGACAGTCTTTGCATTGGGTCGTCAATGCCTTTGATGGCGTGTTGCGAGGCGATCCCAAGCCGTATTTGGCTTTCCTCAGCCAAGGCTTGAATGAGCGCAGCCTTGTCTTTGAAGTGATGGTAGGGCGCGGCGGGGCTGACCCCAGCCCGTCGGGCGAGTTCGCGCAGGCTAAAGCCGTCAATGCCATGTTCTTCGACCAGCAAACGCGCCGTCTCGAGCAGCGTGGCGTGCAGGTTGCCGTGGTGGTACGGCTCGTGTTTGGGCGTGTTTTCGAGCAGTGATCTTGACATTGTTCAGATTATAGCATATCTTATCACTGTTCGGATATTAAGCAGTGATTAGATAGAAAATTGAGAACAACCACAGGAGACCACCATGAACCCAGCGACCTCGAGCACCCCATCAAGTTCAGCCCTCCGATTTATCGCCTCTTTCAGACAGACCAACCTGCCCCTGACCATTCTGGCAGCCATCACCAGCGGCACATTGATCGTCAGCATTTTGGGCTTGATCTTCGACCCTCGAGCCACCGCCATCATCAACACGCCCGCCTGGTCAAAACTCTTTAAGTTCTCCGTCTCAATCCTTTGCATGGCATTCGCCCTGATCTGGCTCATCGGCATCACCAACGGCAAAACCCGCCGCAGCGCCAACATTGCCGCCAGCGTGATCGGCATCATTCTCAGCCTCGAGATTGGCATGATTCTGATCCAAGCCACCCGAGCACGCCCAATGCACTTTAATTACACCACGCCGTTCGATTCCGCACTCTGGATTGCCATGACCATCGGCATTTTTACCATGTTTGCGGCTTTTGTCGTACTTTTAATCGCCGTTTGGCGCGGGTTGCGTCAACAGCCAGTCATTGCTTCAGCAATCCGAATTGGTTTGGTCGTCACCGCCGTTGGTTTGCTGACCCCAATGCTCAGCGCGGGTCCAAACGCGATACAACTGAAAGCAGTACAAGCCAAACAAGTCAACATCTTACTTGGCGCACACACCATCGGCAGCCCGAGCGCCATACCAGATGCCGAACCAGGTTTGCCCTTGATCGGTTGGAACACCCAACACGGCGACATTCGGATTGGACATTTTATTGGCTTGCACGCGCTGCAACTGATACCGCTGCTTGGCATTTGGCTCTCAAAACGAAAGCGCTTAAATCAAAACCGTCAACTGGCACTGCTCTGGACGGGTGGACTTGGTTATTTCGGCTTGATGCTCTTGACGACTTGGCAGGCGTTGCGCGGACAATCAATTGTCTCGCCCGATGCATTGACCATCAGCGTTGCGATTGCGCTGGCAAGTGTTGTTGTACTCTCGAGCTTGATGACCGTGATACCTGCCCTGACAAGACCAAGAACATTGGTTTAAGCGCAAACTCGAGCAACATAAAAGAACTCGAGTTGATTGACTACATATTCAATCGCCGTCTTAAGGCATCAACTCCAAAGCCTTCTCGAGCACCACATCGCGCCCAGAAGCCGCCAGAAGCTCGAGGTCGTCGGTCACTGGCACGTCTGGGCTAACACGCTCTGGGAAGGGGCTGGAATCGGCTCTGAGCGCCCGTATGATCGAAATGTAGAGGGCGCTGCCATCGGGCAAACCGAAAGCGCTGATGCCGGTGTTGCCAACCCCAGCGGTGGGTTCGCCGATCACGGTGGCGCGTTTAGCGTCTTGCAAAAATTGCGGCAGGTACTCGGCAGCCGAACCCGAACGGCTGTTGACCAGCACCTCGAGCGACCCTTTCCATAAGGACGGCTTGCTGATGGTTTGCACCGTAATATTCTGCAAAACACCCTGCGAAATATTGACCGCACCATTTTCAGAGGTATAGGTACTCGAGCCGTCGCGGGCGGCAAACGTCAAACTGGTTTTGGGCAAAAATGCGGCGCTGACGCCCATCAATTCGGTGACCAAACCACCAGGATTGTCGCGCAAATCCAGAATCAGACCGCGCAGTTTTTGCTTGTTGGCTTGACCCACCAATTCATGCACTTTGCTGGCGACCTGACCGTTCACATCAAAATTTGGGATTCGCATGACGCCAAGACCATTTGGCAGAACTTTCAAAAACGGCAAACGCACCGTCAGCAACTCGCCTTTGAGTTTAAACTCGAGGGGTTTGCCCGCTCGAGAAACCCCCAAAGTCACCACCTCGCCCGTCGAGATGGCTTTGGAAATCGAAACTTGAAACGTATCGGCAAACTCGGCAGCGCTTTTGCCGTTCAAACTGACCACCACATCCCCACGCATCAAACCGGCTCGAGCGGCTGGCGCACCCTCCCACAAGTCTGTGATCAACCTGTTGGGACTGTCTTTGACTGTTGTCGTGACCATGCCAATTTTGGGGGTGCTCGGACCAAGCCCCGCCCGTTGACGCTGCGCCTCGAGCGCCGCCTCCTTGGTCAGCAAATACGTGTGACCATCGTTTAATTCCGTCAGCATCTGCAAAATGATCGGCGTCGCCGCCGTGAACGGACACGATTCGCCCAAATCGGCACAAGCCGCGTCAAGCGCAGGTTGATACTTGGTGTTAAAATTGGCGTAATCCGCACTGGAATACCCGTTGTACTGAACCGCCAAATAATAGGTGGCTTGATTAAACAAATCCTGTGCCGGACTGGCAAACGCCAAACTCGAGACGGCAAAAGCCAGGGTCAAAACAGGTTTTAAGAATCGCATCATTGAAGACTCCAAGCTGCATTTTTTGCCAGCTCGAGCAGCGAATTGCTGGCGCTCGAGACGCGAGAGGCGGGGCGTTCAAACCAGAAACGCTTTTGCTTCCCCAGGTCTAAAGGCTGATTCATCAAAGCTTTTGGAGGGTTGCGCACGCCCAACTCCTGGAGCGCCCGTTCCATCAGGTTGTCGCGCCCCGTAAAGACAAACCCCTCGAGATCGTCCTTGATAAAAACATCCGGTGTGACCTTGGCTGAATAAACCGTGCCATCCAAGTGAAAACTCTTGACGACAGTGATTTGCAGACCGCCACCGTTGATCAGGTTAAAAAGTCGTGTTCCAGTGTTGCCCACGCCAACGGTTTGTTCGCCAATCACCACGCCGCGCTTGGCGTATTGAACGTCGCTGGCAAAATACTCGGAGCAGGATGCCGAATCTTGATTGACCAGCACCGCCAGCTTGCCCGTCCAAAGTTGCGAATTGTCAATTTGATAGACTTTGGTCTCTTTGCCTTTTTCATCGATTTGGTACACGCCACCGTCGCGGTAATTGTCTTGAAAACGCCCGAAACGCGATTCGCGCAAACGCCCGTAATTGCCAACAAAAGCGCCCGCCCCAGCCAAACATTCGGTGCTGACCCCACCCGGGTCATTGCGCAAATCGACAACAATCGCAGCGACCTTACGATCCATCGCGCGTTTGACCAACTCGTGTAATTTCGGCGCGGTTTTGGCGGGACCAACAAATTCGGGAATCACAATT
Source organism: uncultured Deinococcales bacterium (assembly GCA_964247135.1). Classification (GTDB taxonomy): domain Bacteria; phylum Deinococcota; class Deinococci; order Deinococcales; family JAAFIG01; genus JANXTZ01. The sequence continues at coordinate 831 of CAXTTL010000027.1, read as the reverse complement.
CTTGCCACACCGCCATTAATGCTCATGTAGGGCAAACTGTTGAGCACCAACTTGCGCGAAGGCACGGTCAACTCGAGCAAGGTGCGCTCGTCACGCAAAATGCTCAGGCGCACATCCTGCCCAGAGGCATCGGCGGCGAGCAACAACTTGCGCATTGCCGCCAAATCGCGCCCAAAAGCCTGCTGGTTGATCGCAATAATTCGGTCGCCCCGAGCCAAACCCGCACTCGCCGCGCCGGAACCCTCGAGCACGTCATACACCCGCAAGCCGTACCCTTTATCGTCACTGAACGGAATCGGAATAAAACCCATCGTGACCTGTTCGTTGCTGTTGTCACCTGTGGTGCTGGTGACAAAATCCGCTGCGGCATCCGCCTCGAGGTAATTGGTGTGATCGTCGCCGATCTCTTCGACCATCGCCTTGATCAGCGGCACCGACACGTCATAGGCACAATTTTGACGCTGCACAAAACACGACAAATCCAGTTGCTTTTGGTACTTCTCATTAAATGCCGCACTGTTCGGGTCGGTGCCCGAGAAACCGTGATAATTGAATGACAAATAATACGATGCCTGGTCAAAAAGTGCTTGCGCTGGCGAATTCTCGAAGGCTTGGGCGTTCACATTAGCCCAACCAAACAACACGACCATCAGCAAAACAAAAACGGGTTTCTTCATGAATTCCTCCAAAACATTTTAAAGTCTAAACCCAGGTCGGTGAGAAGACAGTTCATCAGATACCAAAAGGCTTTACAAAAGCTGAATCAACAAAAAATCTCGAGCTTGAACAGACAATCTCGAGATTCTGAGGTTTAAAAACCTATTTAAAAAC
>CAXTTL010000026.1:8473-31823 GCA_964247135.1 uncultured Deinococcales bacterium | reverse complement strand
AGAAGCGGTTTCGCCCGTCAGGTGCGTCTTGAAACCAAGAAGGGTTGGGGATGAGAGCAGAGAAAACGATTGCTGATTTTTGTGTCTGCAAGGAAGAATTTTACGGCATTCTTAATCGTGAACGTCTCGAGTCGTAAAATTCCAGACCAGCACACCAGCAAACAGCGCGAAGTACACGGCGGCAATACCAACCGAAGCCCAAATTTGATTCCAATCCATGACTGGAATGACCGTGTTACTCGAGTTTCCAATGCCAAAACCTTTGATGGCATCACCGAGCAACCTTGTGCCGATGCCAACGTTTGGCGTGAAGAAGTAATGGCGCATGGTTTCCATATTTTGTTGAATGCGTTGCGCCTCGAGTGCGGCAGTCAGGGGTGTGATTCGGTTGACGGTCAGTGCCGTCAGGGCGGTCACGATACCTTCGACCAATGATGGCAGGACCACCACGCCGATCACAGCGATGGCGGGTGAAACGGTGAGCCAACTGATCAAAAACCCCAGCGCGAGCGGTGCCGCCAAGACCAGCCATTGCAATGCGCTGATGCCGAGCAGGTTGCCCCAATCGCCAGCGAAGGTGGTGGCATACCCCAGCGCGATGCTGATCGAACCAAACAGCAATGCGCCAACCAAGCCGCCCACGATCATGATCAGCAGAATCAGCATTCCCGACAAAAATTTTGCGCTTAAGACCTTTAACCGATTTGGCTGCGCGACCAGAATGGTTTTCCACATTTTGTAAGTACGGTCTTCGCCAATAATAAATACGGCGACAATGGCTGCCAGCACGTACAGCAAAGCTTGCAGTGTGCCGCCAACGTGGTTGCGTGCCAAACTATACGGCGATGCAATCTCAGAGATGGCTCGAGTGACGGTCGCGCTTTGTGCCAGGGCGCTCGAGACGCGTCCAGATAAAAATCCGGCGCTGACGACCTGCACCAGTGGCACGATCACGGCGATGATGGCGAAAAGCACCCAGAATCGTTTTTTGCGCAACGCCTTGGTTAACTCGGCTTTGATCATTTCAAGCATTGATGCCACTTCCATTCTGTGCTTGTCCGTTCTGGGCTTGCGCTTGTGCGCCCACAACCTCGAGATACAGTTTCTCGAGGTCGCCTGCGTGGCTGGTTTCGCTTTCTTTCGCCAGTTCGGTCAGGTTGATGCCGCCTTGCACCAGCAAAGGCGCAAGGCGGTACGCGCCCGACCTTGGGATGACCACGCGAACGCCGGTTGGCAGCAAATCCGCTCGAGACACCCAGGTTTCGCGTTTTAAGATTTCCAAGGCTTGCACGGCTTGTTCGGTTTCGATGCGGTAGGTCAGTTCGGCTTCGGTGTTGGTCACGCTGGCATGGATACTCGAGTCGCGCAAGAGTTGCCCTTTGTTGATGATTAAAATTCTGGGGGCGAAACGTTCGACTTCACTTAAAATGTGGCTGCTGACCAGCACGCCAATACCTTGCTCGCCAAAGTGCCCAATGATGTTGCGCAGTTCCGCGATGCCTTCGGGGTCGAGTCCGTTGGCGGGTTCGTCGAGCATCAGAAGTTTCGGGCTGGGCAACAGTGCCCTCGCCAGTCCCAGGCGCTGCCTCATGCCTTGCGAGTATTTAAAAACGCGGTCTGTTGCCCTGGCGGTTAACCCCACCATCTCCAGCACTTCGGTCACGCGCCCTCTCGAGATGCCGCCGTGCATTCCGGCGGCGTAGTCAAGGTTTTCGCGCCCGGACAGGTACGGGTAAAAGCTGGGTTCTTCGATCATCGCGCCCATGTCGCGCAGGGTGTTGCCTGGGACGGTACTGCCCAGCAAATTGACACTGCCCGACGTTGGGCGGATCAAACCTGCGATCATGCGCATGGTGGTGGTTTTGCCCGCGCCGTTGGGTCCCAAAAAACCGACGATTTCGCCAGCGTTTAATGAAAAACTGATGTTGTCCACGCTTTTTCGTGTGCCGTAGGTTTTGCTTAGGTTTTGTACCTCGAGAAGACTCATAAGTTTAGTTTACGTCCCGTTGTGCAGATTGGTTCCATGAAATTCGTAGATTGTGCGAAGAGGTTTTGTGGGGTGCGCAATACTTTCCTTGAAAAGCTTGACGGTGACGAAAAAGAACAAGCTTTTTTGCAAACAATGGTATAACCTGATCTAACTCAATTTCCTCATTGGAAAACGAAAGAAAACAGTCATTTGGCTTGGATAGACTTCACATGTGACGGCAAAATGACGCTAGATTCTTATGATTCATAGGCGAGAAAAAGTTTTTTGAACCCAGCGCCACCAGATGTCTCATTTGTTAGTTGCCTTCAACAAGCATACGAATATGGAAAGGGAAGGTAAGAACATGACCAAACCGCAACCCCAAGAACGAACAACCAACCCGCAACTCGAGCGTCAAAAACAACAGTACCAAACGCCTTCCCTCGAGCAGCACCAGTATTTGAGTTTGACGGGAGTGATTTTGTCGATTGGCGGCAGTCTGGTCCCAAATCCACTCGAATTGCAAAATCCACTCGAATTTCAGGAGCTAAAATGAAAACCCGTCTGGGATGGACAGGGTTGCTGCTTGTCAGCATTCTGATGGCTTGCGGTCAACCCCAAGCAGAGGTCACACCACCAACACCGCAAAACCCACCCAAACCCGCACCGGTGGCGTTCAAGCCCACCATGCTCGGTTCGGTGACGATTGATTTTGACTCGAGCGCGAAAACCGCCACGGCGCATGTTGACCGTCAAACCCGAGTCACCAGTTTTCCTGCCGAGACGGATTTTAAATTTGTCAAAGCACCCCTTCAAGCCCAGACCCCAACAGCAGGCACAAGCCGTTTTTTGACGGCGCAATTTAGCCTCGAGAACCTGAATGCCACCACCGATTACAGCAATGTGACCTTGATCGCGTACCACAGGCGCAGCGTTGTTGGGTCTGAGAACGTGGGCGGCAGTGCGTTTACCAACATTCAAGATTTTGGTGGCGGCTCGAGCAACGCCGCCACCTGGGCGTTACAACTCAAACCCGCGCACGGCATGAAGTCAGACGGAATTGGCGGTTTCATTGTCGATGATACCCATGCCGACATGCAGGTTTTTACGCCCAGCGAGACCAGCACCATCGAAACTGACGCTCAGGGCACTTTGATTAACGCTGGTGCCATTACAGGCGAGGGCGTTTTGTCTTATGGTTATGTTGCCCGAAACGCCAGCAATGGTCGGAGCATCGTGCACGGCACAAACAACAACAGCGTGACCATCGGTTTGCAGGTACCACAAACGGGTGATGCTGGTAACAACAGCGCTTACCGTTACTCTGAAACCTTCCTGATTTTTGCCGACAACGTGACCCGCGTGACCGAAAGCCTCGAAGAGCAAGCCTCTTCTGGCGCGGGTGCTCGAGCCACGGCTTTGGGTGCGACTGAGGTTCGGTACTTGTGTGGCTCGAGTTATGCCGCCAACAACGGCGTGTTTATTCCTGGCGCCAAAACGGTGGGGGTCGCCAGCGTGCTGGCTTACCTGGGCGGGAACCTGAAAATCACGGACAACACCGCGTTTAATTTTGCGGCGACGGGTAACACGCAATTGTCGATCAATGCTGCCACTGGTTTGTTGAGTAAATATGCCACCTTGGACGGTACGGCACTTGGTTCGGCAGCGGGTGGCTCGAGCAGCACCAACGGCGGAAACCTTGCGATTGCCAGCGACGGCTCGTTCAACTTCACGCCCAAAGTGGACTCGAGAATCAATGACAGCTTCAGTTACAGCGTGGCGGGTTGCAGCGCCCCAGCTTTAAAAGCCCCCGTTTCGGTGTCGAACATGGTTTGGTATGTGGACTCGAGCGCGGCGGCTGGTGGCGATGGTCGCAGCATCACGCCTTTCCAAAGTCTTGCGAGTGTCAATGCCAGCCTCGCCACCGGATCGGCTGGAGATTATATTTACGTTAAAAATGGCAGCACGGGCGGCGCAGGCTTCACGTTGAAGAACAATCAACAATTGATTGGTTCGGGTGTGGCACTGGTGGTCGGTGCGAACACCTTGCAAGGGGCGGGTACAGCCCCAACCATGACCAGCCCAATCACGGTCGCTGGCAACAACACGATTTCTGGTTTGACCGTTGGCGGCATTTCAGGCACGGTTGGCGGCACGTTGACCGTCTCGAGCGCGAGTGTGGCGGCGGGTGCAGCCCAAGCCGTCAACTTAACGGGCGGCACACTGGCAGTGAATTTAACCAAAGTCAACTCGAGCGGCGGCGTGAACGGCATTCAACTTGCCAACACCGCAGGCACTTTTAGCGTGACTGGCACTGGTACAACGGCGGGTAGCGGCGGTGTTTTGACCACCAATACGGGCGATGGCGTGAACTTGACCACCCAATTTGGTACGGTCACGTTAAAGAACATGCAGATCACCAGCCCAGCCAACGAAGGTGTGGACGCCAGCGCCAACACCGGTACAAACCTCTTGCATCTCGAGGATGTGACTGTTTCAACCGTGAGCACTTCAACGACCACCGCCAACGCAGGTATTTTATATGTTGGTAGCGGAAGCTCGAGCAACACCCTAGAAGTGGTCGGCACGGTGGCGGTCAACGCGGGCAACGGCGCAACCGTGGCTTCTCGGGTGCAAAGCGGTGATTCAGAGGGTATTCAAGCGACCACAGCCAGCGGCTCGAGCGCGACCATGAACCTTTCGGTGCAAAAAACCAGCTTCCGCGAAAATCAAGTTCGTGCCATCAACGCGACGTACTTCTCGAGTGGCGCAACCAAGACAACCTTGGACGACAATTACGTTCAATTGGTGAGCATTGACGGCACTGGTTTTAGGCTTCAAGCCGAATCTCCGACACAAACCCATAAGTTACGCATCAAGGGCAACACCATGGATTTCAATGAAAACGCAAATACGGGCGCAAGCTTTGGTATTGACGTGCGTATCAATGAAGCTTCAACCGTCCAAGCCGTGATTGACAGCAACAACATGGTTGACATGGAAGGCAATGGCATTACGATGTTTGCTGGCGGCACCACAGTCCCTGCAAACACTGTTTCAAGCGCGAATTTGCAAGCCACCATTACCAACAACATTATCAACAGTGCCGATCCACTGGCTGGCAACGGCATCAGCATCCAAAGTGGTGTCAGCGGTAAATCGGGGGCAACCGTTTGCTTGAGCGAGGTTGGCAACAATGTGAATTACACCGTTGCTGGATTCAATTACCGATTCCGCCGCGTTCTTCCACCGTCAGGCAGCAATACTTTCGGATTGAATGGTTTAAGTGGAACTGTTAATGATTTGTCAGGCTTAAACCTTTGGTTGGTCAATGCGCCACAAAGTAATCTTCCCAACAACAGTGCAAAAGTCAGTCTGTCACCAGTATTACCAACGGCAGCGGCGGCTTTTGGTACGTGCAGCGTCGTTGTTCCAACATTCTAAAGGGGGTTTTATGGCAAGTTCTTATCTCGGTGAAATTCAAATGTATGGTTTTAACTTTCCACCACGTGGTTGGGCATATTGCAACGGGCAACTTTTGGCAATCCAACAAAACGCAGCCGTGTTCTCGTTGTTGGGAACAACCTACGGCGGCAATGGCACAACCAATTTTGGCTTGCCCGACTTGCGCAGTCGAGTTCCCATGCACACAGGAAATGTAAACCCCCTTGGCACGAGGGCAGGTGAAGAAAACCACACCTTGATCGCAACCGAAATGCCATCGCACACCCACACGCACAACGCCTCAAACGTGACCACTGGCGCAACAGTCGTACCGGCGGGCAATGCGTTCGGACCCAGCGGCGCGAGCATTTACGCCGCGCAGAACAATGCAACAGCCCTTTCCATTGGCTCGAGCGGCGGCGGTCAACCGCACAACAACCTTCAGCCGTACACGACGGTCAATTTTTGCATCGCTTTAACTGGAATTTTTCCGTCACGGAATTAAAGGAGGATTTATGCCGCAAACACCTTATTTAGGCAACATCATGTTGTTCGCTGGAAATTTTGCCCCAGCAGGTTGGGTTTTTTGCAATGGACAATTGCTTTCAATCGCCAACGACACCGCTTTATTTTCCTTGCTTGGCACAACTTACGGCGGCGACGGTGTAAACACTTTTGCCGTCCCCGATTTTCGCAGCCGAGTGCCAGTTCATCAGGGACAAGGACCTGGTTTAAGCAATTATGTGATTGGTCAACAAAGCGGTACTGAAACCGTGACCCTGATCAACAGTCAAATGCCAATCCACACCCACCCTGTTGCCGTCTCGAGCAGCAATGCCACCACGGGTACGCCCAGCGCAAGCGTGACTTTGGGTGTTGCCGCCGCCGAAATTTACATTGCCGATACCCCCGACGGTTCGATGAACCCGCTAAGCATTGGGCTTACTGGGGGTTCGCAACCGCATGACAACATTCAACCGTATTTGGCACTCAATTACGTGATTGCCACCCAAGGCATTTTCCCGAGTCGAAATTAGGAGCGTGTATGTCTGACCCATTTATCGCAGAAATTCGGATGTTTCCCTACAATTTCGCCCCAAGAAACTGGGCAGATTGCAACGGGCAACTCCTAGCCATTTCGCAAAACACCGCCCTGTTCAGTTTGGTTGGCACATTCTATGGTGGCGATGGTCGAACCACATTTGGTCTTCCCAACTTACAAAACCGTATCCCCATCGGTATTGGACAAGGACCAGGTTTGAGCCTTTACGACCAAGGGCAAACCGGTGGGACAACAACCGTGACCCTCTTATCAAGTCAAATACCACAACACAACCACAGCTTTGGAACAAACAGCGGCGATGCCGACAACACCAACCCAGCCGGTTCTGTTCCCGCTCGAGCCGCCGGTGAAACCCCTTACACCAACGGCGTAGCCAACACGCCATTAAGCACCACCGTCGGTTTGGTCGGTGGCAATCAACCCCACAACAACATGATGCCTTACCTGAGCATACGATTCTGTATCTGTCAATTTGGCGTATTCCCAGCCAGGAACTAGAAGGAGTCTGAATGAAACGACGTGATTTCCTACAAGCCCTGGGTTTGGGTGCTGCCATACCTGCACTGGGCATTGCCGCCCAAGCCGCGCCGCACAAACTGCGGGTGCTGGCGCTGGCACCAAAAACCCTCTCGGGTCAATTTTTGCGTGGCTTAACCCAAAACCAAACCCTCGAGATTACGTTTGTTGACGCTGGGGACACCACCACCAGCGCCGCCCGAGCCGCCGCGAAAACCCTCGAGAGCAAGCACTTTGATGTGCTGGTGTCGCTTGGAGACGGTTACGCCGAAACGCTCCGACCCATCCTCGAGCAACACGCCCTGCCCGCCATTTGCAACGAATTTGGCGCAAAAATTGCCCAACGTCCCGAAACCAGCGCGTTTGTGATTTCCAATAGCTTAAAGCTCTGGCAAGCCGAATGGGCTTTGGGCGTTCATGCCGCCCAGCAACGCAAAACCAACATTGGACGCGGCAACACCGCTGTTGTGGTTTGCACCCTGCGCGAAGCGGGTTACGATCTGCCGTATGCCTTCAGAAGTGGTTTTGAAAGCGCTGGCGGCAATATTTTAGAGACCATTGTCACAGGCGTTGGCGCAAAACCTGACTGGAATGCGGTACTCGAGCAAATCCAAGCGTTAAAACCAGCCCACATTCACGTGATTGCCTCAGGCAGCAGCAACCTCGAGGTGTTACGTGCCGCCCGAATTCCAATCAGTGCCAGCGCTTTTACCAATTTAAACGCCACCACCGCCTCCTCGAGTTTTGGAACGGACGCGATGCTGCTGCTTGGGCAAGAGAGCGCCGACATTCTGGCGCAAGCCAGCCAAGACAACAGCCCAAGCCTGTTAAAAGCCTTGCGTGACGCCAAAATTTCCCGCAAGCCATCAAGCATTCAACTCGAGAAAAATGGTATCAGGCGCAGCCTCGAGCCTGTCTCCGAAATGCACCCGCGTTTGAATGCCTTGCGTCAGGAAATACGATCCGGTTTTACCAACACCTACCTGGCATAAAAGGGTTCAGGTACAATCAAAGACATGAATTTAAGCTTAACTACCGAAGCAGAAACGGACATCCCGTTTCTGCTTCAACTTTATGCCAACGCTCGAGCCGCTGAACTTGCCCCAGTGCCTTGGACAGCACAGCAAAAACAAGAATTTCTGAAAAGTCAATTTATGTTGCAACGCAAGCATTACTACCAGCACTTCCATGAGGCAAGTTTTGACCTGATTGTACTGGATGGCGTGCCCGTCGGACGGTTTTACGTGCATCGCGGCATCGAGATTCATGTGATGGACATTATTGTTAGCCCAGAATACCAACAACGCGGCATTGCCAAACATTTATTTGCGCAATTGCTGCTCGAGTCAGAACAAAGCCATTTAGACATTACACTGCATGTCGAGATCAACAATTTTGCCAAAGACTGGTACGCCCGACTTGGCTTTATCGAAGTCGAAGATGAAACCAATGGCATTTATCAGAAAATGCTGCGCCGAGCCAAACCCAGCCTCAAGTAAAAATCGCCTCGAGTTGCACACCAGCGCCATCTTGCCGAATCGGAACCAAAAAAATCTCAAGCTTCCCCAGCGCCTCGTGATGCAAGGCATACGTGCCTTGAGGTGCAGGTACAGGACAAGAAAACAACAAGGCAAAAGCGGTTCGGGTTGCACCTTCACGGGTTTTCAACGCTTTCGCCTCGAGCAACTTTAATTTAACATCACTGTTCTCGAGGTTAAAACCTTGCAACACCAAAGGCTCAAAATGTTCAAACCGCACATCAATTAAATCCATGCGTTCAGCTTACCAAAACAAACGCGAGCGCTGAACCACAACGAAAATTCTTGCTCGACTCGAGTTATTTTCTCAAGCTGAGCCTTGAAGTATGACATAAAGCCATCAATGGTAAAAAATCATTTACAAAAACCGCTCGGGTGTCATAATGCCCAGATGATACCGCGTTTGTTCCGCGCACCAAAGCTCGAGTTAAAACACGGGCTTGTCGGTTTGATGCTGGTCTTGACCGCCTGCCCACCGCAACCACCGGGCGCTCCAGTGCTGACCACACCCGCCGCCAACAGCACCACCAGCAACAACCAACCCAGCATTGGCGGGACTGCCGTTGCGGGCAACACGGTCAATGTCTACGAACTGCCGCAACCCACCAAAATAGGCTTGAGGCTCACCCCGCTGCCGCCCACGGTCTGCTCGAGTGTCGTGAATGCCGACAACACCTGGATTTGCGTTCCAAGCGTGGCTTTCTCAAACGGGATTCACACCATCACCGCCAACCAAACCGACCCCTCGAGCCAGATCAGCCCCAGTTCCGACCCACTGGGTTTCACCGTCCAAGCCATTTCACCTGCACCCAATATCAGCAGTCCTACCGCAAACGCGCTGTTAAACACGTCCTTTCCAAACTTTGCAGGCAATGGCGAGTCTGGCAGTAAGGTCAGCGTCATGGAAAACCAAAAAACGCTCTGCACCGCCATCGTCACCGGCAACACCTGGGCTTGCAGCTCGAGCGCCCTGTTGAACGGAATTCATAACGTGAGCGCCACCCAAATCGCACCCTTGGGCGCCAGCAGTCCCGCCTCGGCAACCCTGGCATTCACGGTTCAAGTATCCGTGCCAGCCCCCAATGTCTTAAGCCCAACTGCCAACTCGGGACGCTTAAGCAACACCCTCGAGTTTTCGGGAACCGGCATTGGCAAGAACATGGTCACGGTTTCTGAAGGCAATACCGTCATTTGCTCGAGTGTGGTGACCGATGCGGCGCTCTGGGCTTGCAAGCCAGCAAATCTGCCAAGCGACGGTGCGCACGCCTTCAGCGCCGTGCAAACCAACCTGGAGGGCATCAACAGCGAAACAACTCCAGCCTTGAGCGTCAACCTTCATGCGCTGCCGCTGATCGGAACACTGAACCTGGAATGGAACACCAGCAACAAAACAACCGCGCTCGACTCGAGCAACACTTTTGCGTTTAAACCACTCTCGTACTCGGACATCGACGACGTGGCGGGCGGCTACCGTTACCTGACCATGACCTTTGAAGTCAGCGCCCTGAGCGGCATCGGGGTCGAAAACCTCAGTTTGCAAGCCCTCAATTTGCCGACCAGCCTTGCTGGCACCGCCATCACGGAGCTTCGGGCGTTCCCAGATGCAAACAATCCACTCGGCGCAGCAATTGCCGAACCGGTCGTGCCACAAAATTTGTTTCCCACGCACGGCACGCAACTTGGCACAAAACCAGAACCAGCCCCGAACAGCTCCGACTTTCAAGGATTCTCGAGCGCAGAAACGCAAAGCCTGGAAACTGCCGCCAAAACCGCCAAATTGCTGGGTGCAGACGATCACTTGCTCGAGTACGGTTTTGTGGCTCGGAACATCAATGGTGGACGCAGCATTGACAGCACAACCAAAAATTACATCAGCGTGGGTGTGAAATTGCCGCGAAAATATTCTTATGCCCTGTTCCCAAGTTGCCCCAATCCTGCGGGCTGCTTGAAGCCTTATACGTTCAAACTCAACTTTTTGCTGAGCGCCAACCCCATCCTGCGCGTCACGCGAGGACTGGGTGAAACCACAGCCGCCGCCCTGACCCGAGCAACTGCCCTCGGGACGCTCGAGAAGCCAGCCCAACTGATGTTGATCGGTTCGGACACCGACGCGCCAAGCGACCCGAAAGTTACGGTCTTGCGGGTGGCAAGCCTCAAAATTGGCACCGCCCCAACATTTTTACCGACACCTTAAGGCTCAGGTTTGCCGCCCCTCGAGATGCCACAAGACCGTTTCACACCCCCTCCATGAACACCGGTTAGCTTGTACTGAACCAATCCTCGAGCCAAACAACCGTACTCGAGCAATTTCAAGGAGCACCATTATGAAAGTTGGTATTTTAGGCGCAGGACTTGTGGTTCTGGCGCTGGGCACAAGCCACGCGCAAACCAGTCCCTTGGCGCCAACAGGCAACATAGTTGACATCATTTCAAAAGGTGTGCATTTTAAAAAACTGTATGCCGCCTTAAAACTCACAGGTTTGGACAAAACCTTATCGGGCAAAGGCTTGTACACCCTGTTCGCGCCAAGTGATTCGGCGTTCAACAAGATTCCCAAAGCCACCCTGACCGAATTGCTGGGAAATAAAACTTTGCTGACCAAAATTTTGTTGTACCACGTGGTTCCAGGCAAACTCTCGAGCGGCGACTTGATCAAAGCCAAAACCGTCAAAACCGCCGAAGGCACAGACCTCAGCATCACAAACCTGAAAAACACCTTGAGGGTCAACAAGTCCAGAATGGCAAAATCGGGTGTTGAAGCCAGCAACGGCGAAATTTACGTGATTAACTTGCTGCTCGTTCCCAAAAAATAAACTCGAGATGGCTCGAGGCAAGAAGGGTTTTTAATGCGATCAAACACTTGGTATTACACCATCACAATCAGCCTGCTGCTGGCAGGTTTGGTGATTGCCCAACCTCAAACCCAACGTCAACCGCTGCCCTTTGTCCAACCCCCAGGCGCAACCCAACCCGATGCGCCAGGGCAACGTAACGCCGCACCACTGGCGCAACTCGAGTTAAAACCAGCCATGAAAGAGGTCAAAAAAGTCGAGTACGCCAGCAACGGTTTTATCGAGGTGGCTCACGCGCTGCTGCTGGTTCCCAAACGCGAGGCGGCGTTGGCACGCAACCTGGTACTGGCACAAGAAGCCGTCAAACGCAGCTTTGCCTCTCGTCCAGGTTTGGCAGAGGTCGATGTCAGCCTGTACCTGAGCGAAGATTTCGACGGCTTTGGCGGCGTACTGCCACTGTTGACCGCCAGCGTCCCCAAGCTCGAGTTTACCAGTTTTGAAAAGCTTCAAGCCGCGACAGTCTCGGGTTTTGAGCGCATCTGGTTACATCCAGAGCGCAATTTGAGTCCGCAGCCCAAACCCGACAAAACCCTCGAGCAAACCCCGACCTTTTACGGCTCAAAGCAAGAACTCCGTTCGCAGCAAGTTCAGCAACTCTCCTCGCAGCTTTCGGGGCGGGTGCGCGGCGGGTTGATGTTTCAAGGCAACCCAAGGCTGGCGAGCGCCGCCCTGACCTTTGACGATGCCCCCCACCCACTGTTTGAACCCTTGCTGTTGGACACTTTAAAACGCGCCGGCATCAAAGCCACGTTTTTTTGTATCGGACGCAACGCCAAAGCCTATCCGTACTTTGTCAAAGACATGGTTAAAGCCGGACACGAAATTGCCAACCACACCTACCATCACATTCGCTTGCCCAGACTTGCACAGGGCGTGGTGCAAGACGAACTCGAGCAAACCAACATCATTTTGACCGGCATCACAGGGTTGCCCGTGCATTATTTTCGCCCGCCTGGCGGAGATTACTCGAGAGCCACGCTCAGGATAGCCGAAAACCTGGGTTTGACCACGACTTTTTGGACCGATGACCCCGCCGATTTTGACAACGCCGGCACCAAAAGACTCGAGTCGCGCCTGGTCAGAAGGTTGCGTTACGGCGGTATTGTGCTGCTCCATGACAACGTGCTGCAAAGCATTCAGGTGCTGCCAGATTTTTTAAAAATTGCCAAGGCAAAAGGCATCAAACTCTTAACGGTCGGAATGCTGGCAGCGAACAATTGATTTCCTGACAGCAAAAAACCCCGAGTTTGCAAAGGCAAGCCCGAGGTTTTTTATTACTTTACTTGTACAAAAAGCAAGGACGGAAGGTTACGATGTTCTTCTTGCCAATGCCTTTGACGCGCTTGACCAGATCGGCTTCGTCTTTGAACGGACGGGCGGCGATGATCGCATCCGCCATTTTGGCGCCGATGCCAGGCACTTTTTGCAGATCGGCTTTGAGGGCGGTGTTGACGTTCACGGCAGCAACCTTGCAGGTGGCTGTGGCGGCTGGAACGCTTGGGGTCGGTGCTGGCGTGCTTGGCGTGGCGGTTTGCGCGGCGGCGACAAACAAGCCTGAGGCGAGTGTCAAAGCGACCAACGTGGACTTCAATGATTTCAACATGATTTATCTCCTTAAAACGAGTTCAGTGCTTTCTGACTCGAGCGCAGTTTGAACCCAGCACGTGAAGCCCAGATGGAAGAGAATCACCTGAGCACAACCATCAAACCTTCTTAACCCAATCGAAACCAAACGGCATTACAATTATTCATACTCGAGAAAACCTGCGCTGTGGTTTCATCTGGTTTACACCCAAAACAGGTTGACTGTTTGGATTTGTCATCTTCAGGCTGGCAAGGCACTGAAGGCTCGAAAAGGAATCTATGCACATCAAACATATCGGCTCGGTTCTCGCGTTCGCCGTCCTGGGTGCGGCAGTTGCCATCTCGACGGGTTTTACCCTCAAAAGCCCAAGCTATTCGCAGGGCGGCAGACTGCCCAGATCGATCACCTGCGACGGCGCGGGCAACAGTCCCGCCCTCGAGTTTGGCACGCCGCCCAAAGGCACAAAAAGCTTTGCCATTCTGGGCTGGGACGATGATGCACCCTCTGGACTGGCATCGCAGTGGGTGGTTTACGACATTCCAATCGGTACAAAATCACTGCCCGAAGGCATTGGGGTCGGCTCGAGCGTGAACGGTTTTAAGCAGGGCAAAAATTCGTTCGGCAAACTCGGTTGGAGCGCACCCTGCCCAAGCAAGGGCGCAAAAGCCCACCATTATTACATCGACTTTTACGCCATCAATGCAACCAGTTTGGGTTTGCCCGCAGGCTCGAGCTTGAACGCCGTGCATGGCGCAATCAAAAAGCACAAGTTGCTCGAGGCGAAGTTGTTGGGTGTCTATGGGCGTTAAACCCTCGGGTTTGAGACGATTCGTTGCGCCGACCGTGGTGGCGCTCGGTTTGGGAATTGCCGGATGGATGGTCTTGGGTCAACGCTCCACGGCTGTACCGCCCAATCCAGCCATCCCAGTACCAGTCAACCCAGTTTCAGTTAACCCAGCGCCCACAACAAAAACCGTGACAATGGTCAAACTCGAGCCGGGTTTGCAAATGGGTTTGCCAGGAATGCCAGGCTTCAAGCCCGAAAATGTTTATGCCTTTGACCATGTTGGCGCGTTCAGTCCTGCGGTTGCGGGTATTCCTGCTCGAGTCTACGTGCCAGACGGTAAAAGTAACAAACTCAGCGTGATCGACCCCAAAACTTTTAAAGTCATTGCCACCTATTCGGTGGACAAAGAACCTCAGCATGTCGTCCCAGCCTATGACCTCAAAACCCTGTACGTGGTCAACGATGTCGGCAACACCATCACGCCCATCGACCCACGCAGCGCCACGCTCGGCACACCGATCAAGATTCAAGACCCGTACAACCTGTACTTCACGCCAGACGGTCACGACGCGATTGTCGTCGCCGAATACAGACGCCGCCTGGACTTTTTTGACCCGCACACCTGGCAAAAACGCTCGAGTTTAACTGTGCCGTGCAAAGGCATCAACCACATGGATTTCTCGAGCGACGGACGCTTTATTGTTGCCGCCTGCGAGTTCAGCGGCGATTTGGTTCACATCGACCTGGCAGCCAAAAAAGTGATTACCAAACTGCACGTCGGCGGAATGCCGCAAGATGTCAAACTCTCGCCAGATGGCAAACTCTTTTACGTTGCCGACATGATGGCAGATGGCTTGCACGTGATTGACGCCAGCACCTTCAAGCTGCTCGAGTTTATTCCCACCGGCAAGGGTGCACACGGCTTGTACCCCAGCCGCGACGCCAAAAACCTTTACATCTCCAATCGGGGCGAGGGTTCAATCAGCGTGCTCGAGTTTGCCACGCGCAAATTGATCGCCAAATGGCGCATCCCGGGCGGTGGCAGCCCAGACATGGGCAGCGTCTCCGCCGACGGCAGGCAACTCTGGCTGGCGGGACGCAACAACGGCGAGGTTTACGTCTTTGACACGCGCCTCGGAACACTCGAGAAGCGCATCAAGGTCGGACGTGGACCGCACGGCTTGACTTTTTTCCCACAACCAGGGCGTTACTCTTTGGGGCATACTGGCGTGT
This sequence comes from uncultured Deinococcales bacterium, assembly GCA_964247135.1. Classification (GTDB taxonomy): domain Bacteria; phylum Deinococcota; class Deinococci; order Deinococcales; family JAAFIG01; genus JANXTZ01. Next base: position 16,836 of record CAXTTL010000026.1, on the reverse strand, counting down.
ACCGTTAAAGCACAGATTGGAAAAACCATGTTAAAAAACACCAACATTTTAATCATTCGTCACGGCGAAAAACCCTTCGACGGCAGCGACGGGCTGACGCTGTCTGGTCAAGCCCGAGCGCAAGCTTACGTCAGTTATTTTCAGAATTACGTCATCGATTCCCAACCCTTGCAATGGACGGCATTGTTTGCCGCCGCCAGTTCAAACACCAGCCGCCGACCATTGTTGACCCTCGAGCCACTGGCAAAAACCTTGGGCTTGGCAATCGACGCCAATTACGACGACAAAGTACCCGAAAAACTGGTTCAAGTCTTACGAGCAAATCCAATATTTGAGAATGCCAACATCCTCATCAGTTGGCGACACAGCGGGATGCTCGAGCTTGCCGACGCGCTGGGCGTTGAAGCTCACAAGTTGCCCGAAACCGCCAACTGGGTGTCCAAACCCTTTCCGCCCTGCGTTTTTGGATGGGTCTTGCAAATTTACTTTGACGAACACGGCAAAATCAACCTTGAAAAAACCATGTGCATCCCGCAAAAATTGATGTTTGGCGACTTTGGGCAAGACCCACCAAACGCAATTTGCGAATAACCAAACGCGATTTGCGAATAAGGGTAGGGGTGCATGGCTATGCGACAGAGTTGCTCGAGCTTTTGTGTCACTTGCGTCTTGCCACTATCCTGCTCTAATCAAGCCTTACAGACCCTGAACCTGCATTTGCTCGGAGAACAGGTGCGCGTCGTTCTTTCCGCTGTTCTTGACATGGTACATGGCAATGTCGGCGTGCTTTTGTAAGGTCGAGGCGTCCGTGCCGTCACGTGGGTACACGCTGACGCCCAACGAGGCGTGGATGCTCAGGGACTGACCGGCAACCTCGAAAGGTACCTCGAAAGCACTCAGCAACTTGTCAGCCACGATCTTGGCATGGGACGCATTCTGAATTGGCACGATCACCGTAAACTCGTCGCCGCCAAGTCGGGCAACGGTATCGCTGGTTCTTAACTTTTGTTTGAGGCGTCCAGCGACCTTGACCAGCAGCTCGTCGCCCGCGTCGTGACCCAAACTGTCATTGACATCTTTAAAGCCGTCCAGGTCAAGAAACATGACCGTGAACAACCGACCGTAGCGCTCGCTGTGGGCAATGGTTTGCGCCAGACGGTCTTCAAAAAGCACCCGGTTTGGCAAGCCGGTCAGGGCATCGTGGTGCGCCTGATACGAGAGTTCTCGCTCCAGACGTTTGAAGGCGCTGATGTCGCGCAAGACCATGACCAGACTCGAGGGGCGTCCGTGGGCGTCCTGGATCGTGTCAATGCTGAGGTCAATGTCCAAATCATCCCCAGCGGATGTGGTGGTGCGCATCTGTCCAGAAAAAGTCTCGAGGTTTTGCAATGCCCTGCGAATCAAATCCATCCGAGGGTCGTAACGTGGTACGCCCAGATAGGTCAGCGGCGGCGTGTCCAAGACCTCGATGGGGTTACGACCCAGAAGGCGGTGGTAGGCGGCGTTGGCAAACAGCACATTGACGTTGTCGTCTTCCCATTTGGCATCGGTAATCACGATGGCTTCGCGGGTGTTCTTCATGGCTGCCTCGAGTTGCGACAAGCGGCGGGTCTGCGCCTCGAGGTAGGAGACAATGCGCCGCAGGTAATTGATTCCAAGAACAACCAAGATGTTGAGTACAATACCGAGGATGTCTCGAGTGGTATTGTAGTCACCCATTGATGGTAAGGTCTGTAACGCGTTAAACAACAGCAGATTTTCGCCAAAGTTTACGAAGACCAGCACAACCCCAAGGCGTGATCCCAGAACCCAGGTGGCTGCTCCCGTAAAAAAGAGCGACATCAGGGCGGTCATGCTTCCAAAGGTTGGCACCAGCATCCATATCAGTGCCGGGTACAGGGCACTGAGCAGGGCAAACAGATGCACTGAATGGCGGGAAGACCGTGGCTTGCGGTTTAACATGTCTCATCACCTCGAGCCAACATCGGCACAGAAGCTTCATGCTTTTTCTGAGCACCCATCAGGCTGAGCACCAAAAACAAGGGCACGAAAACAGCCCAGACACCAAAAGCAAGCTGGGGGATCAAGGTATTTGGATGGGTGATTTTGCCGAGCAGCACGGATATCAAGAGCAACCCAATACTCTGGACGGGGTTTATTGGGAAACGCATTTGACCGATCATGCGTTGACTATACTTGATGATTGTTACAAAGATTGTTTTTTTATCACATCTATCAATTTTCCCATATTATGTTCCTGGTCTTTAAGACCTGATCTCGACCCGCTTAAAAATCTTGCAACTCGAGCCTAAATGTCGTTCCTCAATCGCCACAAGCCCACACTGACCGCCGTTCGGACGTAGGCGACAGTTTCGCTGACCAGCAGCCCCTCGAGTTTTTTCTGGTCGCTCGAGATTCGCGCCGCTGCCAACCGCACCCGAGGTCGCGGGTCATCCAACAAAAAATCCATGTTGAAACTCGGGTCAAGCGCGTTCAAGGTCGTGATGGCGGCAGCCGCCACGCTCTCAATAGCGTGATCGAGGTACGGACGCACGACCTCAAATCGCGCATTCAATTTCCCCAACGCCTCGAGCGCCCTTGGTAACTGTGCCTCGGGTAAATCTTTCAAGGTTTTCTCGAGCAGCGCGGGGTCAAAATGCTGATTTTGCGCCATTAATTCCAGCAATTCGGCAGGGTTTGAAAATGGGACTTTGGTGCTGTGAGACGTTGTAGGGGATGGTCTAAGACCTTCTCCGCCAGGATGCGGCGTATCTCGGGGAATGGAGGATTTGGTTTCTCGAGGTTCTTTGTTTGGTTCCGCATCTCGAGGTTTTTTTGGTTTGGGAATGTTGTCGGATGTCGATGCATTGTTTTGTGCGGGTACATGTGCGGGCAAGGGCGCATGTCCATACGCTGCGGTGTTTTGTTTGACAATCTCGAGAATTGCCGCGCCGTATTTTTCGACCTTGGCTTTACCGACACCATCAATCTCGAGCAAGGCGTTTAAGGTTTTTGGTTTTTGCTCGCTAATGCTGGTCAGAACCTTATTGGAATAAATAATGTACGGCGGCATTCCCTCGAGTTTGGCTTGGGTGGTGCGGTACGTTTGCAGGGCGTCAATCAATTCATTGCTCTCGAGGATTTTTGTGGACGGTTTTGCGGATGGTGTAGGGGATGGTCTCAGACCATCCCCGCCGGAATTTGGTGTTTTGGCTTCTCGGGTTTTGGGTTCAACAACGGGTTTTAAATTGTGCTCTGCAAGCCGTAAAAATCCGCCTTTAATCTCCAAGCTGCCGTCCTTTTGCATGGCGTCAACCAAGCCCTCGAGTTCGCTGAGGGTGTACTTTTTGAGGATGCCAAAACTTGGGTCGCTGCCCAGCCCTGCGGCTTCGATCACTTTTGATTTTGAACCACTCAGCATTTGCACGCACAATCGCGGGGTCAACATGCGGCGCTGCACCAAAGATGTGATCGCCGTGCGCCCCTGAGAATCCAGCGTCTCGAGGAACGTGCCGCGCCCTGGGCTGTGATGCTGCACGATTTGCACGTTGCCGATCTCGGGTTTGCAACGGTCACAATGCCCGCACGGCGTCATGCGTTCGCCAAAATGTCCGACCAGCAAGGCGCGGCGACAACCCTGGGTGCTGGCATACCCCACGACTTTTTCCATGGCGTTCAGTTCAAAGCGCTTGCGGGCGAACATGCGCGTCATGTCAATCGGTGCCCTCACGTTTTGCGGCACGTACAACCCGTCCTCGAGCGTGACCTGCCCGCCGTCGAACAAGACTTTGATGGCAACATTGGTCGGTGTGCTGTCCAAACCCAATCGCTCGAGAATTTCGCTGGCAGTTCCAGGATTTTTTTTGATGCCCTCGAGCACGGCTTTGACAATTTTTTCGGGCGGGTAATTTTGTTCGATCAAATACTTGCGGGTCATCATGTCGGATGCCGAATACAGCAACGCCGCGTGGGCGGGTTGCACGTCGCGCCCAGCCCGTCCAGCCTCCTGGTAGTACGCCTCGAGTGTGCCTGGCATTTGGTAATGCACCACCAGCCGCACGTCGGGCTTGTCGATGCCCATGCCGAAGGCGACCGTGGCGCAAATCACTTCCGCCTCGCCGCTTAAAAATTGGTCTTGAACGCTCGAGCGCGTGTTGTCCGAAAGTCCGGCGTGGTACGCCAAAGCGCCCAGTTTGCTGGCAACTTCCTCGGTGGCTTTGCGCGTGGAGCAATAGACAATGCAAGGACCAGGAAATTTTTTCCTGAGCAAACGCAACACCTCGAGTTTCAACGCGCCCGTGTTGGCGGGATGCACGCTGAAGGTCAGGTTGGGACGGTCAAAACTGCCGACCAGAATTTGGGGTTGCTTGAGCAAACTGGCGGCGATTTCTTCGCGGACTTTGACGGTGGCGGTGGCGGTCAGTGCCAGGGTAGGTGCTCTGAGGGGTTTTAAAATCGTGCCGAGCGCCATGTAATCGGGTCTAAAGTCGTGACCCCACTGCGAAACGCAGTGCGCCTCGTCGACGACCACCAAGGCGGCACGCTCGAGCAACTCGCGGCTGGCACGAACGCGTTCTGGGGAAATGTAAACCAGTTTGTACTCGTTGTTCCTGATGCCCTGAAAACGCCTTGTGGCTTCTTTCGCCTCGAGGTTGGAGGCGATGTAGGTGGCGCTGACGCCCTTGCGGTTGAGCGCATCGACCTGATCTTTCATGAGGGCAATCAAAGGCGAGATGACCACCGTGGTTCCAGGCAACAAGGTCGCAGGCAACTGATAGGTCAAACTTTTACCGCCACCGGTGGGCAGCACGGTCAAGGCGTCTTTCCCAGCCAACACGGCATTCACCGTCTCGAGTTGCAACGGTCTAAAGCTCGAGTGACCAAATCGTTTCAGTGCGGCGATAATCTCGGGGGTCACGCCGGCAATTGTACCGTGTTACGTTTATTGCGTAAAGCACTTTGGCGCAAAAATGACGATTGCATAAAGGGTGTAGACTGCAACTGTGACCCCAGCCACAACCGAACAACCCGTGCGCGTCCTGGTGGTGGACGACTCGAGTTCGCAACGCACCATGCTGATCGGAATGCTCGAGGCAGACCCACTGGTGCAAGTCATCGGTTGGGCGAGCAACGGCGAAGAGGCAATTGTGGCGGTGAATCGCCTGAGACCAGATTTGATCACGATGGACTTGCGAATGCCGATCATGGACGGTCTGATTGCCTCCGAGCACATCATGCGCGACAATCCAACCCCAATTTTAATGGTCACGGGCAGCGTCAGCCGCAGCAACCAACACATGATCGCCCAAGCCTTAAACGCTGGCGTGCTGGGTATTCTGGCAAAACCAAACGCCGCATCTTTGACCGCCAGCGCCGAATTTGTGCGCATGGTCAAAGGCTTATCCAAAATACGCATCAAAGGACGTCACAAACGGGAAAACCCTTTGATAGCGCTTGAAAAACCTCGAGCAACCATCAAACCCAACATCACAACGACATTCACAGCGCCCGAGCACATTCAAATCATTGGCATTGCCGCCAGCACCGGCGGACCCGCTGCCCTCGAGCAAATGTTGACGCAACTGCCCGCCAATTTTGAAATCCCAATTGTGATCGTGCAACACATCGCTGCCGGTTTTGCGCAAAGCCTGGTGGATTGGCTCAAACCACTTTGCAGCATCCCAGTTCGCCTCGCCCAGGCGGGCAGCAAACTCGAGATGGGCGTTACCATCGCCTCCGAGCATCACCTCACCATCAAAAATGGCGTCCTGACCTCCAGCCTCGAGCCGCCCGTCAGCGGTCACAGACCATCGGGAACGGTGCTGTTTCGTTCTCTCGCCAGCGAGTACGGCTCGAGCGCCCTGGGCATCGTCTTGACGGGCATGGGCAGCGACGGAGCGCTTGGTTTACAGGACTTAAAAAACGCTGGCGGCACGGTCATCGCCCAAGACAAAAACTCGAGCGTGATTTTCAGTATGCCCAATGCCGCTATCGGGCTTGGTGTGGTCGATGCGGTGTTAAACCCAGAAGAAATTATTGGTGCTTTGCTGGCATTAAAACCCATGTAGGATGTAGAGGATGGTCGTAGGGAATGATCTCAGACCATCCCCCACAGAAGAAACTTTAAGGAGCAACCATGACATCACTGACCAGCCATGCCACCTGGAAATCGCTTGAGACACACTTTAACGATTTTAAAAACGTCCACCTGCGAGATTTATTTTCCAGTGACCCAACCAGGGGAACACGCCTAACGCTTGAGGCGGTGGGTTTGTACTTGGATTACTCGAAAAATCGGGTCAATGACCAAACACTTTCATTGCTGATCGAGCTGGCAAAAGACGCGGGTTTGAGCGCGAAAATAAACGCCATGTTCGCTGGTGAAAAAATCAACATCACCGAAAACCGCGCTGTGCTTCACACAGCACTTCGCGCCCCTCGAGATGCAGTTATTTTGGTGGATGGCGTGAATATTGTCCCCGAAGTTCATGCGGTGCTGGACAAAATGGCGGCGTTCGCCGATCAAATCCGCACGGGCGCATGGCTCGGTTTTACGGGCAAACGCATCAAAACCATTGTCAACATCGGCATCGGCGGCAGCGATTTGGGTCCGGTCATGGCGTACAAAGCGCTCGGGTTTTACTCTGAGCGCAACCTCGAGTGTCGCTTCGTCTCGAACGTGGACGGCACGGATTTTGTCGAGGCGACCAGGGATTTAAATCCTGAAGAAACCCTGTTTATCGTCTGCTCCAAAACCTTCACCACCCTCGAGACGATGACCAACGCGAACTCTGCCAGGGCTTGGTGCTTGGAAAGTCTGGAAGATGACGCGGCGGTGGCACGGCATTTTGTGGCAGTCTCCACCAACGCCAGCGAGGTCGCCAAGTTCGGCATTGACACCAACAACATGTTCGGTTTTTGGGATTGGGTCGGCGGGCGTTACTCGATGGATTCTGCGGTTGGTTTAAGCTTGATGATCGCCATTGGATCGGACCACTTCAAGCAGATGCTTTCCGGTTTTCACGACATGGACACCCACTTCAAAACCGCGCCACTCGAGCAAAACATGCCCGTCATCATGGCGCTGCTCGGCTTGTGGTACAACAATTTCTTTGACGCCCAGAGTCTCGCGGTGCTGCCTTACGACCATTACCTCACCTACTTCAGCGCCTACCTTCAACAACTCGACATGGAATCCAACGGCAAACACATCACGATCAAAGGTGAAACGACCGATTACCAGACCGGTCCTGTGATTTGGGGGCAACCAGGCACGAACGGACAACACGCGTTTTACCAGCTCATCCACCAAGGCACCAAACTGATCCCGTGCGATTTTATTGGCTTCATGCAAAGCCTCAACCCACTCGAGCCTCACCACGATATTTTGATGGCAAATGTTTTTGCGCAAACCCAAGCGCTGGCATTCGGTAAAACCGCCGAACAGGTCGCCAGCGACGGTGTCAAACCAGAATTGATTCCGCATCGCGTGTTTGATGGCAACCGCCCGAGCAACACCATCCTCGCGGAAAAACTCACGCCGCACTGCCTGGGCGCACTGATTGCCCTGTACGAGCACAAGGTTTTTGTCCAAGGCGTCATTTGGGACATCAACTCTTTTGATCAGTGGGGCGTGGAGTTGGGTAAAGTCCTGGCGCAAAGAATCGAACCAGAACTCTCGAGTGAGACTGAACCCAAACTCGAGCATGACAGTTCGACCAATGTTTTAATTAGACGCTACCGTCAGCACAAAGCATCAAAGTGACAGTTGCCAAAACCCAACATCGATGTAGCGTTCAAACTTAAAACCAACCCTCGAGAACACGCCAATTTTTTGAAAACCGAGCCGCTCGTGCAATTTCACGCTCGTCTCGTTGGGCAGGGCAACGCCGCCAATCAATTCCTTAAATCCAAGCGCATGGCAACGCTCAATCATTGCCTGGTACAAGATCAGACCAAAACCCTGACCCGTTTTGCTGTGATCCAAATAAACACTTAACTCGGTGCTGTGGTCATAGGCTGCCCGAGCACGAAACGAACCTGCGTAGGCATAACCAACAATCTCACGGTCGTGCTCGCCCACCAACCAATCGTACCTCTCGAGCTTTTGCACAATGCGTTCAGTCATTTCGCTGCTCGAGATTGGCTCGAGTTCAAAGGTGATGATGGTGTTCAAAACATACCAATTGTAAATCTCGCAAAGGCGCCGCGCATCGAGCGGGCTGGCTTGACGAATCTGCAAGGATTCCATGACCCATTTTGACACAAAGGACGGCGTAGGGGATGGTCTTAGACTTGGGTTAAGGTCGCTTAACAACCGAACAACTGTTCTTGACCCTAAAACGCACCTTCGGGCAGGGTCG
>CAXTTL010000026.1:0-8373 GCA_964247135.1 uncultured Deinococcales bacterium | reverse complement strand
CTTCTTGACCCTAAAACGCACCTTCGGGCAGGGTCGCTTCTTGACCCTAAAACGCACCTTCGGGCAGGGTCGCTTCTTGACCCTAAAACGCTCACCCCGTATACTCGAAGTGATGGTCACCGCTTTAACCCGCAACAACCGCAACGACGACGATCATTGATCGTCGGGGCGTCAGTTTGTGACTGAACCCCGCACCACACCGTGCGGGTTTTTTTACGTCGTGGAGGCAGCAAATGATGGTATCTCGAGAAAACAAATCACAACTTCGACGCAGCCTGTTTTTGGGTTCGTTTCGAGATTGATGCCCCGTGAGGAACGCTGCTCACGGGGTTTTTGATTGGTCACTCGGGTTTTTAGATTTCAAATTTTAAAGGAGTTACAACATGCGAACATTGGCACAAGATTTAAAGAACAATATTTCTCAAACCGTCACGCTCGAGGGTTGGGTGCACTGGCGGCGGGATTTGGGCGGGATTCAATTTGTGATTTTGCGGGATCGCACGGGTTTGGCGCAGTGCGTGCTGGATAAAAAAATTGATGTGCCAATGCCGGAATCGAGCGTGCGGATTACGGGTAAAGTCGTCGAGAACGCCAAAGCCCCTGGCGGTCTGGAAGTGCAATGCGGCGAATTCGAGGTGATCTCGAGAGCCGTCGAACCCGCGCCGATTGAGGTCAGCAAAGAGGAATGGCGTGCCAACCCAGAAACGCTCTTGGATTACCGTTACGTCAGTTTGCGCGGCATCAAAGAACGGGCGGTGCTGCGGGTTCAAGCGGCAATCGTCGAGGGTTTCCGCAGGCAACTCACGCTCGAGGGTTTCACCGAAATTTTCACGCCCAAAATCGTTTCGGCTGGCGCAGAGGGCGGCGCGAGTTTGTTTGAAGTCGATTATTTCGAGAAAAAAGCCTATTTGGCGCAAAGCCCGCAAGTCTACAAGCAAATCATGGTCGGCGTCTTCGAGCGCGTGTTTGAATGTGCGCCCGTGTTCCGCGCCGAAGAACACGCGACCAGTCGTCACCTCAACGAGTACCTCTCGCTCGATTTTGAAATGGGTTTTATCGAATCTGAAGAGGACGTGATGCAGACCGAAGAGCGCGTCCTGAAAACCATGATGCAGCACATGGCGGACACCTGCGCCCCAGAACTCGAGGTTTTGGGAACAACCGCGCCCGTCGTGCCAGATCGATTCCCAAGAATTGGTTTACTCGAGGCTCGAGCGCTAATCAAAGAAAAATACAATTACGCCGTTGGTGGCAAAGACATTGACCCCGAGGGCGAACGGATTTTGTCGCGTCACTTTCTCGAGACCGAAGGTAGCGATTTTGTGTTTGTCACGCGCTACCCTCAAGATGCGCGACCGTTTTACGCTTACCCAACCGAGGACGGTTTGACCCGCAGCTTTGACTTGCTGTTCAGGGGCATCGAAATCACCTCTGGCGGTCAGCGCGTTCACGAGTACGAGATGCTGCTCGAGCGCATGAAAGCCAAAAAAGTCCAAGCCGACGGTTTTGGCGCGTACCTCGAGGTCTTCAAGCACGGAATGCCGCCGCACGGTGGCTTGGCGATTGGTGCGGAGCGTCTGACCGCAAAAATTCTGGGCATTCAGAACGTGCGTTACGCCAGGGCTTTCCCACGGGATCGCAACCGCCTGACACCCTAAAGTCGCAGCAAAAAAGCCAGCCTGAAATCTCGAGGCTGGCTTTCCAAATTCAAGTTTTAAAACTTGATGTTTAAGCCCAAACCCACGCCTGGGTTAAAACCGACTGGGTTCAGTCCGCCCTGAAACTCGAGGTAGATTGAGAGTTCTTGGCTGAGGTTGTAATTCGCGCCCAGGTCAAAAGCGGCGACAAAAATGGGAACAAAGATCAATTTACCGTCGGCATAAACGCCAATATACGGACTGACGGCGTATTTGAAGCCCAGGTCGGCGCCAAACAGGAAAAGTGGATTTTGACCGCCAAAAGACAAACCAGCCGTCGGTCCAAGGTAAATCAGGGTGTTCTTGTCAAGCTCGATGTTTAATACGGGCGAAAGCGTGGCAAAACCTGTAAACCCAGAACCAAAATCGGCGGCGACATCGACCCGAATGCCAACGCCGAGGGTTTTGGAGAACTTCAAGAAACTGGGCGTGCGAAGTCCAAGGTTTGCGCCAAAAGAAACTTCGGTGCCAAAGGTCAGGGCGGCTCCCAATTTCACGGTAAATTGTTGTGCCGAGGCGAACGAACTCAAACCAATGACGGCGACGAGCAACAGCATCCATTTTTTCATACGTTCCTCCAAGAATCTCGAGTATGTCTGTTTAGTATATCAGATGTGCCAACTCCCAAAAAAACTTGCCCTGGACGCTGAAACAAACCACAGGATTTAGATTCACACATCAGACACTTTTTTCGAGCTAAAGTGAAGCCATGAAAGTGTTCATGGTATTGATTTTGTGCTGCTCGGGTTTGGCGTTGGCAGCGTTTTCCAAAATTGCCCCAGGGATCAATTTTGCCAATCCAGGCGACACCACGCTGGTACGGCTCGAGTTTGCGCAGGCTTCGGGCTTGTGGCTCAATTTACGCGCCGATTCGGTCATCACGCTCGAGAACCCGTTCAATAAAAAACCGCTCGTCATCACGATTAAAGAGGGCAAAGCTGCCGCCAAAGACCCAGAGCATTATCTGGAAAGCATCGACCCACTCGAGTTGAAAATACGCGTTCCAAAAAGTGCCAAAGTCGGCAGTTACGACCTCAGGCTCGAGGCGCAAGTCTATGTCTGTGACGCTTCAAGCGAGTTGTGTTTTGTGCAAAATCTGGAAGGCAGCACGGTCTTGAAAGTCGGCGAAACGGGCAAGAATCAAAACGTGCTGGTGTCGCTCGAGAAACCAAAGCGTTAAACTGAGCGCATGAATTTTGAAAATACGATCACCAATCTCGATGAATTGCTCGCGTTGCACGGCGAAGTGTCTTTGGTGGCTCGCAACAAGCAACGCTCGGGTTTGGACGCGCACTGCCGAGAATTTATTGCTGCCTCACCCATGTTAATGCTCAGCACCTCGAGCGCCGCAGGTTGGTGCGATGTCACGCCCAGAGGTGACGCACCAGGTTTTGTACAGGTTTTGTCTGCCAACACGCTGGCAATTCCAGAACGCAACGGCAACAACCGTCTGGATTCGGCACGCAACATCCTCGAGAATCCGCGAGTCGGTCTGATTTTCTTGATTCCAAGTGTGCTCGAGACGCTGCGGGTCAACGGGCAGGCGCGTTTGGTGCAGGACCAAAGCTTGCTCGAGTCGTTTGCGGTGGGCGGCAAAACCCCGAAATTTGTAATCGTGATTGATACCGAAGAGGTTTATTTGCAATGCGGCAAGGCTTTTAAACGCTCGAGCCTGTGGCAGCCCGAAACCTGGACGGCTGCCCAAACCCTGACCGCTCGAGGGACAATGCTGGCAGACCATGCGAAAAGCGCTGGGATCAACCAACACGACATGCAAGGTTTACTCGAGACGGCTTACGAGGAGCGTTTGTACTGATTCTCAGTTGACCACACGTTTGACGGCTGGACGCGAATCGTTGGCGGCAACCAAAGGGCTGGGTTGTGGCAATTCAAAGGCTGGAACTTTAGCTCTAAATTCTGCGCCAAACTCGTCTTTGAACGTGTAATAACCGTGCATTGTCCCCGGGGTGCTGGAAATCGGCACGCCCGAATGGTACTGAAATGACGCGCCAGGCTCGAGGATCGGCTGTTCGCCGATGACGCCCTCGCCCTCGACCTCCTGGGTGTGACCCGTGGCATCACGAATAAACCAGTGGCGACGCAAGAGTTGCGCGGTCACGGCGCCAAAATTTTCGATCCGAATAAAGTAAATGTAAAAGTACGCGCCCGCCCTCGAGTGACCAGGGGAGTACATGACCTCCACGGTCACACGAACGTCGTGTTTTTGGGTTAAAGCATCGATCACATTCGGAAGTGTAAACGATTACAAGCCTCAATGGAAGAGCAAAATCCCAGCATTTTTGCTCGAGTTGCTCAAAGTGCTCTGCTGCTGGCGCGAACGATCAGGCGCGTCGGAATGATCGTGCGGCATTTCGCCACGGTTTCACCGCGAATCAAAGCCATGAGGTTATCGACCGCCATTTCCGCCATCTCGCGCACCGGATGGTAGACGGTGGTCAAGCCGCCCGCGATAAAATCCGAGCCGAAAATATCGTCAAAACCGACCAGTGAAATGTCCTCTGGAATCCGCACGCCAAGATTGATTAAATCCTGAGCCAGCACCGCCGCCTGCAAATCCGTGGGTGCAAACACCGCCGTCACCGCATCGGTTGCCTTCATCAGTCCGCGCACCTGAAGCGCATCCGAAACCCCATAAACGGACAGTCCAGCCTCTTTTAGAACCTCGAGATACCCTGTGTGGCGCAATTCAAAATGCTTGTGACCGCTGCCAACACCATCACCAAAATAGGCAATATGCCGATGCCCAAGCTCGAGGAGGTGCTGTACCGCCAGTTTTGCGCCGCCCACATGGTCAACGTCGCTGTAACCCACGCCTGGCGGCACATCCTGCGTCCAGAGGGCGACCATTGGCACGCGGCTGGGGTCAAGCTCGGTCAGCAATCTGTTCGACGTGCGCGGGTCGGTGCGCACCACAAACCCCTCAACACGTCGATCCATGTAACGGTGCATGTCGTCCTCGCTTGGGTTGGTCGGTTGCGGGTAAATCACAAACGAACCTTGCTTGTGCCGCCGAATCGCGCCGGTCAAACCCGCCAGCACCGCGCCGTCAAAACTGATCTGAACAATCTCGAGGCTCGACATTTGCAAACCGCTGATTTGGAGCGCCATCGAACGCCCAGAGCTGTCGAGTTCGTTCAGCACAATGCCAATCTGACCGCTGCGCCGATTGCGTAAATTGCTGGCACTGCTGTTTGGCACGTAACCCAATTTTTTCGCGGCAGCTTTCACTTTGGCGCTGGTGGCGGCGCTGGCGCTGTAATCGTTGGCGGTTAAAACTTTGGAAACCGTGCCAGGGGTCACGCCCGCCTCGGCTGCCACGTCTTTGATGGTCACGGGTTTGCTGGTGTTTGGTTTGCTGGTTCTAAGCGATTTTTTGGCGTTCATCAATCCAAACCTCGGGCTTTATTCTAACGGAATGTGTTCAGGGACTCGAGCGCGACGCCGTTCTGGTCAAACAAAGCTTGGTTGTCCCAGGCGTTGCCATCACCTGGTTTCCAACCGATGCCAGGAATCCAGGCGCTCTCCCAGTAAATGATGCCGCGCCCCAATTGATTTGGGGTGCGTGCCACGATAGACATTAAATCGCGCAAGAACAGGGCTTGTCCTTGTGGCGTTGGACTGTAGGCGGCGGGGAGTGCTGCCCCTGCGCCGATCACGTTGGGGTAATTGTCGGCGTCTTTCAGGGTATGCGGGTACGCGGTTTCGGCGATATAAATTGGCTTCTTAAAGCGTTTGGCGAGGGCGTCCAAACTGCCCTTCAAACTGCTCAAACTGCCATTCCAGTACGGATAATACGAAAGCCCAATCAGATCAAATTTTGCGCCCGATGTCTCGAGTTTTTCAAAAAACGAGGTCGCCAAAAACGCGTTCGAGCCTCGGTCAATGTGAATCATGATCTCAATGTTCTGCCCTGCTGGCGTTGCGTCACGCACGCCAGCAATACCAGCTTTCACCAGCGTCGCAAAAGCTTCAAAACCACTTTGGCTCGAGCCGTTAATTTGCCCAAGCGGATACAGCATTCCGTTGGTGATTTCGTTGCCGACCTGCACCATGTCGGGCGGGGTGTTTTGGGCGTTCAGTTCCTCGAGCACGCTTTTGGTGTAATCGCGCACCGTTTGCGCCAGGGTGCTCAAGTCTTGCCCAACCCAGGCTTTGGGAATCTCTTGATGCCCTGGGTCTGCCCAGGTGTCGGAGTAATGCAGATCAAGTAAAAATTTCATGCCTGCGGCTTTGATGCGCAATGCCATACGTTTGACTTGCGCGAGGTTGTTAAAATGTTGTTCTGGGTTGACCCACAAGCGCAAACGCACCAAATTGGCGTTATAGCGTTTTAAAATTTGCTCGGCTGGGGCGGTCACACCAGCCTCCGAAAAGGTTTTGCCGACATCCTCGAGTTGAATCAGGGTCGAAAGATCATGACCAATCACCATTGGCGCGGATGGTTGAGCAAACACGCGCAACGCAGCAATGCAAGGCAGTTTTTTGCTGCCGCTCACGGTCAACCGCACGTACCTGGCGCTGGCATCAAAACTGGCAACTCGAGTCTCAAACGCTTGCACGTTTTCGGCGGTTGTTTGCAGCGCCTTCCAGCTCGAGCCTTGCAACACTTCAAAACGGCTGGTGAACTGTGCGGCGCTGCCCCAGGTGATGCCTGTTCCCGTCAATCGGCGCTCGAGTCCCAAATCGATTTTGAGGCTGTAAGAGCGCAGGGTTTTGCCTGGACACCACAAACTTTCGGTGTCGCCATCGAGCACCTTGCCAAGGTCAGGGTCTGTCGTTTTTTGGGCATAAATCGGGCGACCAATGGCGATGTCCAAACCTGGGGGTAATTTTGGCATGGAGGTTTCTCCGAGGGAATGGGCGCACAGCAATGCCGCCAGAATGAGGACGGCTCGAACGGTGCTTTTTTGCCAAGTCGGCAGCAAAAGGGAAAACGATTTCTTCATGGTTATTTCAGAGCATAGCAGGTTGATCTCGAGAAAACCAGCACCATAAAAAACCGATTAACTTTGCTTGAAAAATCCGAATTACAGCGCCAAAACACTATTTTGCGGCTCGAGAATTTAGATTCAAGCCAAACCTTGAATACCTCCAAAAAACTGTCGATCTCTCGAGAAACTATCGCTGTTCATTTCAAAACATTAAGACTGTAGGGTGCGCCTTGCGCACCGTCAATAACGTGTTCATGGTGCGCAAGGCACACCTTGCAGCCAATATCTTCATTTCGGGGAAAGCCATTTGTGAACTTTTGTCCGCAAAACCTTGAGGTCTTGACAAAAGTCAGAAATAGTTCCAATATGGAAAACGATTTCCAAAAAACCAAAGGAGTAATCATGAAAAAGAAACTGCTTGTTGCCACCATGCTGTCGGCTTTCGGCGTCACCCTTATCGGACACGCCGCCGACAACAAACTCGTCATCTGGACCTCGCTGGAAGGACCAGAGTTAAGCTGGGTGACCGACACCGCCAAACGCTTTGAAGCCAGTGCTGCGGGCAAGGGACGCAGCGTCGAAGTGACCTTCATCCCTTTCGGTGAAATCAACACCAAACTGACCCAAAGCGCCCCAACTGGTTCGGGACCAGACGTGATCGCCCTGGTGCCACACGACCGCATCGGACCGCTCGCCGCCGCCGGGGTGCTCGAGCCAGTCGCGCAATACATGAGCGCCAGCCAGAAATCGGACACGCCAGCCTCGAGCATGGACGCGCTCAGTTACAACGGCAGCCTGCTTGGATTTCCAGCTTTCGGTGAAGCGGTCGCCGTGATTTACAACAAGAAACTGCTGCCAGGCGGCATTCCCAAAAATTGGAGTGCCTTTATCAAAACCGCCCAGGGTTTGACCAATGCTGGAGAACAACAATTTGGTTTCTTGGGCAACATCAGCCAGCCGTACTCCATGTTCGGTTTTTACTCGGCAATGGGCGCTTACGTTTTCGGCAAGGATAGCAAAGGCGCACTGAACCCAAGCGATGTCGGACTGGGCAACGCTGGCGCGATCAAGGGCGCAAAATTGGTCAACGACTTCAGGTTCAAACTCAACCTGATTCCAGACGGCACACAAGACGGTCAAGTGCAAAAAGACTTGTTCCTGCGCAACAAACTTGCCATGTGGCTGACCGGACCCTGGGATGTGGGCGATGTCAAAAAAGCCGGCATTGACTTCGGCATTGGCATTCCACCCCGTCCAACCGGTGCGGTCCGTGACTTCTCGCCGTTTGTAGGCATTCAGGGCGCGTTGGTCAGCGCTTACGCCAAAGACAAGAAAGCCGCCGCCAGCCTGGCGCAATTCCTCGCCAGCAGCACCAGCCAGCTTGCCATGAACAAGGTCGGCGGACGCATTCCCGTATCCAAAAAAGCCATCAATGAACTCAAATCCGACCCCGTCGCCACGGGTTTTGGCGCCGCCATCAAAAAAGGCATTCCAATGCCAAACATTCCAGAAATGGGCAAGGTTTGGGACCCTTGGGGTTCGGCGATTTCGCTGACCGTGCAAAACGCCCAACCCGACTATGAAGGCATTCTGACCAAAGCCGTGACCCAAATCAAAGCCAAGTAATCCGTTGCCTCAACCGTGATGGGATGTCCTCTTCCCATCACGGGCAAGATAAACGCTCGAGCCACACTTCTGAAAGAGACGCCAGATGATTGTCAAAC